>JAPLQN010000052.1 GCA_026399645.1 Candidatus Methylopumilus sp. | reverse complement strand
TCAAGATAGCGTGTCTACCAATTCCACCACGACGGCTTTATAGATTTAACAGTCTCTATTTTGGGATATTTTGAGCGCCGCTTGAGGACTTTGACTGAGCTTCGCTACTTTTAGTTTCAGAAGATTTTTGCACTTCTGATGACCCAGTTTCTTTCACCACACTGCCGGTACCTGATTTTTGACCTGCGATGAACGCCAAGGAAATGCTGGTCAGAAAAAAGACTAAAACAAATATTGCTGTTGTTCTACTTAAAAAATTCGATGAGCCACTGACGCCGAATAAGCTACCTGATGATCCGCTTCCGAAAGCCGCTCCCATATCCGCGCCCTTACCGTGTTGCATCAGCACCAAACCAATGACGCCTAAGCATGCAATCACATGAATAATTGTTACTAAATTTTCCATAATCCTATTTTCTTTGATTTATATTTCGGCTGAATGACAAATAGACTCAAAATCACTTGCATTTAAAGATGCTCGTCCTACGAGTCCGCCGTCTACGTCTGGCATAGAGAATAATTGTAACGCATTTTGAGGGTTTACGCTTCCTCCATAGATGATTTTGAGGCTCTTTATGACCTTAGTATTTGAGGATAATTTCTCACGAATAAATTGATGCATCGCTTGCGCTTGTTCAGGAGAGGCTGCTAAGTCAGAGCCAATAGCCCATATAGGCTCATAAGCAATTACGGTCTCATCAAAAATTTCTTCGCCATACATTACAATGATTGTATCCAGCTGCTTAGATACTACTTTTTCCATGATGCCAGCTTCTCTCTCAATTAAGGTTTCACCCACACATAGAATCGGCGTCATACCTGCTTTTTTAACCATCATAAATTTGGTAGCAATATTTTCATCGGACTCGCAATAAGCGGTACTTCTCTCGGAGTGGCCGATAATCGCATAGCTTGCACCAAATTCTTTGAGCATGGAAACGCTCACTTCACCTGTAAAAGCGCCTGATTCATACTTAGCCACGTTCTGAGCGCCCCAAAAAATAGGTGAATGCTTAAGATAGGATTGTGTTTGAAACAAATAAGGATAAGGGGCACACACCACAATATCGACTGAAATTACTTGAGGTATCTTTTCTACCAAGGCTTTAAGAAGTGCCTCATTAGACGCCAAAGAACCATTCATTTTCCAATTACCAACAACGATTTTACGTCTCATGACAGTCTCTTAATTAGTTTGTTGAATTTTACTTTGTTGGGACAGGATGGGCAATTAAGAATGTCATCCTTAAGTCAACATTCTCAATTGAATTTGAATTTTTTTATTGCCATTAAACTCATTAGAATCAACCTGATAGATCGCTTTTATCTTTCGAGGGAGATGCTCACTGTGATTAAAATAAATAGCTTCAAATACCTTGTTTTGTAATAGAAGATTTAACTTTAAATGTTTATCTGCAAGGATTCTTTGCTCAACAACTTCAAACTCACCTTCAAAAATAGGAAGCGGAAAACCTTGTCCCCACACTTGTGAATTGATATGTTCTACATCTTCATAAGTTACTTCTGAAAAATTAAGCGCATCATCAACTTCAATAGTTAATTCAAGGTCGTCTGATGTAATTAAACCTCGGACTGTTTCTTCAAAGAAATGAACGAAGCGATCAAAATCCTTTTCTTTTATAGTGAGCCCAGCAGCCATGGCATGACCACCGAATGTGATAAGAATGCTTGGATCCTTTTTTGAAATAAGATCAAGCGCATCTCTTAAATGGAGTGATTGAATGGATCTCCCTGAGCCTTTGAGGATCCCTTCTTCAGACTTAGCAAATACAATGATGGGACGATGATATTTGTCTTTAATTCGAGAAGCGATAATTCCAATCACACCTTGATGCCACGTAGGGTCATAGAGCGCAATACTAAATTGAGCCTCACAATTTAAATCATGTAATTGAATGGAGGCGCCATCTTTCATTTCAGACTCAATTGATCTTCTTTTGAGATTTAAGGCTTCGAGTGATGATGCAATAAATCGAGCATCCTCATAACTATCAGACAAAAGACATTGAATACCTAAAGTCATATCATCCAATCTTCCTGCAGCATTCAGTCTTGGTGCAATACTAAAAGCAAGATCAGAAGTATGAAATTGCGATGGATTTTTTTTAGCTAATGCCATCAGTGCTCGAATACCAGAATTAGCCTGACCTGACCTGATTCTTCGAATACCATATTCAACTAAAGTACGATTATTACGATCTAAAGGTACTAGATCTGCAACCGTACCTAGAGCTACAAGGTCGATTAACTGCATTAGGTTAGGCTCTATATTATCTTTAAAATAATCTCGTTTTCTAAGTTCAGCTCTCAAGGCTAGCATCACATAAAAAATAACGCCTACGCCACATAAATATTTACTTGGAAAGTCACAACCATGCTGATTAGGATTCACAATACACTTAGCACTAGGTAATGTTTCACCGGGAAGATGATGATCTGTAACCAATACATCAATACCATATTGATTTGCTTGATTTACGCCCTCTACACTTGCGATGCCGTTATCGACAGTAATAATAATTTTAGGATTTTTTTCTTTCGCTAAATCAACAATTTCAGGCGTCAAACCATAACCAAATTCAAATCGATTAGGAACCAAATAATCTACATCAGCACCCATCATCTTAAGTGCCCTTACGCCGACAGCCGTTGAAGTTGCACCATCCGTATCATAATCACCAATGATAAGAATTTTATGTTTTTGTAAGATAGCGTCGGCTAAGATAGATGCCATCAATGTGTTATTGGTTAAAGCTTCCGGAGGAATAATTTTCTCAATTAAGAGTGTGGCGTCATCTATATGCTTAATACCACGGGCTGAATAAAACTTTGCCAAATGACGATTAAGTCCTGAATTAACGAGAGCATTTAAGGCAGTATGGTCAATTTTTTTTGATTTAATGAGCATTGAAATAATTTTTTACTGTATGAGTTTTTTTCCATACTTTAAATAGCTGTATGAATCGATTGTTAATATGCAAAAGCTGATCTTGGTAATTCAAATAAATATTCAAATTCTTTATTTTTCGTTTTTTAAAATTATTCCATATCACTTCTAAAATGTGATCTATTTCCCCATCATCTTCAAAAGTAATTAATGCGTCTTGATTGTTATCATCCTGATGAAACTTATCTAAAGATTGAAGAGAGGTATTTTTATCAATCGATAGTACTTTCTTTAAGAATTTATTATTGGAAAAAATAGTTGTGTATGGATTTTTAATAGCTTGAGGTATGACACCACCCCCTGAAAACCAAATACTATTAGATGGGAGAAGTTCTCGACGAAGCCTATCTTGGTTAAGAGGATGATCAAAAAGAAACATTTGAATTTCATTCATCAATGCATGCCATGTCATAGCTTCATCACCCTGCGGCATAAATAATTCAATTGACTGAGGCTTGATATGTGCAATCGATGTCGTTTTAATATGAGGCTGTTTTTTTAACTCAAGAAATAACTGCCCTTGATCATTAAAGACAAATGCACGAGTGTCATCCTTAAATGTTTCATTAAGAGCCTCGCACAAATTTTCGATTTCGTTTTGAGTAAAATCATCTGTTAATTTTTTTTCCAAAAAAAAAGTATCTCTTTGAAGACTTAAATACACAGGGTCTGCATAAAGATAATAAAGTGTTTGATTTTTCTGATAGTCGACCGAAGCTAATGGGTAATCTGGATTAGGCTTTATGCCCAATAAATGACATAAAAATTCTTCATAGGAAAAATTTAAAAATTCCACCTCTCCTATCGTTAAAAACCGATCAAGTATTGGATGATCACGCTCAAGAGAAGCTTTGCAAAGAAGTGTTGTATTCAAACTACAAGGAAATAATTAAATGTGGTGCCCGGAGCCGGAATCGAACCGGCACGACCTTGCGATCGAGAGATTTTAAGTCTCTTGTGTCTACCAATTTCACCACCCGGGCCTTTTGAAATAAAACTAGAAGCGAATTTTATCACTAAATTATTCTTAAATAGGCTTAACTACTAATAAGTGGAGGCGCGAGCCAGAATCGAACTGGCGTCTACGGCTTTGCAGGCCGCTGCATAACCATTTTGCTATCGCGCCGCAGCAATATCTCCAAAATTAAAAAGGGGAAGACGATGCTTCCCCGTTTTTGATTTGGAGCGGGAAACGAGTCTCGAACTCGCGACCTCAACCTTGGCAAGGTTGCGCTCTACCAACTGAGCTATTCCCGCGTAAAGAAGCGAGTATTTTAGCGTTTTTTGGGCTAGTGTCAATTTAAAGTCTCGCCAAAACCCTAAGGTTTACCTGATTTTAATGCTCTTTCTCAAGGTAGGCCACGCCACACGGATGTAATACCCCATCGAAATCACAGTCAGCAGTGCGGCTATATTAATCAATATATTACCTATCCACTTTACATTGATAAACCATAGGTTGTCCCAATAAAGGAGCATTAAAATAGCAATCATTTGGATCGTAGTCTTAAGCTTACCCACAAACATCACCGCCATACCGCCTGGCTTGCCAATTGTTGCCATCCATTCTCGTAAAGAGCTAATAGAGAGCTCGCGACCAATGATCACTAAAGAGATAATCGCATTGACCCGATCAAGCTCTACCAAAACAAGCAGGGCAGCCACTACCATCAATTTGTCTGCTACGGGATCAAAAAAAGCACCGAATTTAGAGGCTTGATTTAAATACCGCGCAAAGAATCCATCTAACCAGTCTGTGATTGCCGCAAATAAGAAAATGCCAGCACCTATCCAATTCATTAAAGGCTGACCAATTAAAGTATGAGGTAGGTAATAAATACCTACAAAACAAGGAATCAAAAACACCCTGAAAAAAGTAAGTGCATTAGGAACATTAATTTTCATATGTATTTATTTTCAATGAAAGTAGTCGTAAATTTTTTCAGCTAATTTTTTATCAATACCATCAACCATGATAATTTCTTCAATACTAGCATTTTTAATACGCTCTATACCGCCAAAATAGACGAGTAGATTTTTTCTCTTTTGTGCGCCGATACCTTCAATATCCTCTAGAGATGAAGTGATTCTTTTTTTAGCGCGCTTCGCTCTATGACCTGAAATAGCAAAACGATGAGCTTCGTCTCTTATTTGCTGGATTAAGTGAAATCCAACATTATCTTTTTTCACAATAATGGGCTCACTTTTACCTTCTAAAAAAAGCTGTTCCAATCCTGGCTTTCTCCCCTCGCCTTTAGCAATACCCACAAGCATAATATCGCTCAAGCCTAATTCTTGAATCACCTCAATCGCTATATTGAGCTGGCCCTTGCCTCCATCAATAAAAATAAGATCTGGCTTCACGCCTTCACCTGTTGCAATTTTTTTGTAGCGACGCATTAATACTTCACGCATAGCAGCATAATCATCGCCTGGCGTGATATCTTCAATATTAAAACGTCTATATTCTTTATTTTGAAGATTGCCTTTATCAAACACAACACAAGAGGCTACTGTGCCCTCACCCATGGTATGGCTAATATCAAAACATTCGATTCTTGAGAATGAGTCCGATAGATTGAAAATTGCTTTCAATGCTTCTACCCTATTTTCCTGGCTTTCTGATTGCATCAGTTTTTGTTTTAAAGCAATCTGCGCGTTCTTTTGCGCCATAGTGAGCCATACGCGTTTATCACCGATTGCTTTATTAATGACCTTCACTTCAATGTCGTAATTTAATTTAAAAAATTCAGACATAAGCAATTGATTAACATGCTCTTGGGTCACAATTAATTTAGGTATGGTTTGATTTGTATAGTATTGAGCAATAAAGGTTTCAATCACATCTTGAGTTTCAATATCCGTAGCGTTTTTTGGAAAGAAACTTTTATCACCTAAATGTCTACCTGCACGAATCATGACCAAGTTAAGGCAATATTCACCCGCTTCTTCCACACAAGCAATAATGTCAGCATCGCTAGCACTAAAGTCACTGACAAATTGTTTTGTTCTAACTTGTCTTAAACTTTGAATGCGATCGCGATATAAAGCTGCATGTTCATATGCGTGTGAAGTAGCTGCTTCATTCATTTGGTTTGTAAGTTGGCTTATAACTTCACTGTCTTTGCCTTCTAGAAAAAGTGATGCATGTTTAATATCATTTTTATACTCATCCTCTCGAATAAGATCGACACATGGTGCGGTGCAGCGATGAATCTGATATTGAAGACATGGTCTTGATCTATTTTTGAATACTGAGTTTTCGCATGTTCTTAATTTAAAAACTTTTTGTAAGAGCTGAATGCTTTCTCTTACTGCATTTGTATTCGGGAAGGGTCCGAAATATTGGTTTCCTTTTTTCTGAGCCCCTCGATGAAAAGCTAAACGCGGATATTTTTCGCCAGTAAGAACAATGTATGGGTAAGATTTATCATCTCTAAAAATAACGTTATAACGCGGCATGTGAGACTTAATCATATTATTTTCTAAGATCAATGCCTCAGCTTCCGAATGGGTCACTGTGATTTCAATATGGTCGATGTGACCCACCATCATTTTTGTTCTAGGACTTGCAATCGTTTTAACAAAGTAAGATGCAACCCTCTTCTTTAGGTCTTTGGCTTTCCCGACATAAATGACTTCCCCAGCCTGATTAATCATTCGATATACACCAGGCAAATTAGGGAGTGTCTTTAAAAAGGGTTTAATGTCCATATAACTAGCCTAACAAACTACCCCCTACTGACCAATCCTCACCTTTAACTTCATCAAATACAATGTAGGTATACGACGCTGGTTTATGGGCTACTTTTTCCATCAGCGCTGTGATTTCTTTTGCGATAGTTTCTTTTTGATCGCGGTTTAAGGTTCCTGCTAATTTAATATTAATGTAAGGCATTTTTAATTCTCCATTTCTTTTTTGATTGACTGAAAAACACTAAAAAACATTTCTTCGGTAAGTCTTTTTGTTTGCGTATTGTATCGACTGCAATGATAACTATCATACAAAACTAACTGATTAGGCAAATCATGACGAGCGCCATGTGAAAATACATAATCGGATTTTTTCAATTGAAAAGCTGATAAGACAGATTGATGCGCAATACTTCCTAAGGCTAATATTAATGTGCGAGGCTGAAGCAAGTCTAACTCCGACTTTAAATAGTGATTACATTGTTTTATTTCTTTAGGTTCGGGTTTATTTTGTGGGGGCAAACATTTAACAGCATTTGTAATCCTGCAATGAATGAGCTTTAATGAATCATCAGCTGCAGTGGACTCTTGTTGGTTCGAAAACCCAAAGTGAAACAAGGCTTTATATAAAAGAATCCCTGCGAAATCCCCAGTAAAGGGCCTGCCTGTTCTATTTGCTCCGTGCATACCGGGCGCTAAACCTGCAATCAATAAACGAATCGATGTATCGCCAAAAGGCGGCACAGGCTTACAAAAATAATTAGGCTGCTCTAATTTAACTTGATCTAGAAATGTAGCAAGTCGAGGGCACTCTCTGCAGTCTTCTTTATATTGTGTCATTATTTTATATCGTGAGAATTCACGTATTTTATTTATAAACTCTATAATAGCCCATGTTCATCATGTCCTCTATCCATGCTTAGTTATCGACACGGCTTTCACGCAGGCAATCATGCAGATGTTTTAAAACATATTGTGCTTACACTGATCTTAGATTACCTCAAACAAAAAAATAAACCTTATTGGTTTATTGATACGCATGCAGGGGCAGGTAAGTATTCGCTTGAAAGTGAGTTTTCTAATAAAACATCCGAACATCTAGATGGTATTAAAAAAATCTTTCATGATGAAAAAAAACCATTAGCTTTAGCAAAATATACTGAAGTTATTCGAAAGCTCAATGGTGGCGATCAGCTGAAACAATATCCCGGCTCCCCTTGGATCGCGAGTCAGATGCTATCTCATGAAGACAGAATTAGGCTCTTTGAATTACACCCAACCGACTTAACTTCGCTTCTTCATACGTTAGGTAAAAAGCCGAATACCAAAATCTATGGTGAAGATGGCTTTAATGGATTAAAAGCCCTTATTCCGCCGCCTCCAAAAAGAGGACTTGTTTTAACCGATCCCTCTTACGAAATTAAAAATGATTACCTTAAAGTGGTGGAATCCTTAAAAGACAGTTTAAAACGTTTTGAAACGGGTATCTATATGGTTTGGTGCCCTTTGATTGATAGACCTGAACCCTTAACAATGCTTAAACAACTTCAAAAATTGAACGTTAGAGAATGGCTTTATGTAAGCCTTTCGATTGCTAAACCAAGTGATGATATTGGGATGTTCGGTAGCTATCTTTTTATCATTAATCCACCATGGAAACTCAAAGAACAATTACAAGAAATCATGCCGTATTTAAGCCAGCAATTAGGTCTTAACGGCCACGGTTCTTATGAAATTGATGTAAAAACGAGTTAAAATAACACTATATATCTCCTAGGATTTTTACATGCAATTATCTACGCTGAATGCCCTGTCTCCCTTAGATGGAAGATACGCTAAAAAAGTCGATAATTTGCGCCAGTACTTTAGCGAGTTTGCTCTCATTAAATTCCGTGTTGAAGTTGAAATTAAATGGCTCATTTCATTGTCTGATGAAAAAGCTATTAAAGAAGTTACAGTTCTAAGTGCATCAACAAGAGAGTCACTCCAAAAAACTATTCAATCCTTTAGCGAAGCTGATGCCGCTGAAATTAAAAAAATTGAAGAGACAACAAATCACGATGTAAAAGCAGTTGAATATTGGTTAAAAAATAAATTTAAAGACAATCAAGAAATTAAAAGCATTTCAGAATTTATTCATTTTGCATGCACCTCTGAAGATATTAATAATCTATCCCATGCCCTCATGATTAAACATGCCAAGGAAACTGTTTTAACGCCTCACCTTGAAAACATCATTAAAAAATTAAAAGATCTAGCACATGATTTAAGTGATCACGCTATGTTAGCCAGAACCCACGGGCAAGCCGCAAGCCCAACTACGATGGGCAAAGAAATGGCTAATATCGCTTATAGGCTACAAAGACAAATAGATCAATTTAAAGCACAAGAGATTCTAGGCAAAATAAATGGTGCTGTGGGTAATTTCAATGCACATATCACAACTTATCCCACATTTAATTGGCAGTCATTTTCAAAAACATTTGTAGAGTCATTTGGTCTTACTTTCAATCCTTATACAACTCAGATTGAGCCGCATGATTACATGGCAGAACTCTTTCAAAATATGATAAGAATGAATACGATTCTGATCGATCTCAATCGAGATATTTGGGGTTATATATCACTTGGTTATTTCAAACAAAAATTAAAAGAAAATGAAGTGGGCTCATCTACTATGCCTCATAAAGTGAATCCTATTGATTTTGAAAATTCAGAAGGTAATCTTGGTATTGCAAATGCATTGTTAACTCACTTTTCAGAAAAGCTTCCTATCTCAAGATGGCAAAGAGACTTGACTGACTCTACTGTCATTCGAAATATTGGTCTAGGTTTTGGTTATACAATCCTTGCTATTGATTCTTGTCTTAAAGGCCTTAATAAATTAGAAATTAATGCAAAAAAATTATCTGATGATTTAGATCATGCTTGGGAAGTTTTAGCTGAACCCATTCAAACTGTTATGAGAAGATATGGCATTGAAAATCCATATGAGAAACTTAAAGAGTTAACGCGCGGCAAAGATCATATGTCTAAAGAAGTCATTCGAACTTTTATTGGGCAACTTGAAATTCCTCAAGAAGCCAAAGATGGATTACTTCGATTAACACCGGCAACTTATATCGGTGATGCTACTGAGTTGGCAAAAAAAATCTAATGAAAGAAGTTTTAGTTCTTTACTACTCTCACGGGGGTGCGGTTGGAGAAATGGCCACATTTATTGCGAGAGGTATTGAATTCATTCCTGGTGTTAAAGCTAGAATTCGAACTGTGCCTAAAGTAACATCTACCGTCCAGGCTTTGGAAGACAGTATTCCTAGCGAAGGTCCTCCTTATGTTGACCACAAAGATCTTGAAGAATGTATAGGTCTTGCTATGGGAAGTCCTACGAGATTTGGAAATATGGCAGCACCTCTTAAATATTTCATCGATAGCACTATATCTTTATGGTTAAGTGGAAGCCTTATTGGAAAACCTGCTTGTGTATTTACTTCTTCGGGCTCTCATCATGGTGGTAATGAATCAACACTTCTTAGCATGCAACTTCCATTACTTCATTTAGGTATGGTGATTTTGGGTGTGCCTTACTCCGTTCCAGAATTAAGTAGCACCAAAACAGGGGGCACGCCTTATGGGCCTTCTCATGTGGCTGGTGAATCGAATAAAGCACCAATATCTGAGGATGAGAAAAAAATATGTCTTGCTATGGGTAAGCGACTAGCTGAAACCGCGCTTAAACTTTCAGTATGAAAAATTACCTCCAATTAGGAGCTTCCGTTAGTCTTATCTGTCTTATTTTTCTTTTGTGCTCTTGGGAGTTATTTTTGGCACCCTTTAAAAGTCAGAGTTCATGGCTGGTGCTTAAAATTGTCCCTCTTCTCATTCCAATGATGGGTATTCTTAAAGGAAAAATTTATACTTATAAATGGTCTGGCTTACTCATATTCATTTATTTTATTGAAGGTGTTGTGAGAGCCTATTCCGATCTCGGTCTATCATCTAAAATAGCACTTCTTGAAGTTTTTTTAAGTGTTGTATTTTTTCTATGTGTAACGTTTTATCTGAAAGTCAGTCGTTTGTAATATGAATATTCTTTTATCTAATGATGATGGCTACGACGCGCCTGGTATTAAAACGCTTGCAAGTTATTTAAAAAAAATCGCGCACGTTACTATTGTCGCACCTGATAGGAATAGAAGTGGTGCAAGTAACTCTTTATCGCTTGATCTTCCATTGACAGTTACAGAAGTTGAAAAAGATTATTACTATATTAATGGCACACCAACTGATTGCGTGCATTTAGCATTAACGGGCTTGTTAGATAAGATGCCAGACATGGTGATTTCTGGTATTAATAATGGCGCGAACATGGGTGATGACACCATTTACTCTGGCACGGTAGCAGCTGCTATGGAAGGCTTCTTGCTAGACATCCCTTCCTTTGCTATTTCAATGTCACAACACGAAGCAACCTACTTTGAAACGGCCGCATCTATTACAAATGATCTTATTTTGCATTACCAAAACAATAAACCTAAAGAAGCTATGCTCTTAAATATTAATGTGCCTGATGTTCCCTTAGAAAAAATTCAAGGTATACACATCACAAGGCTTGGAAAAAGACATAAAGCTGAGCCTGTCAATAAAACACAAGATATTGATGGCAATACTTCTTATTGGGTGGGTGCTGCCGGCTTACCAAATGATGGAGGAGAAGGTACTGATTTCTATTCAGTAGGCCATGGCTTTGTATCTGTATCCCCCATTCACGCAGACCTTACAAGACATAATCAAATTAATGATTTAAAAACCTGGATGAATAACTTTAAATGAGATTGAATTTTTTTATTATTTATATGGCACTATTTTCTTTGGTCGCTGGCTGCGCATCCAATGCGCCAGCGCCAGTCACTGAGAAAAAAATTCCTGCAGATAAATCAACTACAATACAAAAAAATAAATCTGTCGCGAGAGTCAAAAGGGATCCGAGTCAGCCATGCCCAGATGTTTATATCGTCAAACCGGGAGACACTCTTTATAGCTTAAGTCTTGATTGTGGTTTTTATTACAAAGAAGTTGCACAGGCAAATGATATTAAAGAGCCTTATGCGATTAAAGTGGGCGAAAAAATAAAATTCGATCAAGTTAAAACAAACAATCCTGTTGTCACTACAAATGAAATGAAAAAAAATGAAGATGTCGTCACAACACCATTAAAAAATAATGAAGAAGCAGCTGCCAACACGGAAGCTTCAGCTCAAACTCAATCTCAAACGAAACCAGTCACAAGTGGCACTTCTCACCTAGATAGCCCTAAAGCTTTTAGAGAGAAATATACGGATGAAGCCTATAACCAAAAAACGACGACACCACAAACTACAAATAATGTCGCATCAATAACATCTAAAGAAAGTGCACCTGTTGCTTTAGAAGATAAATTAGATTGGCAATGGCCCACTAAAGGTAAGTTAGAAAATCTTTTTAACGAAGCGCAAGGCCAAAAGGGAATTGATATTGTAGGAACACTCGGTCAAGAAATTAAAGCAGCTGGTCCGGGCAAGGTTATTTACAGCGGGGAAGATTTAAAAGGCTATGGCAAACTTGTGATCATTAAACACAATAACTCTTATTTATCTGTGTATGCTCACAACAAAGAACTTCTCGTTAAAGAAGGACAGGTCATTATGAAGGGGCAAAAGATCGCAACGATGGGTGACTCTGGAGCTGACAAAGTGAAACTTCACTTTGAAATTAGAAAACAAGGTCAGTCAGTTGATCCGACTACTTTTCTTGGGCAACCTTAATTTCGCCTTTAGCTTCTCTTTCGTAATAATCTCTGACAGTTGACATATCGTGTTCTCTTGCCCACTTGATAATTTCATCAAGCGCCGAGGCACCAATTTGACCGATTTGAGTATGAATACCTGCTTGCTCTCTAATAATAAGAAGGCCTGGTATTTTATCAACTTGGAAATATTCACCAATTTCTGTATCTGCTTCTATATCGACCATCCCAAATAAAATATCTTTATTCTTTTCTGAAGCTGCTTCAAATATCGGCGTAAATTCAACGCAAGGTTCACACCATGGCGCCCAAAAATCAACAATAACAAAATCATTATCTTCGATTGTTTTTTTAAAGTTCTTTTTTGTAAGTTTTACTGTTGCCATCTAGTATCCTAGTTATATTCGATTGAAAAAACTATATCGACTGTTCGCCCCATTGATTGGTATAAAAAATTTCTCTTAAGGGTTTGCGCTTTCTAGCTTCTTTTTCTTTAGCTAATGCTTCAGCATTTACTTTTTCTATAGCGAGTGGATAACCAATCGCAATAAAAGACATTAAATCATATTGGCTTGGAATTTGAAATAATTGTCTCGTTTTTTCAACATCAAATCCACCCATTTGATGAGCCACCATCCCAAGGCTTGTGGCTTGAAGACAGATATTTTCGGAAGATGCGCCTGTATCATACTGGCCCCATCGGTTAGTTTTCTCACTATTCGAAAAGTTTTGATGAGCGCAAGCTAAAATTAAAATTGATGCATCCATAGCCCAATTTTGATTCCCTATAGACAAACAATTAAGTGCCTGCGTCCAAGGCGTTGCATCTTTCTTATTAAATACGATAAATTGCCACGGCTGATCTCCCATGCATGAAGGGCTCCATCTTGCGGCTTCCATAAGGGATAAAAGTAATTCTTGAGAAACAAACTGAGTCGGATCGTAAGCTCTTGAACTCCATCTATCTGCCAAAACGCCATGAATGGGCTGTTCGGTAATCGCTGGTTTTTTCATTGGGGCACTATCTTTATATTTAAAGTTATCTCTATAATAAAGATAGTTTTCACTTCCTTCAAATTTAATTAACAAGGATTCCATGATGATTCAAACTGAACTTCCGTCCGAATTTAAAGGCATAAATCGATTTGCTATCAAAGCTATGCTGTATTTAAATGGTTTTGCTCATATTGTGATTGGTTTAGCTTTGGCGACATCTATCATCATGTTTACTTGGCTTTTCTTCGTTGAAATCAGTATTGCAGCCCATGCCAACAATCTCATTCATGGCTTTATTCATGCGCTTGGCACACTAATGTTGCTTTGGTCAATATCGGCCCTTATTTCAGCTGAAATGCGCTATCTCAATGGAAGTAAATTGGAAGTTGAAACTTTCATTGAGGTTGTGATGGTGCTTTTTCTTAGAAAGCTAATCGTGCTTCCAGTTCAGGAAGCAAAACCAACCCTTGAAGAAGTTGGCATTTGGGTAGGAGGTGCATTTCTAATTGGTGTTCTTTATATCCTCGTCATTCGTTTTAGAAAAACAATCCCCGACCTTAAGAGAAAATAAACTACTTCATGAATGATGAAGATCTTAAGTTTATGAGGCTTGCTTTAGAGCTGGCAAAAAAAGCTGAATTAAAAGATGAAGTACCTGTAGGTGCCGTCATTGTTCGGAATGGTGAAGTTATAGGTAGGGGGATGAATACATCAATTAGCGACCATGACCCCACTTCACATGCTGAGATTAATGCCATAAGAGAAGCAGCTAAATTCCTCAAAAATTATAGATTAAAAGACTGCTCGATTTATGTGACTCTTGAGCCCTGTGCTATGTGTGTAGGTGCTATTCAACACGCGCGTATTGGGAAAGTGATCTATGGCGCTCCGGACCACAAGACGGGTGCTTGCGGAAGCATGGTTGATCTCATTGGTATCAAAGAAATTAACCATCATGCAGAAGCTATGGGGGGCGTCTTAGAAGAGGAATGCAGCCAAATACTAAAAGATTTCTTTCTTTCGAAAAGAAAAAAGCCGTAGAAAACTACGGCTTTTTTTAAACTAAATTAACTTAGTCTCTATTGCCTAAGAGAGCCATCAATAACTGGAGTAGATTTACAAATAAGTTATAGATGTTCATATAAAGCGCTAACGTTGCCATGATGTAGTTCGTTTCTCCACCATTCACAATACGGCTTACGTCATAAAGAATGAAGCCAGAGAATAATAAAACTGCAACACCAGACAATGCTAAAGCCATCGCAGGTATTTGGAAAAATAAATTAGCAAGCGAAGCTAAGATGAGAAGAATGATACCAATCATCAAAAACTTTCCCATAAAGCTAAAATCTTTTTTAGTCGTAGTAGCGATAGTAGCTAAGGTTAAAAATATGGCAGCTGTACCGCCTGCTGCTAGACCTACGATTTGAGCTCCGTTACTTAAACTGAAAGCTACTTGAAGAATCGGACCTAACATCACACCTAAAAATAAAGTGAGTGCTAATAAGAAAACAACGCCTAAGCTGTTATTACGATTTGCTTGAATTGCGAAAAATAAACCAAACATACCTGCTAAAAGCATAACGGCAAATATAATAGGATGCTGTTGAGCAAATAAGAAATTCATGCTCATGCCTATGTATGCGCCAATTGCGGTAGGAATAAGCGATAAACCAAGTAAAGCATAAGTA
Organism: Candidatus Methylopumilus sp.; assembly: GCA_026399645.1. Classification (GTDB taxonomy): domain Bacteria; phylum Pseudomonadota; class Gammaproteobacteria; order Burkholderiales; family Methylophilaceae; genus Methylopumilus. The sequence goes on along the minus strand of JAPLQN010000052.1, from coordinate 36,896 downwards.
TTTCTAAGGACTTTATTTGTCGCTAATACTGATTGCGACTGGCTTTCAATTCTTATATTTTCTTGCATATGTTTTCCTCTTAAAAGTTTTTAATACATCTCATAGATTATATAACTTACTAAATAGTTTCAATATTCATTTAAATTTTTTTACATAGCCATAATTTCAGCTGTCATATCCTTGAAACCTTTTTCTTGTGATGTTTTTAGGGCTATATGAGGCTCTTTAAAGCCTTTCATCGTAAGAAGCCTTCCAATACTTTCAGATGACAATTTCCAGTCCAATTGAAGCAAAACTTCATCTACCAATTGCGGGCTATTACATAGCAAAACCATGTCACAGCCAGCCTCGAGCGCTTTGATAATTCTATCCTTCATTTCACCGCCAAGCATAGCCCCTTTCATACTCATATCGTCGCTAAAAATAGCGCCTTGAAAATGAGCCTTTTCTCTTAATTGATTTTGTAGCCAAAAATGCGAAAACCCGGCTGGATCTTTATCTACGGCAGAGTATAGAACGTGGGACGGCATCACTGCATTTAATCCATGCTTGATTAATGATATAAAAATACTCATATCTTTAGACTCAATCTCGCCGAGCGTTCTCGTATCCTCAGAAATACTTAGATGTGAATCGGCCTTAATATACCCATGTCCTGGGAAGTGTTTTCCAACGCCTTGCATGCCCCCCTCATTTAAACCTTCCAAAAGGTGAGATGCCAAAGTTTTAATGGCTTCAATATCGCCATGAAAGGCTCTATCTCGAATCACGGTACTTTCGCTGTAATCAATATCTAAAACGGGTATAAAACTAAAATCAATATCAAATACTCTTAATTCAATCGCAATAATTTGGCCAATTAAAAAAGCTAAGTGATTTGCTTTTTTGGGGTCGTTATCCCAAATTTCGCCTAACTTTCTCATAGCAGGGATCGCAGTAAAGCCCTCTCTAAATCTTTGTACACGACCACCTTCATGATCTACAGCGATTAAGAAGTCATGGCCCCTTATTTTTCTAATAGAATCTGTTAATGTCTTTAATTGAGTCGTGTCTTGATAGTTTCTTGTAAATAAAATAAGTCCGCCAACTAAGGAGTGCGAAATTCTTTTAATATCTGCATCGGTTAATACAAACCCTTCAACATCAATCATTAATGGGCCCATCTTCATTTTGATTGAATAACGTTCATATTATTTAAAAACAAAGGGATTGAAATTGGTGCGTGTATCAAAATGATCTAAATTTTCTTTCTTTTTTAAGAAAGCAACAATCTTATAAATCCCTGGTGTAAATAAAATTTCTATCAGCGTTTTGGCAACAAACTGTGCAATCACGACTAGGATGATTTTGTCATTTGGAATCACGCCGCTATTATAAAAAGCTAATGGATAGAATAAAATAGAATCAATCGCCTCCCCTGCAATGGTAGATCCTATCGTACGGCTCCATAAGTATTTTCCTTTTGTCATAATTTTCATTTTTGCTAATACAAAAGAGTTTACAAATTCGCCTGCAGCAAAAGCTACCAAACTTGCTAAAGAAACTCGCCAAGCTGAACCAAATGCTATTTCATAGGCTTCTTGATTCTGCCAATAAGGTGCAGGTGGCAATGCCACAATCATCCAAGCCATAAAAGATGCAAAAGCAAGCGCTATGAAACCTGCCCATATCACTCTTCTTGAAGCAGCATAACCATAAACCTCAGTGAGGATGTCACCAAAAATAAATGAGATAGGGAAAAATAAAACACCAGCACCGAAAGTAAGAAGGCCAAAAAATGGAACCTCCACTTGAGAAATTTTTGCAGGTCCAATTAAGTTTGATGTGATTAATACTGTCACAAATGCTGCCATGACAAGATCGTAATATCGGTATTGGTTTTTATACATATTAGATTTCACTGATCAATACATGGTCGCCTGTATTAATTTGATCAAACAAATCAATGATATCTTGATTGTCCATACGAATACATCCATGTGATACAGGCTTACCTAGGCGGGCTAAATCATTAGTCCCATGAATATAGATAAAACGCTGCATCGTATCTTGATTTCCAAGGCGATTAAATCCAATCTCGAGACCTGAGAGCCAAAGTATGCGGGTTAAAATCCAATCCTCTTTTGAGTTGTTTGCAGATATCGATGGATGCCATATTTTTCCTGTCAGTCTTCGAGCTGCAAACTGAGCATTGAGAGGCGCACCTTGACCAATTTTTGCACGAACAATATGTTGACCTAAAGGCGTACAAAAACTTCCTTTATGTTGACCTATGCCTTTTTCTGCAGTGGAGATTGCAAAAGATTTTACCCATACATTATCATCACGATATAAATGAAGCTTCTGTTCTGCAATTGAAATTTTAATATGCATGGTTAAATGATTTTTAAGATTCCGTCTTTACAAATAATGCAATAGATTCAACATGTGAAGTATGTGGAAACATATTTACAATACCAGCTTTATCTAATTTGTAGCCCTTCTCATGCACTAATATTTGAGCATCTCTTGCTAGGGTTGCTGGATTACAAGATACGTAAACAATGATAGAAGGATGAATGTCGTCATCAATAAGCTGCACTAATTGAAATGCCCCATCCCTTGGTGGATCAATGAGCCATTTACTTGCATGACCTATTTTTAATAAGGATTCTTTGGTAATGTCGAATAAATTCATACATTGATATTCAACAAAATCATTTAAGTGATTTTCATCGCGACATTGCTTTGCTCTTTCTATAAGCGATGCCGACCCTTCGATACCCATCACTTTTGCACCACTCGTGGCTATAGGTAATGTGAAATTTCCTAAGCCACAGAAAAAATCGAAAATACGATCATCTTTTGAAGGCTTTAATAAACTCATTGCCCTTCTTACTAATACTTGATTAATGAAGGGATTAATTTGCGTAAAGTCGTACGGCATAAAACTAAACTGCAGCCCAAATTCTTTTAATGCATAAGATAGTTTAACGTCATCTTTCTTCGATAAAGGTTTTATCGTATCAGGGCCTTTTGATTGAGTCCAAAATTGCACAGGGTGTTGAGATGAGAATGTATTTAAGAGTAATTCATCATTTGTATTTAATGCATCTAAAATTCTTAACACTAAAACCAAATGCTTTTGATCCGCAGCAAATTCGATTTGAGGAATCTGATCTTTAATCGAAAGTTGAGTGATTAAGTCTTGCAGTTGAGGCAAGATATCGGAGAGCGTTTGAGGTAACACTTCACAGCTAGAAATGTCAGCAATGAAATGTGTTCTTTTTTCATTGAACCCCACAAGTGCTTTATTTTTCTTAATAACAAATTTGACTCTTAAGCGGCCTTTGTATCGGTAATGCCATGAAGGTCCTGCAAGAGGCGTGAGTATTGTTTCAGTTTTAACTTTACCAATCCGAGATAGTGTATTTTCGAATACCCTTTGCTTAGCTGCAATTTGCGCTTGGAACTCAAAATGCTGCATAGAACAACCGCCACAACGATTAAAGTGATCGCATTTAGGCTTCACTCTTAAATTAGATTGCCGAATAACTCTTTCTGTAAAAGCGATTTCGTAACTTGGCTTTTTAACATAAGACTCGCATTCGACAAGCTCACCCTGAAGAGCACCTTCAACGAAAATAGCTTTACCATCAATATGGGTAGCACCTCGCCCCTCTTGATCAATATTTTCTATTGTGGCGAGTAATAATTTTTTTTTAGGTTTTATATCGTCTTGCATTTAGAAATGTCTAAGATTTCCATGCGGACAGAAATTCATCCCAATAATCTTTTTGGTATTCTTGAATTGTATTTTTCATCAAATTAATTTCAGATGCATATTCATTTTGGTTGAGATGGCCTCTGATCAATTGAAATTTAAGATATACAAGATAAGTATTGGCGACATCAGTTTCACAATAATCTCTAATCGATTGAATGTCTCCTTGTCTGTATGTGTCCCAAACTTTACCGCCATCCATACCTAACTTGCCTGGGAAGCCACAGAGCTTTGCAATATCATCTAGGGGGGCGTTATTTTTACCTTGAAACATCGCTAAAAATTCCATTAAATCCGTATGGCGTGTGTGATATCGACTTAAATAATTATTCCATTTAAAATCTTTATCTATCTCACCCATGTCTAGATACTTGGATGCGTTAATGCCATGTATTAACGCCCTATAATTTAATACTGGGAGATCAAATCCTGAGCCATTCCAAGATACAAGAGTGGGTGTATATTTATCAATGCCATCAAAAAAACGTTGGATGACTTCCTCTTCAGGATCATCAACCTCCCCAAGCGTCCAAATCTTTAACTGATCTTTTTCTCGAAGGACACACGAAATAGCTACGATTTTTTGAAGATGGTGCTGAAGGAAATCAGAGCCGTTTTTTTGTCTTCTTTTATAAGTAGCTACATTGACGACATCATCATCAGATAAATTTTTATCTAAGGTATATAAAGATCTAATGCCTTGAATATCAGGAATAGTTTCAATATCAAAAACTAAAATAGGAATCAATGCATTAACTCAAAAATAAATTAGAGGATAGATAACGGTCACCGCGATCACAAGCAATAGAGACAATGAGGGCATCTTTATTTGCTTTTGCGATTTGAAGTGCGATATAAAGTCCGCCACCTGTCGATGCGCCAGAAAAAATACCTTCTTCTTTTGCAAGCCGTCTTGCAGTCTCTTCTGCATGTTGTTGTGAAACATATTCAATGCGATCAATATTTTTTGCGCTGTATATTTTCGGCAAATAGGCTTCTGGCCATTTACGTATGCCTGGAATCTGAGCACCCTCTTCTGGCTGCACACCAATAATTTGAATATTTTTATTTTTTTCTTTTAAGAATTGCGAAGTACCTACAATCGTACCTGTGGTTCCCATGCTCGCAATAAAGTGTGTGATACGACCCTTTGTGTCTTTCCAAATTTCAGGGCCTGTAGTCTCATAATGCGCTTTAGGATTGTCAGGATTACTGAATTGATCTAATACAAAACCCTTACCTTCTTTTTGCATTTTTAAGGCGATATCTCTGGCAAGCTCCATACTGCCTTCTTTTGAAGTCAGAATAAATTCTGCGCCAAATGCTTTCATAGTTTGCCGTCTTTCAATGGTTTGATTTTCTGGCATGACCAGAATCATTTTGTAACCTTTCATCGCAGCTACCATAGCAAGCGCTATACCTGTATTCCCAGATGTAGCTTCAATGAGTGTGTCACCAGGTTTAATGTCGCCCCTTAATTCAGCATTATGAATCATAGAAAATGCAGCCCTGTCTTTAACTGAGCCGGCAGGATTATTCCCTTCCAACTTTAAGTGGATGGCACCGCTTGAGTTACCGTGCATTCGCTGCAAAGCGACGAGGGGTGTATTTCCAATAAAATCTTCTAATTGCATTACTTTAAATTCATCCGAAATAAAAAAACGGTATAGATAAAAAATGATATGAATCCGATTAGAGCTAATTCAGGGATCGTAAGGCCTAACAAAGTCCAATCAATATGTGAGCAGTCGCCTGTCCCTTTAAAAAGCAAACTCAAGGCTTTTGAGAATGGAAAATTTTCAAACATATAATTTAAATCAACACCGCATTCACTTGGAACGCTAATCGCTTTTGATTGAATCAAGATGTGTTTAAATGAAAATATCATGCCCGTGATTGAAGTTATAGATAAAACGACTAAAGATAACTTTTTAATTAAATAAGTAGGCTTAATAAATGCATTGACTAAGAAGAGCATTCCCAGCACCATAAAAATAATCCTTTGCGTTACACATAAAGGACATGGTTCGAGGTTGAATTTTTTTTGAATGAAGACTGCTAATGCAACTAAAAAATAAGCAGCAATAAAGGCAAATAAATGGGCTTGTCTATGTGATAAAAAAAATTTATTCAATTAAAGCTCTTTAGTTATTCATTAACTCTATAATGAAGATAATTGTAACGGATATCCTTCTAGTTTGATTAATTCAACACCAATAAATACCTCTAAACCTAACGAAGCCAGGGTTTTTTCTGTCAAAGAAATTAATCGTCTTGTAAGGGAGCTCCTTGAGCAAAGCTTTCCCTCATTTTGGATTTCAGGTGAAATCTCTAATTTCATAAGCGCATCTTCTGGACACTGGTACTTTTCTCTTAAAGATGATGAAGCTCAAGTCCGTTGCACCATGTTTAAAAATAAAAATATGGCAACGGATTGGACGCCTAAAAATGGCGAAAAGATTGAAGCAAAATGTTTTATCGGTTTATACGAGGCCCGGGGCGAATATCAACTCAATATAGAGTCAATTAGACATGCAGGAGCAGGCCTTTTATCAGAAGCCTTCAATCAATTAAAAGAAAAACTCCTGAAAGAAGGTCTTTTTGAAGATTCTCGCAAAAAATCTATACCTCAATTTCCTAAATCGATTGGTGTCATTACTTCACCCACAGGGGCCGCAATCGAAGATATTTTAATTACACTTAAAAGACGAAGTCCACATATTCAAGTGATTATTTATCCTAGTCTCGTTCAGGGTAAAGAAGCACCTCTAGCGCTTGTGAAAGCTATTGAAACTGCAAATATGAGACAAGAGTGTGATGTGCTGATCTTAGTCCGGGGTGGTGGTTCGATTGAAGACTTATGGGCATTTAATGAGGAAATCCTAGTCCGGGCGATTGTTGCATCAAAAATACCTACTATTACAGGTGTTGGACATGAAACTGATACAACTATCGCTGATTTTGTTTCGGACTTAAGAGCCCCAACGCCCACGGGAGCTGCTGAGCTTGTCACAAGTCATAGTGTCGAACTCATCAAAACAATTCAGATTTATAAAAACCAATTGAATAAAGTCATGGCGGTTCTTATTCGAGAAGTGATGCAGAAAATTGATTATCTAGAAAAACGTCTTATTTCGCCTCACCAACACATTCAACGGCAAAAGGAACAGATTCATCAATTTATACAGAGGATAAATCAAAGTATGAAGAATACTGTGATCCAATATCGTTTGCATATCGATAAATTAAAATTAAACTTGGATCACTTAAGCCCTCATGCTGTTTTATCAAGAGGCTATTCCATCATTACAGATGTGGAAGGCCAGATTGTAAATAATGTAGCCCAGTTAAAGCTTAATGATAAAATTCATATTCAACTAAACCATGGGCAAGCTGACGCAAATATTTCAGATCTCAAAGATCAATAATTTTAGATTGATTTAAAAAAAACTGACGCACACATGGAAGATAAAAAAAACCACAAAGTTTCTCTAGCTACACTTTCGCTTTCAGCATTAGGTGTTGTATTTGGTGATATTGGCACAAGCCCGCTATACACCATGAAAGAAGTTTTTTCTCTCAGTAAACATCCTGTTGCGCTTACCCAGTTTAACGTCCTCGGCATACTGTCTCTTATTTTCTGGTCACTCATTATGATTGTGTCAGCTAAATATGTTGCCTTTATTATGCGAGCTGACAATAGAGGTGAAGGAGGCATTATGGCTCTACTCTCTCTTGCTAATAAAAATGCGCCTAGTGGCAATAAAAGAAATTTGATTATGGTTTTAGGTATTCTTGGGGCATGTATGTTTTATGCAGACGGAATGATTACCCCTGCAATTTCTGTTTTATCTGCGATCGAAGGTCTTGAAGTTGTAGCACCCTCTTTAAGTCATCTTATTATTCCTATAACCCTTGTGGTGTTATTTATTTTATTTTACGCACAAAGTAAAGGGACGAATGTTGTCGGTACTTTCTTTGGCCCTATTATGTTTTTTTGGTTCTTAACGCTCGCGCTATTGGGAATTATTAATATTGCGCAGGAACCACATGTTCTCTCAGCCATTAATCCATTGTATGCATTTCATTTCTTCCAGCTATCTCCAATGGTGGCATTCGTAGCATTAGGCGCAGTCGTTTTATCAGTCACCGGAGCTGAGGCACTCTATGCAGATATGGGACATTTTGGACGGAAGCCAATTAGACTGGCATGGTTTATTTTTGTACTTCCAGCGCTTACATTAAATTACTTTGGACAAGGCGCATTAATTATTAGCAACCCTGAAAATATTAAAAATCCCTTTTATCTCATGGCTCCTGAATTTCTTGTCATACCTCTTATTGTTTTAGCAACGCTCGCAGCAATCATTGCTTCACAGGCTGTCATTACAGGCGCTTTCTCAGTCTCAAGACAAGCACTTCTGTTGGGATTTCTACCAAGAATGCATGTCGAACATACTTCTGAAAATCAAGAAGGGCAAATTTACCTCCCAAGAATTAATTGGCTCTTAATGATTGCAGTTATGGCTTTAGTTGTGACCTTCAAAAGCTCAGGTAATCTTGCAGGAGCTTATGGTATTGCAGTCACAGGTGATATGGTAATCTCGACACTTCTTGCAAGCTTTGTGTTCTATGAAGTATGGAAATGGAATTCCATAAAGACAGTTATTTTCATGGCAATCTTTTTAATGATCGATCTTGCATTCTTTAGTGCAAATATTTTAAAAATACCTGATGGTGGCTGGTTCCCAATTTTGATTGGCTCTGTTATTTTTATTTTAATGACCACTTGGAAAAAGGGACGTGCACTTCTTTACAAAATACTTAAAAGTGAGGCTATTGAAATTAATTCATTCATTACCTCTATGGGAACTAACCCTCCGCCTCGGGTGGAAGGTACAGCAATATTTTTAACGCCTAATCCAGATGGTGTGCCACACGCCCTGCTTCATAACCTCAAGCATAATAAAGTTATCCATGAAAAAGTTATTATTCTGACTGTTATGTTTATGGATTATCCCCATTCACTTAAAAAAGATCTTGTGACTGTTGAAAAATTACCTCACAACTTTTATAAAGTGACTGTGAAATATGGATTTAAAGATGAGCCTGACTTACCTAAAGACCTTGCCCTTCACGCTAAAAATGGTATCAATATTGACCCAATGAATAGCTCTTACTTTATTGGTAAGGAAATTTTATTGGCAACACCAAAAGAGAATATGAACTATTGGAGAAAGAAATTGTTTATAGGTTTATTTAGAAGTGCAGAAACAATTACCAATCAATTTAAATTACCTCCCAACCGAGTGCTTGAGCTAGGAAGCCAAATATTATTTTAAGAATGAAATATAGCATTTTATTTTTATTAGCCTTTCTTATCTCAGGCTGTGCTTCAACAACTCTAAAAAATCAATCAGGTGTCGATAGGAAACAACTGTTACTTATGCCGCAATCTATGGTGGCAGGAATAGCAAGTGATAGCTACCGAAGCGCGCTTCAAGCAGCAAGTAAAAAAAATAAACTCAATGTCGATTCTTTTCAAGTCAAGCGCGTCAAGAAAATTAGTAATAGGCTCATTGCCAATGCAAATTATTTTAAACCCGAAGCGAGTCAATGGGCATGGGAAGTCAATGTTGAAGACAGTGACGAAGTAAATGCTTATTGCATGCCTGGGGGTAAAATCATGGTTTACTCAGGCCTCATTCGAAAGCTCAAAGCAACGGATGATGAATTAGCAGCTGTGATAGGGCATGAAATCTCTCACGCACTTCGCGAACACGGACGAGAAAGAATGTCGACCGCCGCCATTCAACAGTTTGGTTTAATTGGATTTGCAGCTTACATCTCTAGTACAACCAATCGAAATAGAGCTAATGCCACAATGCAAGCGGCCTCATTAGGCGCCACTCTCTTTTTCGCTCTCCCCAATAGTCGCACGCAAGAAAGAGAGGCTGACGCTATTGGCCTTGAGCTTGCTGCAAGATCTGGCTTTGATCCTTTTGCTGCAGTAACTTTATGGGAAAAAATGAAACAACAAAACACAAAAAAACCGCCTGAATTTTTAAGCACTCACCCATCGGACGATAATCGTATTAGAGATCTCACTGATCTTGCCTATCAATTAAAACCTCTATACGAATCAAACAGACCGCGTTAATTACATTAGACTTTAATGTAAAATACTGTTTTAACTAAAAAAATACTCTCATGGACCAATTAAAATCAATTATCGAAAATGCTTTTGAAGTAAGGGCTGAAATCAACCCAAAAAATGCACCTAAAGAAACTAAAGATGCTGTGGATGAAGTTCTTAACAGCTTAAATAATGGATCGCTTCGAGTGGCAACGCGTATTAAAGATTCCCAAGAATGGGAAACGCATCAGTGGATTAAAAAAGCAGTACTTCTCTCTTTCAGACTCTACGATAATGAAGTAATGAAGAGTGGCTATACAAATTACTTTGATAAAGTACATTCTAAATTTGCTAACTTCACAGATGAAGATTTTAAATCAGGTGGCTATCGTGTTGTGCCGAACGCTATTGCAAGACGCGGTTCATTTATTGGTAAAAATGTTGTACTTATGCCTTCTTACGTCAATATTGGCGCTTATGTAGACGAAGGTACGATGGTTGACACATGGGCGACCGTTGGTTCATGCGCACAAATTGGAAAGAACGTTCATCTTTCAGGCGGTGTTGGCATTGGTGGAGTGCTAGAGCCTATTCAAGCAGGTCCAACTATTATTGGTGATAATTGCTTTATTGGCGCTCGATCCGAAGTGGTCGAAGGCGTTGTGGTTGAGGATAACGCAGTAATTTCTATGGGTGTTTATATTGGCCAGTCTACTAAGATCTATGATCGTGAAACAGGAGAAGTGACTTACGGTCGCATTCCAAAGGGCTCCGTTGTAGTCTCAGGAAACCTCCCTTCAAAAGATGGCTCTTATAGTCTTTATTGTGCAGTGATTGTAAAAAAGGTAGATGAAAAAACACTTGGCAAGGTAGGCATTAACGAGTTACTTAGAGGCATCTAAGTCATGATGGTGTATGGCATTAAAAATTGCAGCACTGTCAAAAAAGCATTAACTTGGTTTGATAGCCATCAAATTAATTATGACTTTTACGATCTCAAAAAAGATGTGTTAAATACAGCTACTTTGGCTTCATGGTTTAAAAAGTTACCAGATCATTTAACTTGGGATATGCTAATTAATAAATCTGGTATGACTTGGAGAAATCTTACAGACCAAGAGAAAAAACTCGCTGACAAACAAGAAACTGCCATTCAATTAATTATAGAAAAACCAACAGTAATGAAAAGGCCTTTGGTAGCTATCGATAAAAAAGTAGTATCACTTGGGTTTGATGAAGCAGTATTTCAACAACTATTTAAAAAATAAAAAAAATGACTAGAACGCTAGAGCTTGCTAAAAATTTAATCGCTAGAAAATCGAATACGCCAGATGATGCTGGCTGCCAAGATTTGCTTATTAGCCTCTTGGAGCCTTTAGGTTTTAAATGTGAGAAAGTTAAATCAGGTGATGTAGAAAACCTCTATGCACGCAAAGGTACTGAAGCACCTTTCTTTGTTTTTGCAGGCCATACAGATGTTGTGCCAAGTGGACCAGTTGATAAGTGGATATCACCGCCCTTTGAACCTACGATCAAGGATGACAAGCTTTATGGTCGAGGCGCTGCGGATATGAAAACATCTATTGCAGCCTTTATTGTCTCTATTGAAGAATTTCTAAAAGAAACTAAGGGCTTTAAAGGTTCGATTGGGTTAATTATCACTTCTGATGAAGAAGGTGTTGCAGTTGATGGCACTGTTAAAGTGGTTGAGCTTCTTAAGGAGAGAAATGAAAGAATTGATTTCTGTCTAGTGGGCGAACCGACTTCACATCTGCAATTCGGCGACATGATTAAAAATGGCAGAAGAGGATCACTTTCAGCAAAACTTACCGTGAAAGGCATCCAAGGCCATATTGCTTATCCCCATTTAGTAAAAAATCCTATTCATATGGTTGCACCCGCCATTACAGATTTAGTGAATATGTCCTGGGATGAAGGTAACGAATATTTCCCTAAAACATCATGGCAAATTTCAAATATCAAAGGTGGAACAGGCGCTACAAATGTTGTTCCTGGTGAAGTGGATATTCTTTTTAATTTTAGGTATTCAACAGCAAGTACCGCTGAAAATTTGAAAGAAAGAGCGCACGCAATTTTAGATAAGCATAAACTTGATTACGTTATTGACTGGGAATACTCAGGCAATCCTTATTTAACAAAAAAAGGAAGGCTTGTAGAAATATTATCAGATGCCATCAAAGAAACTGTTGGTATCACGCCTGAGTTATCTACAACAGGCGGCACCTCAGATGGTCGTTTTATTGCGAATATTAGCGATCAAGTCGTTGAGTTTGGCCCGCTCAATGCGACGATTCATAAAATCAATGAATGTATTGATGTAAAAGATATTGAACCGCTTAAAAATATTTACAAGCTTACGCTTCATAAGATTCTCACTTGAGCCAAACGCAACTATTTAAAGAGCTTTTTTCAATACGTGATTGGCTAAGATACGCTGTTAGTCAATTTGAGAGTTCTGATATATTTTTTGGCCATGGCACCTCAAATGCATATGACGAAGCTGTTTGGCTGATTTTTGGATTTCTTCATTTACCACACGATACAATAGAAAACTTTTTAGATGCTCACATAACGAGTAAAGAAAAAAAAGATTTATTATTTTTAATTGAAAAAAGAATTAATGACAAAGTCCCAACTGCTTACTTGCTTAATGAAGCATGGTTGAGAGATTATAAATTTTATGTCGATGAGCGCGTCATCATTCCTAGGTCTTTAATAGCGGAATCATTAAGCGAAAATCTTTACCCATGGATTGATGATCCTGAAACAATTTATAGCGCACTTGATTTGTGCACCGGAAGTGGTTGCTTAGGTGTCATGATGGCACACAGCTTCCAGAACGCTGAGATTGATCTTGTCGACCTATCCGACAAAGCATTACAGGTAGCCCAAGTCAATGTTGATCAGTATGGATTAGATGACCGTATTGAATTAATTCGATCTGATTTATTTGATGCATTGAAAGGAAAGAAATACGATCTGATTATTTCGAATCCTCCTTATGTCAATGAAGCTTCAGTGAAAAACTTTCCTATGGAGTTTTTAAAAGAACCTAGCATGGCTCTTGGAAGCGGTGACGATGGTTTAGATCATACAATTAGAATTATTCTTGAAGCTAAGGAGTATCTGAACGACGACGGCATGCTCATTGTTGAAATTGGCCACAACAAAGAAGCTTTATTAGATAAATTTCCAGCGCTTCAATTTCAGTGGCTAGATGTTTCTTTAGGTAATGATTTTGTATTTATGCTACAAAAATCTCAGCTATCTCATTAGATTTTTTTAATATCTAAATTACTTCTAATTCTTCTCTTGATTGGTTTTTTTCCAATCTTTTTAATTTTTTTGTCTAGTATTGCTTTTCGGTCAAGCTTAACTTTAGGTGCATAAGGTGATGGGTGTGCATGCTTTTTACGTGCCTTAACTTTAACGAGGCTTTCATTGCGGCTCACTATAGAGAAAGGCATGTCGAGCGATTTTAAAATGCTCTCAACTTCCTTTACTTCAAGTTCCAACATCATGCCTCTTTTTACGCGTGAGGGAAGTGACACAGAACCAAACCTGGTTCGAATAAGACGACTTACCGGAAGATTGAAATGTTCAAATAAGCGTCTTACTTCTCGATTCCTGCCTTCCATAAGAATGACTTGGTACCATCGATTAGCGCCCTCACCACCTTGATAACGAATTTCATCGAATTTCGCTAGACCATCTTCCAATTTAACACCGGATTTTAATTGTGATATTTGCTCTTCAGTTAATTCACCAAAGATACGGACAGCATATTCACGTTCAATTTCAAACTTTGGATGCATAAGACGATTAGCGAGATCGCCTGAAGTAGTAAACATAAGTAGACCTGAAGTATTGATATCAAGACGTCCTATAGAAATCCATTTTTCATTTTTAATTCTAGGAAGCTTTGAAAATACTGTGGTTCTTTTTTGTGGGTCACTTACTGAAACAATTTCACCTTCAGGTTTGTGATAAATAAGAATTTTAGGAAATTTTAAATCGAAAAAAAGATGGACTGTCTTTCCATCAATCTTGATAACATCATTCTCATAGATTAATTGTCCTAATGTTGCTGGACTATCATTCACATGTACGCGACCTGCTTCAATATATTTTTCCATTTCTCGCCTGGAACCAATTCCAGACTGAGCAAGGAGCTTATGTAAGCGCTGTGTTTTAGATGGGCTAGTGGTCTTTCTTTCTTTAGCTGAGTCTTGATCTTGTGAACGCATAAAGTGATTTAAGTCATCAATGACTTAAAATTAAACATTCAGGGGAATTTCATTTTGAAGGAAGCTTTCAATATCAGGAAGCTCAGATAAAGATCTCAAATTAAAGTCATTTAAAAAATGTTTTGTTGTCGCATATAAAGAAGGTCTACCCGGCACCTCTTTTTGACCAATCACATCAATCCAATCTCGTTCTTGAAGTTGTCTAATAGCATTGGGATTGAGCGCTACACCTCTAATTTCTTCTATGTCACCACGTGTCACTGGCTGTCTATAAGCAACAATCGCTAACACCTCCATGACTGCACGGCTATATTTAGCCACTCTTTCTGGGCTTAATTTCATTAAGTAACTTGCGTATTCATCTCTCGCTTTAAAACGATAGCCCGAGGCTACAAGAACTAATTCCATAGTGCGATCTTGCCATTCTGTTTTGAGTTCATCTAATAACATTCTTAATGTAGATCGCTCAATTTTTTCTGAAAATAGTTTTTGCAAGTCATCTAAAGATAAAGGATTGGCACTTGTTAACAATGCTACCTCTAGTATTTGTTTAATTTTTGATATGTTATTTAAGTCTGTCATAGCTTAGTTGATCTGTAATTTAATATAGATGGGGGAAAAACTTTCCTGCTGGGTAATTTTTATAAGTCGCTCTCTTGCTAATTCTAATATAGCTAAGAAACATACAACTAACTTTTGAACCCGATCTTCAGCCACATTAAATAATGATGAAAACTCCACAAACTCTTCTTTTTGAAGTTTTCTTAAAATCATTGTCATGTGCTCTCTTACAGAGAGCTCATTGCGAGTTACTTTATGCATCTCAAAATGTTTTGCCCGATTTAAAATATTTTTCCATGCTGAAAATATCTCATCAATTGATACGTCAGGATAGGTAATTTCTGTAATTTTTTCAAAATACGCATTAGCGACATAAAGATCCACACCGACTTGCGGCATTTGGTTAAGCTTTTCAGAGGCTATTTTGATGAGCTCATACTCCATAAGTCTTCGAACAAGCTCGGCACGAGGATCTTGCTCTGTATCAACCTCAGCTGCCCTCTTAGGTAATAACATTCTTGATTTAATTTCAATCAAGACTGCTGACATAAGTAAGTAATCTGCAGCTAGCTCAAGTTTAATTTCTTTCATCTTCTCTACATAATCCATGTACTGAATCGTCAAATCAGCCATCGGTATATCGAGAATATCTAGGTTATGTTTTCTAATAAGATATAGAAGAAGATCGAGCGGACCTTCAAAAGCTTCTAAATAAATTTCTAGCGCGTCTGGCGGAATATAGAGATCTTGAGGTAACACCTCAATATTCTCTCCATGAATTTTTCCGATAGCAGTTATTTGAGCTTCTTGATTCATCAGTAATTCAACCCCATCGCTTCTCTTACTTCTCGCATGGTTTCTCTCGCGAGTTTTCTCGCTTTTTCACAGCCCTCGGCCACGATATTTTTCACGAGATCAGGATCTTCAATGTAATGAAACGCTCTTTCTTGAATAGGTTTAAGTTCTTTATTAATTGCATCAATCACGGGCTGTTTACATTCAATACATCCTATTTTAGCTTCTTTACATCCAGTTTCAACCCAAGCTTTCACTTCATCGCTTGAATATACTTGATGTAACTGCCATACAGGACAGTTATTTGGATTACCCGGATCATTTCTTCTGATGCGAGCGGGATCGGTTGGCATCGTTTTAATTTTTTTCTCAACAGATTCAGGCGCCTCTCTTAGGGCAATAGTATTGTTATATGATTTGGACATTTTTTGACCGTCCAAACCAATCATCTTAGATGCAGGCGCTAATTTATATTCAGGCTCAACTAAAATCATTTTGCCGCCGCCCTCTAAAAATCCTAACAACCTTTCCTTGTCTCCCAAACTTAAACCTTGATGCTCTTCAATTAATACTTGAGCCGAGTCCAGCGCCTCTTCGTCACCAGTTTCTTGATACGCTGTTTTCATCTCCATATAAAGACTACTTTTTTTAGAGCCTAATTTTTTAATTGCTTCCTCAGCCTTTTCAACAAATCCCGTTTCTTTGCCATAGAGGTGATTAAAACGTCTTGCAATTTCTCGCGTAAATTCTATGTGAGGAATTTGATCTTCACCGACAGGTACCTGTGTTGCTTTGTAAATTAAAATGTCTGCACTTTGTAATAATGGGTAACCTAAAAATCCATAGGTCGACAAATCTTTAGATGATAATTTTTCCTGCTGATCTTTATAAGTTGGCACTCTCTCTAGCCAACCTAAGGGTGTAATCATAGAAAGCAAAGTATGAAGTTCGGCATGCTCAGGTACTTTTGATTGAATAAAAATAGTTGCTGTTGCTGGATCTACCCCTGCTGCAAGCCAATCCACAACCATCTCCCAAACATTCTCTTCAATAATTTCAGGAGAATCGTAATGTGTCGTGAGTGCATGCCAATCTGCTACAAAGAATAAACATTCAAATTCATGCTGAAGGTTAATCCAATTTTTCAATACGCCATTGTAGTGGCCCAAATGAAGATTACCTGTAGGTCGCATGCCAGATATAACGCGTTCAATAGCCATAACCTATGCCTGTGCTCCTAAGCAAATATCCATAAAATTAGACTTTGGCTAATTTGGATGAGTGGAAAAATAATTAAATCAAGTATGTGGGTCATTAATAAAATAATTAAAATTAAAAAGCCGTATCGCTCAACTTGTGCATACTTATATGCCAAATGATCAGGCAATAAACTCACAGCAATTCTTCCGCCATCAAGTGGTGGGAGTGGAAGTAAATTTAATACCATCAAGGACAAATTAATACTCATACCCGCAATACCCATTTGCTGCACAAATAAAGACATCGACTCAGGAAAGTAAGCACTTCGGCCAAATAAAATCGCCCAGAAGATCGCCATAATTAGATTTGAAAAAGGTCCGGCAGCAGCCACCCAAAGCATATCTTTTTTGGGATGGCGTAAATTCATAAAATTAACTGGTACAGGCTTAGCCCATCCAAATAAAACGCCCCCTAATAATACGGTTAGGGCTGGGAGAATAATGGTACCAATGGGATCAATATGCCTTAATGGATTAAGGCTGATTCTGTTTTGTTTATAAGCAGTTAAATCGCCAAAATGCTTCGCAACATAGCCGTGGGCTGCCTCATGAACCGTAATCGCAAAGATGATGGGGAGTGCGTAAACGGCAACTTTTTGTATAGCGGTTAATTCCATATATAGAATGTCATTCTATTTGAATATTCTTATATTCATTCAAGAAATATGTGTTTTTAAGAAAAAATTTAGTTCAGTAAGGCATTGACTTCATTCCAACTTTTCCATATCGGAATGCATGTTTCGGGAATTTTTGGTAAAGATCCCATCTCCCTGTAAGAAATTCCTGGCCCATGATAGTCAGAACCTGTAGATGCTAGGAATTCAAACTCTTCTGCAATTTTTGCCATTTTTAAAGACTGTTCTGTCGTATGGCTTCCTGAAATAACTTCAATGCCTTGACCACCCAGCTCTTTAAATTCATTTAAAAATGCTAAAAGATTATTTTTACCTAAATCATATCTTGCAGGATGGGCAATAGCTGCAATGCCGCCACTTGTATGAATCCATGAAAGCGCATTTTCTAAGCTCGTCCAAGTGTGTTCAATAAAACCTGGCTTACCTTTCACGAGATAATTTTTGAATACGGTTTTGACGTCTTTGGCATGTCCTGCTTCTACTAAAAATCTTGCAAAATGGGTACGACCTAAGATACCTGATTTTGCATATTTTAATGCGCCCTCTAAGCTCCCTTTGATTCCCACTTGATCGAGTGAATGTGCCATTTGTTTCGCTCTCTCAAAACGCCCTTCTCTGATAGAAGAGAGCCCTTGCAGTAGTGTTTTATTTTGAGAGTCCACATTCAATCCAACGATATGAATCGTGTCTCTTTTCCATGTCACTGAAATTTCTACACCGTGAACTAAATGCATACCTAATAATTTTGCTTCTGATGCAGCCTCCGTCAAACCTTCTACATCGTCATGGTCAGTTAAAGCCAGCACTTTAATACCTTTAGAGTGGGCATGTTTAACAAGACCGCTTGGGGTTAATAAACCATCAGATATAGTAGAATGTGAGTGAAGATCAATCATGAATATTCAGTATTTCAATATGAACTACCATAGTATCAGATAGTCTTTAGCAAAGATAATTAACGAAGCCTTAGGATAATTTTACAAATGAAATTTCTATTCGATCTATTTCCTGTCATCCTTTTTTTTATTGCATATAAATTTTCAAACATTTATACCGCAACATTAGTCGTCATTGGCGCCACGTTCTTTCAAGTAATTTATAGCAAGCTCGTTCATAAGAGAGTGGATAAGTTACTTATATTTAATGCGGTATTAATTAGTGTATTAGGTGGCACTACTTTATGGCTCCATGATGCAAATTTTATTAAATGGAAACCTAGTATTTTGTATTGGCTGTTATCAGGTGCACTTTTATTTTTTCAATTTTTCAAGAAAAAGAACCTTGTTAAAAATCTTATGGGAAAACAAATTCAATTAACTGAAAAAACTTGGCACCAAATCAATATCTCCTCTGCTGTATTTTTTGGAGCCTTAGGCGCGCTCAATCTTTATGTCGCTTTTAATTTTTCAGAAAGTACGTGGGTTAATTTTAAATTATTTGGCATTACCGGACTCATCATGTGCTATGCGGTCTTTATTGGTGTCTTAGCATCGAGAGCAAATCGTAAATAATATGTTTTACGCCATCATCGCCACAGACCATCAAAACAGCCTCGATAAAAGAACGGCATATAGGCCGGCACATTTAGCGCGCATTAAAGTATTGCAAGATCAAGGTAAACTTTTACTCGCAGGACCCTTCCCTGCGATTGACTCAAGCGACCCAGGCTTGGATGGTTTCACGGGCAGTTTGATTGTGGCTGAATTTATATCACTTGATGACGCTATCCTCTGGGCGCATGAAGATCCTTTTTACACCTCAGGTGTATACGCTTCTATTGAAGTGAAACCTTTTAGAAAAACCCTTCCTTAAATATTTATGCTTCAAGACCTTATTAAAGAAAGGCTAGCATTCTTAGAGCCAACTCATATAAGCCTTAAAGATTTAAGCGATCTTCATAAAGGTCATAAAGGTAATACGGGTGGCGGTCATTTCGATTTGGAAATTACTAGTTCGCATTTTTTAGGAAAATCAACGATAATGAGGCATCGCCTCGTATACGAGGCGCTTAAAGATTTAATTCCTGAAAAAATTCATGCATTAAGTATCAAAGCTGATTTGCCTTAAGGAATCACTCTTCAATATTAATAACCCAGGGAGCTCTATGTTTTCTTTTATCAAAACCTTCGTTTTTGTTTTACTTATCCAGCTTGGAAATTTAGCTCAAGCAGCTGATTTAAATATTACAGTGAATGGAAAGCCTATCAAAAAAAATCTATATGATTTTGTCGTAAAAGACCTCGCAAGTCGCGGTCAAAAAACGGATGACAATCTTAATAATATGATTGTGAATCGTATGATTGCCATGGAGCTCATTAACCAAGAAGCCGAAAGAACTGGTTTAAGTAAAGATGCAAACTATCTTTTAAAAGAAGAATTAGCGCGTAAAGAAATGTTGTACAACACATTCTTACAAAGCTATGTTCAAAAAAATCCTATTTCAGAATCTGATATTAAAAATGCGTATGAGCAATATAAGAAAGATTTAGGCACTCAAGAATTCAATGCAAAACATATTCTTGTAGCAAGTGAACAAGAAGCTAAAGACGTGATTGCTGAACTTAACAAAGGTGGCAACTTTAGCAAAATCGCTAAAGATAAATCAAAAGACTCAGGCTCAAAAGATAAAGGTGGTGACTTAGGTTGGTTCCCAGCTAACTCAATGGTTAAACCGTTTGCTGATTCACTCACTTCACTTAAAAAAGGTAGCTTCACAACAGCGCCTGTGCAAACGCAATTTGGTTGGCATGTGATTAAACTGGAAGATACAAGAGCCCTGCAAGCTCCTGAATTCGATAAAGTGAAAGAAGGTTTAGCTAAAACACTTCAACAAAAACAACTTGATAAGCTTGTATTAGATCTCAAAGCAAAAGCGAAGATTGTGGATAGCCGTAAATAAAGAAGTTAGCCTCAGAAACCTCACAAAGCCTGCGCTATGCAGGCTTTTTTGTATATAATAATAAGAATCATTATCATTTAGATATCTATGACAACCTTATTAGAGTTAGCAGAGGGTCAAAGTGGCATTATCCATAAACTCAATATGGATCGCTTACTTATTCAAAGGCTTAATGCCATGGGGCTTCGACGCGGAAAAAAAATAATCGTTCTAAGGAAGGCTCAATTTAAAGGCCCTTTTCATATCATGATTGATACAACCGAACTCATGATTAGAGAGCATGAAGCATCACTAATTAATCTTACTTCTGCTGCCCTATGAAACGTATCGCTTTCTTAGGCATGCCCAATACTGGGAAGTCGACGCTTTTTAATCGTTTAAGTGGCTCATCTGCACGCGTAGGTAATTGGCCTGGAATCACTGTTGACCTTCATGCAGTTAAAACATTCTTAGGCGGCCATATGGCCGAATTGGTTGATCTTCCTGGCATTTATGATCTTCAAGGTCTATCTGAAGATGAAAAAATTGTACAAAGCTTTATTAACAATAACAAAATTGATTTAGCCATTGTAGTTTTATGTAGTGCTCAAATTGAACGACAGCTTTCTTTACTGCTGCAGCTTCAAAAACTTCATATACCCTGCGTGCTCGCACTGAATATGCATGACGAAGCAAAGAAAATGGGCATTACTATCGATGCTGTGTTGCTAGAAAAGAAACTTAAAACGCCTGTTATTAAAACAAGTGCCAAATATGGTGAAGGTATGGTTGAGCTTTTAAAAGCATGTACCCAGGTCATAAATCAAAAAATCTCTACTCCGATTAAAAAAATAAAACCACTCAACGCTTCTGATCTAATATCGAATGAAAAAACGATTCAGACTTTAATTAAATTAACCGTTAAATACCCTACCAAACTCAACGACAAAAATACAAAAAAATTAGATGGACTCTTTCTAGATCCCTATTGGGGCTTGCCTATTTTCTTTTTAATTGTATTTTCAATTTTTCAGTTTATCTTTACTCTCGGTAAACCCATTCAAGATTTAATGACGCAATTCTTTAATTTCTTTAGGATGGATTATCTTGAACCGCTATTCATAAATCATCATGGTATTTTCGAAAGCCTGCTCTTAGACGGTCTCTATCTTGGCGTGACCACAGTGGCCGCTTTTGTACCGATCATTATTCTCTTTTTCCTTATTATGAGTGTCGTGGAAGATAGTGGTTATTTTTCTAGGGCTGCATTTTTGATGGATACCTTGATGGAAAAAATAGGTTTAGATGGCAGAGGTTTTGTCATGATGCTCATGGGTTTTGGCTGCAATGTCCCGGCTCTCATGGGCACTAAAATTATGCGCACAAAAGAACTCCGTCTTTTAACGATGTTTGTCATTCCATTCTCGCTATGCTCAGCCAGACTTCAAGTATTTTTATTTATTATCACGGCTCTCTTTAGCGCTACATATGGGCCACTGGTTCTTTTCTGTCTTTATTTATTAAGCTTCTTTACAATCTTTATTTCAGCTCTCATCTTCAAACATCAGTTTAAAAATAAAGAACCTATTATTATTGAATTGCCCCCATACCGCTTTCCTACGATGAATCAGATTGTCAAAAGAAGCATGCTTGAAATTAAACATTTTTTAACGCGCGCTACCAAATTTATTATTATTGGCGTACTTCTTGTTTGGGCGTTAACACACTTTCCAATGGATGTGCCTATCGCCAGCGAGCTTACTTATTCTGGCCAACTGGGTAAGTGGTTATCCCCTATTTTTCACCCTATTGGTATCAACGAACAATTAGTGATTGCTTTAATTTTTGATTTTATTGCCAAAGAGATTGTGATTGGCGCATTGGCTGTGATTTATGGTGTAGAAGGTTCCGCATTAGCCCATCATCTTTACAGCAATGTGAGCCAAATACAGGCGATTAGTTTTATGATTTTTACCCTCATTTATACGCCCTGCCTTTCAACAATTGCTACACTTAAAAATGAATCTAAAAATCTTTCATTTGTGATTTATTCAGTTTTATGGGCGCTTCTTCTAGCCTGGGTTTTTAGCTTTATTTTCTATCAAACCTCGCTCTATTTTTCTAGTTAATTTAGTCAAAATTAACGAGGTTTAAAAAAATAGCTTCTGTTAAAATCATAAGCTTAAAGTAACGTCTTAAAACACTACCCAAAATATGCAAAGCCAAGAAATTATTCATATCGCTGGCGGTCCAGCTTATTCAAAGTTTAGAAAAGAAAAACTTCTTGGAAAGCTTCAAACAGTTAATAGCCAAGTCAAAGATATTCATTCTGAATATATTCATATTGTATGGTGCGAGAAAAAAATTACAGGTACAGAGAAAGCCATTCTAGAAAAAATTCTGCATTATGGTCCGAAAGCTCATACATTAAATTTTAAACATAATTCCATTATCACGATCCCACGTCCGGGCACCATATCGCCATGGGCTTCAAGAGCAACTGATATTGCAAACCATTGTGGACTTCATGACGTTAAGCGTATCGAAAGAGCCATTGCTATATATGTTGAGTTAAAAGATGACTCTTTATTATCAAATAATGAAAAGAAACAACTTTCTGTATTACTTCATGATCGTATGACAGAAATTTCTATTTTTGATCTTAATGAAGCTCAATCTCTCTTTTCTCATTTACCGCCTAAACCCATTCAGTATGCAGAGATACTTGAAGGCGGCAAACAAATCTTAAATGATTTTAATAAAAATCTCGGGCTTGCCTTATCTGAAGATGAAATCGATTATTTGTTTAATTATTTTACTTCTATAAAAAGAAATCCTACGGACGCTGAACTCATGATGTTTGCTCAAGCAAATTCTGAGCACTGTCGTCATAAAATATTTAATGCCGATTGGGTGATAGATGGCAAGACACAATCTAAATCACTTTTTGGCATGATTAAAAATACACATCAGCTACATCCAGGCAATACGATTGTAGCTTACTCAGATAACTCTTCTATTGTAGAAGGCGCTCAGGTTAATCGTTTTTATCCAAATCAAAATGGTGTTTATGAGGATCACAAAGAATTAACTCACTTTATTATGAAAGTGGAAACACATAATCATCCGACAGCAATCTCTCCATTCTCAGGTGCAGCGACTGGTGCAGGTGGTGAGATTCGAGATGAAGGTGCGACAGGAAGAGGTTCAAAACCTAAAGCCGGCCTTACAGGATTTTCAGTTTCTAATTTACGCATCCCTGAATTTATTCAGCCCTGGGAAAAAGAAATTTATGGGTCGCCCTCGCGCATATCATCAGCACTCCAAATTATGATTGATGGTCCGATTGGTGGCGCTTCTTATAATAATGAATTCGGCAGGCCCAATATTGCAGGCTACTTTAGAACATTAGAAATTAATCATGATGATGAAGTAAAGGGTTTTCATAAGCCCATTATGCTAGCAGGTGGCATTGGAAGTATTAACGATATCCATACAAAAAAACATGCAATTCCGCCAGGCGCTCTTCTCATTCAGTTAGGTGGCCCAGCAATGCTTATTGGGTTAGGTGGTGGCGCAGCATCGAGTATGGGCACTGGATTCAATGCAGAAAATTTAGACTTTGATTCTGTGCAACGTGGCAATCCTGAATTACAAAGAAGAGTGCAAGAAGTCATTGATCGATGTTGGCAATTAGGCAAAGATAATCCCATCTTAAGCATTCATGATGTAGGTGCTGGCGGTTTATCAAATGCATTTCCTGAGTTGGTCAATGATGGCGGGGTAGGTGCAACGTTTCAATTACGTTCAATTAATAATGAAGAGCCAAGTATGTCACCCCGGGAGCTTTGGTGTAATGAAGCCCAAGAGCGCTACGTATTAGCTATTTTAGATAAAGACCTTGATTCGTTTAAATCGCTTTGCGAGAGAGAAAGATGTCCTTTCGCGATTGTAGGTATTGCAAAAAACGATAAACAACTCATCGTTGAAGATAGTCTTCTTAAAAAAGATGTTGTCCATATGGACTTGTCGACCCTCCTTGGGAAGCCGCCTAAGATGACGCGCAATGTGAAGCGAAAAGAGAAAGCTCTTAAAAGATTTATCACAGAAAATATTGATATCAAAGACGCAGCTTATCGCGTTTTGAGATACCCAGCTGTAGCAAATAAAATGTTCCTGATTCATATTGGTGATCGTTCAGTAACAGGATTAATTGCAAGAGATCAGCTTGTAGGTCCATGGCAAATTCCTGTTGCTGATGTTGCTGTGACCTTATCATCCTTTGATAGTCTGCTAGGTGAGGCTTTTGCTATTGGCGAAAAAACTCCTATTGCGATGATTGATGCTAAAGCTTCTGTTCGTATGGCATTAGGCGAAGCTATTACCAATTTATCGGCAGCCTCTATTCATCATTTAGAAGATATTAAATTATCAGCTAATTGGATGGCGTCTGCAGGTCATGAAGGAGAAGACGCTGCCTTATTTGATGCAGTGGAAGAAATCGGTATGCGTCTATGTCCTGACCTAGGTATTAGTATTCCTGTGGGCAAAGATTCCATGTCTATGAAAACAGCTTGGTTAGATGGTGCAAAAGAAAAAACGGTGGTCTCGCCTTTGTCGCTTATCGTAAGTGCTTTTGCACCCGTCTTTGATGCTAGAAAAACATTAACGCCAACACTCAATAGAAATCTTAAGGATAGCGGTCTTATCTACATCGATTTAGGTTTAGGCAAAAATAGATTGGGTGCTTCAGCATTCAACTTAGTATTCAATGAAGTGGGCGATATTTCGCCAAACCTTGATGATGCAAAAACACTTAAAGCATTCTTTGATGTGATTCAAACACTTAAAAATGAAAATATGATTGAGGCTTATCATGATCGATCTGATGGCGGTCTTTTTGCAACGTTAACTGAAATGGCCTTTGCAGGCCGCTGTGGTTTGGATATTGATTTGACTGATTGTGGCAATGATATTAAAGCAATTTTATTTAACGAAGAGCTGGGTGCTGTCATTCAAGTTCAAAAAGAGCATATTTCTAGCACGCTCATAAAGATTCATGAGGCGCTAAACCACCACGCTTTTCTTATTGGGGCCATCAGTCCAAATCAAACAATTCATATTCAACATAAAAATGAAACTGTCCTTAAAGAGACAAGATCAAGCTTGCAAAGTGCCTGGAGCGAAACATCTTTCAAGATGCAATCTATGAGAGATAATCCAGAGTGTGCTCTGGAAGAGTTTTCACAAATTTCAGATGATCTTGATCCAGGTATTAGCCCACAATTTGATTTTGAAATTCCACAATCTTTTGCGATTAAAAAGATGAAGCCTAAAATTGCCATCCTAAGAGAACAAGGTGTGAATGGCCATGTTGAAATGGCAGCAGCATTCTCTACCGCAGGATTTGAAGCACATGACGTGCATATGTCAGACATTATTCAAGGTCAAAAAAGTTTAACTGATTTTTCAGCGCTAGTTGCATGCGGCGGCTTTTCATATGGCGATGTATTAGGTGCAGGTGAAGGCTGGGCTAAATCAATTCTATTCAATTCAAAAACACGTGACGCTTTTGCAGCGTTTTTCTCAAGGCCAGATACGATCGCACTAGGTATTTGTAATGGCTGCCAAATGATGAGCAACCTTAAAGAAATTATTCCTGGCTCAACATTATGGCCACACTTTGTAAAAAACAGATCTGAACAATTTGAAGCAAGATTTGTATCAGTTGAAATTCTTAAGTCTAATTCTGTATTTTTTACCGGGATGGACGGCTCCATACTTCCAATTGCGGTGGCTCACGGTGAGGGCTATACAGAATATCAAAACCAGACTCAAATGAATGATGTTTTAAATCATCAACTTGCAACACTTCGCTATGTTGATAACTACCAAAAAGGAACTTCTACCTACCCTATGAATCCAAATGGCTCTCCTGAAGGAATTACTGGATTTACTTCTGACAATGGACGGTTTTCAATTATGATGCCTCATCCTGAGAGAGTTTTTAGGGTAGCACAAAATTCTTGGCATCCTAAAGCGTGGAACGAATTAGCGCCATGGTATAAAATGTTTGCAAATGCTTATCAATTTTTTAACTAAATGAAAGAGTCACTCAATATGAATAAATTTTTAAAAACAACACTTACACTAATTTTACTCACTTTCTCAATGCACCTTTTTGCATTAACAGATGAAGAAGGAATTGAATTTTCAGGCGCAGTGAATGAAGGCAAACTATCTATCGTTAAAAAATATGTTGAAGTAAAAAAAGTAGATATCAATGCAACGTATTTTGCATGGAGTCCCCTTCTTATGGCGGCGGCTAAAGGCCAATTTCAAGTGCTCAAATATTTAGCAGAGCATGGCGCTGATTTAAATTATACTCATCCGATTACAAAAATGAACGCATTTCATCATGCTGCTTTTGACGGTAGAACTGAAATTGTTAAATACCTTGCATCCAAGGGCGCTGATATTAATAAAAAAATGAATGGTGGCGTGTCTATCATCCGTGTTGTGAAACAAGAAAAAGGCGATAAAAAAATGGTCGACTTACTTCTTTCTTTAGGTGTAAGTGAAGAAGGCTGCGAAGATAAATGTCTTTAATCAATAAGGCTTCTTAATTAAACTATGAAAAATTTGCGTGTATTTTTAATTTTATTAGTAACACTTTTTGCTGCCCCTTCAAAAGCAAATGATTCACTCAATGTAATCTCGGGGTTTACAAGTCCTGAGTCAGTTGTTCAAGATGCTAAGGGAGATATTTATGTCTCTGAGATCGGTGAGTTCAATAAGGATAGTGATGGAAAAATTACACGCATCTCAATTGATGGCAAACTTTCAACATTTGCAAGCGGCATGGACGACCCTAAAGGCTTAACTTTTATTGGCAAGTCTCTATATGTAACAGACAAGAATAGAGTTTTGAAGGTTGAGCCCGATGGAAAATGGGCGGTATTTGGAAGCACTATGGCATTTCCACAAACACCTGTCTTTTTTAATGATATTACTTCAGATGAAGCCGGTAATTTATATGTGAGTGATAGCGGCAACCTTAAAACAGGCGGCGCCATTTTTAAAATTGCTAAAGATAAAAAAGTTACTGTAATCCTCAATGAGAATACACCTGAAATTTTAGCGCCGAATGGTCTTTTAGTTGTTAAAAATGATTTATACGAAGTAGATTTTGCAAGTGGCATTCTATATAAGATTAATTTGAAAACAAAATCCATCTTGAAAGTTGCTGAAGGCTTTGGAGGCGGTGATGGTTTAATTAAATCTGGGGATAGTTTCTTTATTAGTGACTGGAAAAACGGAAAGATTTTCAAATTACAACATAACAAGGTCGCTTTATATAAAGAAGGCTTTACAGCTGCTGCTGACATAGCACTATCTTATGATAAAAAATCAATTATCACTCCAGACATGAAAACTGGTTCCGTAACCCTCGTTCCAATTCATTAATTGATTTGACTATGGAGTTAAGAGCTAACTGCCTAAAAGCTCTTGCTATAAACGATTTAAATGAGAAATTAAATCGAGTTAAAGATATATATGAATCTTTTAAGTCTTATCAAGTGGCAATTGATTCAAAAGCCGATATTCAAAATAGTTACCATTTACCAGGCGCACCATTAAAACCTCAAATTGTTCCGCCAAGACTTGTTGAAAAAAGATCTGCCTCTACTGAGCATGGGAAATTAATATTCATTCATGCATTAGCCCATATTGAATTTAATGCGATTAATTTAGCGCTTGATATTATTTGGCGCTTTAAAGATCTTCCAGATCAATTCTATAGTGACTGGCTTCAAATTGCTTATGAAGAACATACGCACTTCAACTTACTGAATGACTATCTTAAAAAATTTGGTTTAAGCTATGGCAGCTTCAATGCACACAACAGTCTTTGGGAAATAGCCGATCGAACAAGTCATGACTTAATTCATCGATTAGCACTCATTCCTAAAACAATGGAAGCAAGAGGTCTGGATGTAACGCCCCCAATTATCGAAAAATTTAAGCAGCAAAAAGATGATGACATTGCATCTATTCTACAAACTATTTATGAAGAAGAAATTCATCATGTATCTATCGGAAATATTTGGTATCGTTGGGCATGTGAGTCTCAAAACCTTAACCCACATGAAACGTATAAAAAATTGCTGGTGTCTTATGATATTAAATTGAATTACCAAAAATTAAATAAAGAAGCGCGTTACAGAGCAGGCTTTTTAAAAGAAGAGCTTATTTAAAGCTTAAAAAGATTTAATACACCTTTGAAGTCTGAGTGATTTAATTTAAATCGCGCTTTTTCTTGCACAATAGGTTTGGCGTGATACGCAATGCTGTATTGGGCTTCAGCTAACATCTTTAAATCATTCGCCCCATCACCAATCACGATTGTATTTGATTTATCGATGCTGAGCTTTGCTTGAAAATCTCTTACAGCTTGAGCTTTTACTTCATCATTGACGATTTGACCTAATACTTTACCAGTCAGTCTCTTATCTTTAATTTCAAGTTGATTAGATATAGCAATATCAATCCCTAATTTATTCTTCACATAATCTGCAAAATAATCAAAGCCGCCTGATACAAGCACTGTTGTCACATGATTTTTACGACAAGCTTCAATCCATGCCTGAGTGCCGTCATTAAACTTTAATCTTTCTTCTATCACTTTGAAAAGCATCTCCTCTCCAAGTCCTTCCAATAAAGAAACGCGCTTGATTAGGCTTTGTGAAAAATCAATTTCACCCATCATGGCACTTTTAGTAATTAAGGCTACATCTTGTTTTTTGCCGCACATATCTGCAATTTCATCAATACATTCAATCGAGATGAGTGTTGAATCCATATCCATCACGCATAGGCTAAATTCACTTAAAGCTCTGTAATTATCTAAAACTGCAAAATCTACCCGCTTATGATGAAGCTGTTTTTTTAAATCTACTGACAAGTCCGATTCAATCTCATATATGGCAGCATTATCATTGATAAGCGTATACGTTGATGTTGTCACTTGGCCTAAAATTTCAGAGATTTCTGTTAAATGACTTTGGAGACTATATGAAGACTGGACTAATAATTTCATGGTGTGTATAAGTGATATAAGCCTGCAAATTAATAATTCTAACATTGCTATTAAAATATAATTCTTAACTGGCATGTTTATCTAAATTCGGTGAAAATAATGCTTATTTAGCTCCTTTTTTAACATGAATCTCCACGAATATCAGGCCAAACAATTAATTGCAAAATACGGCATTTCTGTGCCAAAAGGCATTGCAATTAAGTCTATAGAGGAGGTGGATCAATCGATAGCCCAACTTGAATCTTCTTCTTATGTAATTAAAGCCCAAATTCATGCGGGCGGGAGAGGTAAAGCGGGTGGCGTTAAGATTGTAACTTCCAAAAAAGAAGCGGTTGAGGCTGTAAATTCTCTTCTCCATAAAAAACTTGTTACTTATCAGAATAAACCAGATGGCCAACCTGTTAATGCTCTTCTTATAGAAGAGTCATGTGACATCGAAAAAGAATTATATTTTTCTATATTAGTTGATAGGCAGTCAGAAAAGATTGTCGTTATTGCATCTTCTGCAGGTGGTATGGAAATTGAAGAAATATCTAAAAATAACCCTGAAAAAATTATCAGAGAAACATGCAGTCCAATTAATGGCCTCATGGATTATCAATCTAGAAATATTGCCTTTGCATTAGGTTTGCCTAATGAAATGATTAATGATTTCGTTAGATTTGCTAGAAGTGCTTTTAAAGCTTTTATTGAAAATAATTTAGCCCTATTAGAAATTAATCCGCTCGTTATCAATTCCCATAAAAAAATTATTGCTCTCGACTGTAAAATAAATGTCGATGACAATGCTCTTTATAAACAAAAAACATTAGCTGATCTCCGTGATTGGTCACAAAACGACTCTAAAGAAGCCGAAGCTTTTGATGCTGGACTTAATTACATTGCACTTAATGGCAATATTGGTTGCATGGTCAATGGCGCAGGTCTTGCTATGGCTACGATGGATCTTATCAAACTCTACGGTGGCGAACCTGCAAACTTTTTAGATGTGGGCGGTGGAGCCACTTCTGAAACAGTTGCCAAAGCTTTTAAAATTATTCTTGACGATAAAAATGTGCAGGTTGTCTTGGTTAATATTTTTGGTGGCATTATGCGATGCGATATTATTGCTGAAGGAATTATCGCTGCAATCAAAGAAGTTGGTATCAAAATTCCTATTGTCGTAAGATTAGAAGGCACTAATGTAGATTTAGGTAAAAAACTTTTACAAACAAGTGGTTTAAATATTAAGGCCGCAAACACACTTACCGAAGCGGCAACGATCGCAACTAGTCTCATCAAAAAATAAAATGTCTATTCTCATTAATAAATCTACCAAGCTTATTTGCCAAGGCTTTACTGGCAAACAAGGCACTTTTCACTCAGAGCAAGCAATTACCTATGGTACAAAATTAGTCGGCGGGGTTACGCCTGGTAAAGGTGGGACATTGCATCTTAATTTACCTGTATTTAATACAGTGAGAGATGCTATTAAAACAACTGGAGCTAATGCATCAGTCATTTACGTTCCTCCCGCTTTCGCTGCAGATTCAATTATCGAAGCCTCTGAAGAAGGTATTGAAATTATTGTATGTATTACAGAAGGTATTCCAATACAAGATATGATTAATGTGAAGGCTGCTATTCGCACAAACCAATCTAAACTAATTGGCCCTAATTGTCCTGGCGTTATAACGCCTGGCGAATGTAAGATTGGGATTATGCCTGGAAGTATTCACTTGCCTGGATCCATTGGCATTATTTCAAAATCAGGCACATTAACTTACGAAGCTGTTCAACAAACAACAATACTTGGTTTAGGTCAAAGCACATGTGTTGGCATTGGTGGTGATCCTATCAAAGGGCTCAATTTCATTGAATGCTTACAAATGTTTGAAGAAGATAAAAATACCCAGGGCATTATATTAGTTGGTGAAATTGGTGGTTCAGATGAAGAACTGGCCGCTGAATATATCAAACAACATATAAAAAAACCTATTGCAGGTTATATTGCTGGCATTACAGCCCCTGAAGGGAAAAGAATGGGTCATGCTGGTGCTATCATTTCTCAAGGCTCTGGTCTTGCAATAGATAAAATTAAAGCGCTAGAAAAAGCTGGTGTGAGTATGTCTAAGTCGCCTGCTGACATGGGACTGACTATGCAAGCATTATTAAAAAAATAAAAATTGTATAAAAAAACTCTTTTAATCTTTTTTCTAATCACTTCTTTTTTTGCCTTAATAGCGAATGCGGAAGAGTCAGTAAATTATCTTTTAACTGCAGCATCAAAAGGTGACCTTGAGACAGTAAGCGCTATTTTGGAAAGTGGTGGAAATCCAAACACTAAAGATGAAGAAGGCGTCACAGCTCTAATGTATGCAGCAAGAAAAGATATGGATAAGATTGTCGGCCTCTTAATTAAAAAAGGCGCATCAGTAAATGCAACTGAAAGTAACGGCTGGACTGCATTAATGTTTGCTGCAAAGAAAAATTATATACGATCAGCTCAGTTACTTTTAGATAATGGAGCGGATCCAAAAATAAGAGACAATGACGGTTGGAGTGCTTATGGGCTAGCTGCGATATCAGGATTTAGTAATATTGTAGATCTATTAATCAAATACGGTATTGATCCTAATAATACTAACGATGCTGGTCAAACTGTTTTAATGTATGCTTCCAAAAACGGTGATATAAAAACAATTCAAACACTACTTGACCACGGTGCTGATCCAAATATTGTAGATAAATACAAATGCAGTCCTCTTATGTATGCTTCACGGGAGGGTAATGCAGATGCGGTAAGTCTTTTTATAAAGCATGGTGTAAAAATTGATTATGAAGATCAGTTTAATTGGACAGCACTCACTTGGGCCACGAAAAAAAATCATTTGGCAGTCTCAAAACTCCTTATAGTAAATGGCGCTAATATTGACAGAAAAGATTCTGATGGCACGCCTATAATTCACTATGCTGTAGCAAATAAATCCAAGGAAATGATTCAACTTTTTATTGAATCAAAAGTTAATTTAAAAGCAAAAGATCGATACGGATTAACAGCTCTTGTATATGCGCTCAAAGCTAAAAATACAGAAATTGTTGACCTTATTAAAAATGCGGGTGGCAGTTACTAAAACTATGAAAATAGCTCTGGCACAAATAAATTCGTTTGTTGGTGATATTGAAAACAATAGCATTCTTATCATCAAGCAAGCCACAGAAGCTGCTGAAAAGGGAGCTGAATTACTTATTACTCCTGAACTCTCTTTGTGCGGCTACCCACCTGAAGATCTTGTCTTAAGAGAAGATTTTCTTAAGGTATGTTCAAAATCATTGACGAGAATTGCGCAGGCCTTACCTTTTATAAAAGTAATTGTTGGGCACCCATTAAAAAAAGGCGGCAAAATATACAATGCAGCATCATTACTTTTTAATGGAAAAATTCAAGGCACCTATTTTAAAAAAATTCTGCCAAATTATGGTGTATTTGACGAAAATAGATATTTTGAGCCGGGTGAAAAAGAATTTATTTTTAAACATAAGGGTTTAAAGATTGGTCTTCTTGTTTGCGAAGATGCCTGGAGTCTTTCCCCAAGCAAATTACTTAAGAAAAAATTAGTTGATGTCATTATTGTAATTAATGCGTCCCCTTATGAAATAGAAAAATATGATACTCGAGTAAAAGTTATCACTAAGCTAGCTAAAGAAACAAAATCTACTGTAATCTACCTCAATGCAGTTGGAGGTCAAGATGAGCTCATATTTGATGGCGGCTCTTTTGTTGTTAACAAACAAGCGAAACTTACTCATCAGTTATCATTTTTTAAAGAAGAAACAGTGATTATTGATGTTTCTTCAAAAGCAACCATTAATAATACTTTGTATAACAAAGAGGCACATTTATATGAGGCGCTTAAATTAGGACTTAGAGATTATGTAGTTAAGAATAACTTTAAAAACATATTTATAGGTTTATCTGGTGGTATAGATTCTGCTTTGGTTCTAGCGCTAGCAAATGACGTATTTGACAAAAGAAATATTACTGCTGTCATGATGCCTTCAGAATTTACCGCAAAAATAAGCATTATTGAATCTCGCAAAATGATTAAAAATACAGGTGTCAATTACAAAGAAATAGATATTCAATCCATTTTTAAACTTTTTAGAAAAACATTATCAAGCGAATTTAAAAATAAGCCTTTTGATACAACTGAAGAAAATTTACAGGCTCGCATCAGGGGTGTTTTATTAATGGCTTTATCTAATAAATTTAATGGGCTTGTAATATCAACAAGTAATAAAAGTGAGACTGCTGTAGGTTATACAACCCTTTATGGGGATATGGTCGGAGGTTTTGCACTTCTTAAAGACGTGCCAAAAACATGGGTTTATAAATTAGCGCATTATCGAAATTCAATATCAAGCATCATTCCAAATGAAATCATCAAAAGACAGCCTACAGCCGAACTAAGGCATGGCCAACTTGATCAGAATAGCCTCCCTAAATATGAAATTCTTGATAAGATAATTGAGCTTTATATTGAAAAAGATCTAGATATATCGTCGATTGTAAAAAAAGGTTTTTCTAGTAAAAATGTGAATCGCGTTGTAAAGTTAATCAACAATAATGAATTTAAAAGGGCTCAAAGTCCCATAGGGCCGAAAATTACACATAGGGCATTTGGTAAAGACAGAAGATACCCCATAACCTTTAAACATTAATGCATATGAAGAAGGAAATTAGATGAAAAAAATTGAGGCAGTAATTAAACCATTTAAATTAGATGAAGTAAGAGAGGCTCTTTCTGAAATAGGTATAAATGGGATTACAGCAACGGAAGTTAAGGGCTTTGGAAGACAAAAAGGCCACACTGAACTCTATAGGGGAGCAGAGTATGTAATTGACTTTTTACCCAAAATTAAATTAGATATTATTGTTTCAGACAAAATGGTTAAAAAAGTCATTGAAGCAATATCTGCAGCAGCACATACCGGAAAAATTGGCGATGGTAAAATATTCATAAGTAATATTGAAGAAGTAGTGAGGATTAGAACTAGTGAAACGGGTGAATCTGCTATTTAATTAGAAAAAAGCTTTCTTACCTTTTCAAGATCTTCCGCGGTATCAACTCCACCCGAGGGTATGTCATTTGATTGAACAACACCAATCTTGTAACCTGCATATAGAATTCTAAGCTGCTCCAACTTTTCAATATCCTCTAATTCAGCTTGCCCTATGCTCTTAAAGTCTTTTAGAAACTTAGCACGATAAGCATAGATGCCAATATGTTTATAGAACGCTTTTCTTCCAATTATCTTTTGAGTAAACTCATCTCTCGGAAAGGGAATAGGCGCTCGACTAAAATATAAGGCTTGTGAATTTTTATCAAGCACGACTTTGACATTATTGGGATTTGTAAAATCATTGTAATCTGCAATGGAATGGCACGCAGTAGAAACAAAAACTTCTTTTTGATGATCTAAATAATCTGCAACTTGATTAATTAATAATGGATTAATAAGCGGCTCATCTCCCTGAACATTAACAACAATCTCATTGTCTGACCAATGCATAGAATTTACAACCTCTACTAATCGATCAGTACCAGATTTATGATTAACATTAGTCATGATTGCTTTATACCCAAACTTTTCAACCGCATCAAAAATCCTTTGATCGTCAGTTGCAACCACAACCTCATTAGCCTTGCTTTTTAATGATTGCTTTACAACATGAATCACCATGGGGACACCAGCGATATCTAAGAGAGGTTTTCCCTCTAATCGGCTACTCTGATATCTCGCCGGAATAATAACTTTAAATGTCATGAATAATCTTCGTCACTCTTGATTTCTCTCGCTTCACTCTCCAGCAGAATTGGAATACCATCTTTAATCGGATAAGCAAGTTTAGCGGACTTAGATATAAGCTCATTCTGTTCTTTTTTATAGATTAACGGCCCCTTAGTAATTGGGCAAACTAAAATTTTTAATAGATTTTTATCCATGGGCAATATTTTTCATTTTATTCAAAATAAAATCAGTAAACTTTGAGTCAATTTCAGCAACAACTGGCAAATACCAAAAATTATCCCTAGCAAACTTTTCGCATTTAACAGCGTCTTTCTCAGTCATTATAATATTCTTATCACTCATAGTTTTAAAATCTTTTTTTGTAAACCGATAATGATCTTTATAAGACGAGCTATCAAATACCAAACCTAATGCTTTTAGGTACTTAAAAAAACGATCTGGGTTCCCAATGCCGGCTACTGCATGAAGGTTGTTTAAGCGAAGCTTATTTAATGGAATTTTTTTCTTAGTTTTTAGATTAATTAAGAAATAACTCTTATATTTCATGAGGTAGCTACCATCTATCACTTTTTTTTCATTACAGACGATAGCATCTACAGCTTTCATTTTTCTCTTAGACTCTCTTAATGGCCCTGCTGGAAGAAGATATCCATTCCCAAATCTTCTAGTCCCATCTATAACTAAAATTTCCATATCACGCTTTAAACGATAATGCTGCATTCCATCATCAGATAAAATGACATCTATTTTTTTATATTTTTTAATGAGTGCTTTTGCAGCCAACGCCCTGTCTTTTGCAATAAAAACTGGTAGATGGGTATGTTTATGAATCAAAATTGCTTCATCACCAATATTTTCCACATCACTTTTTTTATTTACCTCACTTACACCATTTCTTTTAGAACCATATCCCCTACTTATGATTCCAGGATGATATCCATTTTTCTTCAATTCATTTGCGAGATGAATCACTAAAGGAGTTTTGCCGGTACCGCCTGAAGTTATGTTTCCGATAACAATTACAGGGACCTGCATCTTAAAAGACTTTAAAAGATTAAATTGGTAAAGATATTTTCTAGTAAAGGATATTAGGAGATAAATTACTGAAAAAGGAATAAGAAATAAAGAAGCTAAGCTTTTTGAGTAATGCAGCTTAGAGAGAGCCTTGTATACTATCAAAATGCTATTTCAGACCTTTTTTGTACAAGGTTGAATAATGTTTGCATCGCCTAATTAATTCTGCGTGAGTCCCAATATCAATAACTTTAGATTTCTCAATCACAACAATTCGATCAGCATTTAAAATTGTAGACAATCTATGGGCTATGACTATAGTTGTTCTATTTTTCATTAGATTATCCAAGGCTGACTGAACATATTTTTCTGAGTGAGAATCAAGTGCTGAAGTTGCTTCGTCAAGAAGTAGTATTGGTGCATTTTTTAAAATTGCACGGGCAATCGAAATTCTTTGTCTTTGTCCTCCAGACAGCCTAACTCCCCTATCGCCGATTTCATGGTCTAGTTTATTTGGAAGGGGATCAATAAATTCCCAAGCATTAGCTGCGATAGCAGCTTTTTTAACTTCCTCTTCACTTACTGGTCTTTCTATATTGCCATAAGCTATATTGTTCATTATTGTGTCATTAAATAAAATTGTATCTTGGCTTACCAATGAAAACTGACTACGCAGATTTTTTAACTTTAAATC
>JAPLQN010000092.1 GCA_026399645.1 Candidatus Methylopumilus sp. | reverse complement strand
CGCCACACCAAGCACTCATCGTTTAGGGCCAGGACTACCGGGGTATCTAATCCCGTTTGCTCCCCTGGCTTTCGCTCCTCAGTGTCAATACCGGTCCAGGACGCCGCCTTCGCCACCGGTGTTCCTCCAGATATCTACGCATTTCACTGCTACACGTGGAATTCTACCCCCCTCTGACACACTCTAGCCTTGCAGTTTCGAACGCAGTTCCCAGGTTGAGCCCGGGGATTTCACATCCGACTTACAAAACCGCCTGCGCACGCTTTACGCCCAGTAATTCCGATTAACGCTCGCACCCTACGTATTACCGCGGCTGCTGGCACGTAGTTAGCCGGTGCTTCTTATCAAGGTACCGTCAACCTCATGATTTATTCGATCATAAGTTTTCTTCCCTCGCGAAAGAGCTTTACAACCCGAAGGCCTTCTTCACTCACGCGGAATGGCTGGATCAGGGTTGCCCCCATTGTCCAAAATTCCCCACTGCTGCCTCCCGTAGGAGTCTGGACCGTGTCTCAGTTCCAGTGTGGCTGGTCGTTCTCTCAAACCAGCTACTGATCGTCGCCTTGGTGAGCCTTTACCTCACCAACAAGCTAATCAGATATCGGCCGCTCCATTAACGCAAGGTCTTACGATCCCCTGCTTTCCCCCGTAGGGCGTATGCGGTATTAGCGAATCTTTCGACTCGTTATCCCCCATTATTGGACACGTTCCGATATATTACTCACCCGTTCGCCACTCGCCACCAGAGAGCAAGCTCTCCGTGCTGCCGTTCGACTTGCATGTGTAAAGCATTCCGCCAGCGTTCAATCTGAGCCAGGATCAAACTCTTCAGTTTAATCCAAAACTATTACTTGATCCTTATCTTGCGACAAGGATCGGTATATTGCATTTGCTTTATTAAATCTCAAATTCATTGAAAAGGTTATTAGCTCATAAATGAACTAAATGTCTTGTCATAAATTTAAAAAGTGTAAAGCACTTATATTTTGAGATCCTTAAGACGAACAAAGTTTGACCTTTGTAAGTCATAAGGATTTGTCATGAACTATAAGCACTCACACTTATTAAAGAACGGTATTTGATCTTGGTTGCGGGGACAGGATTTGAACCTGTGACCTTCGGGTTATGAGCCCGACGAGCTGCCAGACTGCTCCACCCCGCGATCGATCTGCATACATGACGCAGAGAGGTGAGACTATAGCACTTATTTTGAAGGGCTGTCAAACATTAATAGCCCCAAACTATAGGCTATTCGACTAAAAATTGATTAATTTTCTTGACAAAAGCAACCGGGTCTTTGAGCTGGCCGCCTTCAGAAATCAAGGCCTGATCAAAAATCACTTCAGCGAAATCGTTGAAACGTGCTGAATCATTAGTGTTTTCGAGCTTTTGAATGAGCTTATGCGAAGGATTAATTTCTAAAATCGGTTTTGTGTCCGGTGTTTTTTGTCCTGCCGCTTTGAGAAGGCGCTCTAGATTGCCTGATAAATCATGCTCTCCAGCCACCAAGCATGCCGGTGAATCGGTTAAGCGATGTGTGACTTTTACTTCTTTGACTTTATCACCCAATGCTTTTTGAATTTTTTCCACGAGTGATTTTGCATCTTTCTCGATTTTCTTTTTCTCTTCTTTTTCTTTTTCGTCTTCTAACTTTCCTAAGTCAAGATCACCCTTGGCAATGGATTGTAATTTCTTATTTTCAAATTCATTGAAAGTAGAAAGTAGCCATTCATCCACGCGATCGCTCAGCAATAAAACTTCAATACCCTTCTTTTTAAAAATTTCTAAGTGTGGGCTATGCTTTGCTGCCTCATAGGAGTCCGCTGTGATGAAGTAGATAGCTTCTTGTCCATCTTTCATGCGAGACACATAATCTTTTAAAGACACGACCTGTGCATCTGTTTCTTCGTGTGTTGAATTGAAGCGAAATAGTTTTGCAATTTTTTCTCTATTTGCAAAATCTTCGCTGTGACCCTCTTTCATCACAACACCAAATTCTTTCCAGAATTTTTTATAGTCATCTGGTTTTTTTTCACTCATATCTTCTAAGAGATCAAGCACTTTTTTAGTAGAGCCTGCACGTATGGCTTCCACTTCTTTACTGTCTTGTAAGATTTCTCGTGAGACATTAAGAGGAAGATCAGCACTATCAATCACACCCTTAATAAAGCGTAAATAATTAGGCATGAGTTTTTCTGACGCTTCCATGATGAAGATACGCTTCACATAAAGCTTCACACTATGATGACGTTCACGATCAAATAAATCGAAAGGGGCCTTAGCTGGTATATAAAGGAGTGAGATATATTCTTGCTTACCTTCAATACGATTATGTGAATAAGTAAGAGGTGGTTCTTGATCATAAGAAAGATTTTTATAAAATTCTTGATACTCTCCTTCTTTAATATCATTTTTATTTCGAGCCCATAATGCTGATGCCGCATTGACTGTTTCATCTTCATCCGTCGGGACTTCTTCGCCATCTTTCCATTCGGATTTTTTCATAACAATTGGAAGCGTGATGTGGTCTGAGTACTTTTTGATAATGCTTTTGAGCGTCCAGTCACTTAAGAATTCATCTTCATCTTTTTTAAGATGCAAAATGATGTCAGTGCCGCGCGTTTCTTTTTCAACTTCACTAATCGTATATTCGCCCTCACCTTTAGATTCCCATTGGATAGCTTCTTTGCTTCCAGCACGTCTCGTGATCACAGTCACAAGATCAGCAATGATGAATGAAGAATAAAAGCCCACGTTAAATTGTTCAAGAATTCTTTGGTGCCTGATCTTGCAATCGTTCCGATATTACTGATGACTTCTTCGCGATTCATCCCAATACCATTATCTGAAATGGTTAATGTGCGCGCCTTTTTATCAAAACTTAATCTAATTTTTAATTCAGAATCTTTTTCATAAAGGCTAGCGTCTTTAAGCGCGTCGAAGCGTAATTTATCTGCGGCGTCACTTGCATTTGAAATGAGTTCGCGAATCACGATCTCTTTATTGCTATATAAAGAGTGAATCATGAGATGGAGTAGTTGCTTAACCTCTGCTTGGAAGACCAATTTTTCAGATGCGTTTTCTTTTGTTGCCATGTTCAATTACCTTTTAAAAAAATAATATTGGGATTCACTTAAAATGGGGTTGAGTTATGAAATTTCAAGGGCTTTTATTAGAGTAATTTCTTTAAAGCGAGAGATGCTGCCATAAAACCAAAAGTGGCTGTGATCATCACGCTTGAGCCATATCCGCCACAATGAAGGCCTGTGAGAGCCTCATCTTCCTCACATGCCTCTTCAGGCTTTATCATGACCTCATCGGTAAAGACCACATCAATACCTACCTTTTGTGATTCTTTTAATTGCAGTGCTTTTTTGACATCATGCCGAATCTTGGCTGTGAGCCTATCCCCATGCGTTAAAGCTAAGTCCGCTATCTTAATAAATGAAGGATCGATACGGCCCCCTGCGCCACCTGTCATGACGAGTGGAATTTTTTCTTTTAAAGCATGAAGTGCCAAACTTGTTTTAATGCTTGCCTGGTCAATCGCATCGATGACGACATTAAAATGTTGCTTAATGAGCACAGTTAAATTTTCGTTCGATATAAAGTCATCCACAGTATCCACCTGACACATGGGATTAATTTCTAGAATTCGTTCTTTCATAGCTAACACTTTAGATTTTCCAAGTGTCTGACTTAGCGCATGAATTTGCCGATTGATATTCGATTCAGCAATATGATCTAAATCGATGAGCGTGAGATGACCTACGGCACTACGAGCCAATGCTTCAGCCGCCCATGATCCAACACCCCCAATACCAATGACACAGATATGAGCTTTCTTAAAAAGGGTTACAGCATCTTTACCATAAAGTCTTTCGACACCAGCAAAGCGCCGATTGAAATCGATGTCTTCCATTTAATTTTTAAGTTTCGAGAACAACAAAGGCAGTCGCAATATTTTTTTCATCCGAAATGGAAATATGCTGACTTAAGATATTTTTTTGTTTTAAATAGTCTTGTAATTCTTTATCAAATTCTAGAATAGGCTTTCCTAAAACATCATGGCCTACGATAATATTTTGAAAACGTACCGGTGATCTAAACCCTGTGCCTAAGGCTTTAGCAAAGGCCTCTTTGGCAGCAAAGCGTTTCGCTAAGAAACGAGATTGTGTGGATGATTGTAAATAACTTTCAAATTCAGAATCACTTAAAATACGCCGCGCAAAAGTATCGCCAAATTTTTCGATAGATGCATGAATGCGAGAAACTTCGACGACATCAGTACCAATCCCAAAGATCATAATAAGATTATCTTTTTAAACATTACTTCGAATAATCACGTAACAATAATTTCATTTCACGGATCGCATTATCCCAACCTACAAATAATGCATGCGCCACAATCGCATGCCCAATATTAAGCTCTTCAATACCAGGAATGGCTGCAATTAAATTCACATTATGATAATGAAGTCCATGACCCGCATTGACAACCAGACCTAACGATAACGCGTGCTCTGCAGCGGCTTTAACGCGTTTAAGTTCTTTCTGCTTTGTCTCTTCATCTTCTGCATCTGCATAACTACCCGTATGAATCTCGATCACGGGGGCCCCCATCTTTTTTGCCAAATCAATATCTTTTAAATCAGGTGCAATAAAAAGTGATACACGACTGCCTTGCTCTGTAAGCGTTTGTGTTGCGCGGTAAAGATAATCATAGGATTCTTTTAGGTTCAATCCACCTTCAGTCGTTCGCTCTTCACGCCTCTCAGGGACGATGCAAACATCTTGGGGTTTTACGCGTGATGCAATGGCAATCATTTCATCAGTGGCGGCTAGTTCTAAATTCATTTTCGTTTGTAGCAAGGGTCGAATAGCAAAAATATCTTCATCTTGCATATGTCGACGATCTTCGCGAAGGTGGAGTGTAATGCTATCAGCTCCAGCTTGCTCAGCACGAAGTGCAGCTTCGACAACGCTTGGATACTTCGTTCCGCGCGCTTGTCTTAGCGTTGCTACATGATCAATATTAATACCGAGCTTTATCATAAAATATCTTATCCTTGTAAATCGACAAAGAGTTGTTTCGAATGCAGTGGCTTGTCGCCCAAATAAAAACCCAATAAATAACGCATCAATTGCTTACTTTGTTGCTGTGTTTCTTTATCAACATATTGGTCGCTTGCCATATCAAGCAAGGTTTTACCTACTACTTTAATGCCGTGATCGGTCTTCGTTAAATCACACGCACCATACTCAGCTTCATAGCGGTATATTTTATCAGGGATAATTGGATTTGAATCCTCATCATGATCTAAAGTAACTGCATAACCTAAAGCTTGTAAAAGTTTTAATTCGAATCGACGTAATGTAATTGTGAGTTCACGACCTTCACTTAAAGCCAAAATAGTTTCATGATAAAAATGAAAGAGGTCAGGATGAGGCTCATCCCTCGGCAATAGACGCATCATCAATTCGTTCAGATAAAAGCCACACATCAATGCGTCACCTTCTAAAATAGTCAGCTTCTCGCACCACTCCAATCCATTTAAACTTTTAAGTTCAGATTTGCCTGACCAATTCGCAAGTAACACTTGAAAGGATTGAAGCATGCCACGTATGGATGATCTTGGACGTCGAGCCCCTTTAGCCACCACTGGAATGCGGCCAAATTTTTCTGTAAAAACTTCTGCAATTAAACTTGTCTCTTTAAAAGGATATGTATGTAGGATATACACACGCTGATTTTCTTGACGATGATTGGGAGTCGCCATTTATAAAATTAAAGGCCTAATGATTTTAAAACACGCTGATCTGTCGACCAGCCACTTTTGACTTTAACCCAAGTCTCAAGCCATACCTTGCCACCAAAGAGCTCTTCCATGTCTTGTCTAGACTCAGTTGAAATTTGTTTTAACTTCTCACCGTCTTTACCGATCAACATAGGTTTCTGACTATCTTTATCCACGATAATGGCGGCAAAAATGCGACGCAAATTACCTTCAACTTCAAATTTTTCAATTTCGACCGCAATGGAATAAGGCACTTCTTGGCCCGTGAGACGAAAAATTTTCTCTCGAATAATTTCGGACGCAAGAAATCTTTCGCTCTTATCGGTAATCTCATCTTCACCATAGATGAATGGCTGTTCGGGTAAAAAATCTCGAACGGTCGATAGTAAATGGTCTAGATGTTTATTTTTTTTAGCAGACACAGGTACCATCGCTTTAAAAGTATATGTCTCGCTCATGGTTTTGATTTGTTCTAAAAGTGCATTCTTATCTTTCATTAAATCTACTTTGTTCATGACGAGAATCGTCGGGCGATCTTTAGGAATGAGTTTCATCACGGCTTGATCTTCTTCCGTCATGCCTCGAGACTCAATGACAAAAAGAACTACATCGACATCACTTAATACCTGGTGCACGGTTTTATTTAAACCCTTATTCATGAGGTTCAAATGTTTAAGCTGAAATCCGGGTGTATCAATAAAAAGAAACTGGGTGTCATCTATCGTTTGAATGCCTAATAATTGATAGCGTGTGGTCTGAGCTTTTTTTGAAGTAATACTGATTTTGCTACCTACCAAATAATTTAAAAGTGTCGACTTACCTACATTAGGTCGACCCACAATGGCAATCGTACCGCAGCGGGTGATTTTATGTTCGCTCACTAGATGATCTCCAACATAAGTTGATAAGCTTTTGCTGCAGCCTCTTGCTCCGCAATTCTTCTGCTGTTGCCTATCCCTTGCGTTTTAATATCAGATTTCTTAATGATGCATTCAATGGTAAAGGTTTGGCTGTGCGCTTCCCCTTCAATGGAGACGACTGTATAAATCGGTAAATCACTCTTCTTACTTTGCAATAATTCTTGCAGTAAAGTTTTTGGATCCTTTTGAATAAGTTTGGGATCAATCTCATTTAACTGCGTCTCAAAAAAACGATGCAGAAATTGATGTGTGGGCTCTATGCCACCATCTAAATAAATCGCACCAATCATAGATTCAAACGTATCAGCTAAAATGGACGGGCGTCGCCATCCTGCACTTTTTAATTCACCCTCGCCTAATCGGATAAAGTCACCCAAACCAATGGATGTGGCAATAGCACTTAATGAACTTTCTTTAACAAGTTGTGCACGTAGGCGACTTAAATCGCCTTCATCAATACGTGGGAATCTTTTATAGAGCTCTTCGGCGATGAGAAAACTTAAAACGCTGTCGACTAAGAATTCGAGGCGTTCATTATGTTGCGCTGAAAAACTGCGATGGGTGAGAGCCATGATCATAAAAGCGGAATCATTAAACGTGTAATGAATGATTCGACTTAACGAGGCCTGACGCTCTTTATCCATTAATGAATGATAGACCCAATACGTTTAAATTCGCTGAAGTTAAACCAAATAAAAAAAGCACGTCCCACTAAGTTATGTTCGGGCACAAAACCCCATACGCGACTATCAGCACTATTATCTCGATTATCCCCAAACGCTAAATAATGGCCTTGAGGCACTTCAAATTTAAAATTTTCTCCAGGCAAATCATGAATCAGGATCGAGTGATTCACATTACCTAATGCCTCTTTAAATTCTTTAGCTTCAATGTGATGAATTTCATTCATGAGGTATGGGTATTTACCAACAAATGTTTGCTCTATTTTTTTATCATTAATATAAAGTGTTTTACTTTTGTATTCGATTACATCGCCTGGAAGACCTACCACACGCTTGATATAGTCAATTGATGGTTTAGGTGGGTAGTGAAATACAAACACATCGCCCCGATGAGGCTTATCTACCTCTATGATGGTGTGGTTCAAAATAGGTACACGAAAACCGTAACTAAATTTATTCACTAAAATAAAATCGCCTGCTAAAAGTGTCGGCATCATCGAGCCTGAAGGAATCTTAAAAGGTTCTGCAATAAATGAGCGAATAAAAAACACTAAAAAAATCACAGGGAAAAAACTTTTCGAATATTCAACCAGGATAGGCTCTTTTGCATTTGCTGCTCTTTTTTTGCTTAAGA
Organism: Candidatus Methylopumilus sp.; assembly: GCA_026399645.1. Classification (GTDB taxonomy): domain Bacteria; phylum Pseudomonadota; class Gammaproteobacteria; order Burkholderiales; family Methylophilaceae; genus Methylopumilus. Next base: position 18,548 of record JAPLQN010000092.1, on the reverse strand, counting down.
CAAAAATATCAAGTAACCAAATCAGTCCTGTGATGGTTAAGACGATGACCATGATTAGCGCAAACATCATTTTTCTTCTACCCTTAAAATAGCTAAGAAAGCCTCTTGAGGAATTTCAACATTCCCAACCTGCTTCATACGCTTCTTGCCCTCTTTTTGTTTTTCTAATAATTTCTTCTTACGCGAAATATCACCACCATAACATTTAGCCAACACATTCTTACGCATCGCTTTAACAGTTTCACGCGCAATAATGTTGGCACCGATGGATGATTGAATAGCGACATCAAACATTTGTCTTGGGATCAATTCACGCATCTTGGATGCCACTTCTCGTCCTCGATAAATACTATTTGATCGATGCACAATTAATGATAATGCATCCACACGTTCTCCATTCACCATGATATCAAGCTTCACTAAATCAGCTGCTCTAAATTCTAAGAATTCATAATCCATGGATGCATAACCTTTTGAAATCGATTTCAATCGATCAAAGAAATCGAGCACCACTTCATTAAGTGGCATCTCGTAGGTCAGCATCACTTGTCGACCTAGGTATTGCATATTTTTTTGAATGCCTCGCTTGCCGTTACATAAGGTCATTACAGGGCCTACATAATCTTGCGGCATCAGTAAATTAATGAGAATAATCGGCTCACGAATTTCTTCAATACGAGATGTGTCAGGTAATTTAGATGGATTTTCAATTTGGGTAACTTCACCGTCTCTTTTAAGAAGCTCATACACAACGGTCGGGGCTGTAGTGATTAAATCCATATCATACTCACGCTCTAACCGCTCTTGTACGATATCCATATGAAGAAGGCCTAAAAATCCACAACGGAAACCAAAACCTAAAGCTGTCGAATTCTCTGGTTCAAAACGAAGGGATGAATCATTTAAACTTAATTTTTCTAAAGCCGTTCTTAAGGCTTCGAATTGATTAGATTCTACAGGGTAGAGCCCTGCAAATACTTGGGGTTTAACTTCCTTAAATCCAGCCAAAGCTTCGGATGCGGGTTTATCTGCTAACGTGACCGTATCACCGACCTTGGCACTCGCAAGCTCTTTAATACCTGCAATAATAAAACCTACCTCGCCTGCAGAGAGTGATTCTTTGCTTCTCGATTTTGGTGTGAAAACACCCACTTGCTCACAAAGATATTGATCAGCCGTCGCCATCAATTTAATTTTATCTTTTGGTTTTAAGCTGCCATCGACCACACGCACTAACATGACAACGCCCACGTAATTATCAAACCAAGCATCAATGATGAGCGCCTTTAATGGCTTAGTCACATCGCCTCTTAGCGGTGGCACACGAGAAACGATTGTTTCTAATACATCTCTTACACCTTCGCCTGTTTTAGCCGAGCAGCGAATCGCATCTGTCGCATCAATACCAATCACGTCACCTATTTCCTCGATCACACGATCTGGATCTGCAGATGGTAAATCAATTTTATTTAACACAGGCGTGACTTCCACACCTTGCTCAATCGCGGTATAGCAATTAGCGACGGTCTGCGCCTCAACCCCTTGGCTTGCATCAACGACTAAAAGTGCGCCCTCACACGCTGCAAGAGAGCGACTCACTTCATAAGTGAAGTCGACGTGGCCCGGTGTATCAATGAGATTGAGATTATATATTTTACCGTCAAGCGCTTTATATTGAAGTGCAGCTGTTTGCGCTTTAATCGTAATACCGCGCTCACGCTCAAGATCCATCGAATCTAAAACTTGCGCTTCCATCTCGCGATCTGATAAACCACCGCAATATTGAATGATACGATCCGCCAAGGTCGACTTGCCGTGATCGATATGCGCGATGATTGAAAAGTTTCTAATATTTTCCATGAGGAATAATGACGCCTTGAGTTACCTAATAACAAAGGCGCTTAAAACTCTTTAAGCGCCTTTGATTGAAAGCATGTATTTTACAACAAAGCTTTTATGCCTAGCTGATTTTATCGCTCATTCGTGATCTTAACCGGCACGTAAAGTGTCTCATCATTTCTTAAAATGAGGAGCGCTACCGTCTTACCATTAGGGATAGTAGAGACCTCTTTGGTAAAAGCTTCAACGCTTTCGACTTCACCGTTGTTAAGCGCTAAGATAATATCGCCTCGACGAATACCAGCTGCTGCTGCTGAACCTTGCGCATCAACTACTAACAATCCCTTTTTGCCATTCATTTTTTTGCGTTGTTGTGGCGGGGCTTCTTTTAAAACCAAACCTAAGCGATTCACGTCTGCTTTTTCAGGAGCCTTATTACTTGCAATTACTTCAGATTGATCAGATGGCATCTCACCAACAGTTAAGTTGAGTGTTTTGATACTACCTTTTCTGAACACTTCAGCAATCACCGTTTTACCCGGTTTAGTGTTACCGACCGCTTTAGGCAAATCAGATGAGGACTCAATCAACTTACTATCAAATTTAGTAATCACATCCCCGGGTTGAAGACCACCCTTTTCTGCTGGCGCTCCTTTTTCAATCCCAGCGACTAATGCACCATTGGTATTTTTCATACCGAAGGATTCAGAAAGCTCTTTAGTCACTTCTTGAATCGCAATACCTAACCAACCACGAATCACTTTACCGTTAGTCCTAAGTTGACTCATGACGTCCATCGCCACATTGATAGGAATGGCAAATGAGAGTCCCATATAACCGCCGGTACGACTATAAATTTGCGAGTTAATCCCGATCACCTCACCTTTTAAATTAAATAACGGACCACCTGAGTTACCTGGATTAATCGCCACATCAGTTTGAATAAAAGGTACAAAATTTTCTTGAGGTAATGCACGACCTTTAGCGCTCACAATACCAACGGTCATTGTATTTTCTAAACCAAAAGGAGCACCAATTGCAGCAACCCATTCGCCTACTTTAATCGTGTCAGGATTTCCAACACTTACTTTCGGTAAGCTAGTCGCATTGACTTTTAATACGGCAACATCCGTTCTTAAATCAATCCCGATCACCTTCGCTTTAAATTCGCGCTTGTCATTAAGCTTTACCATCACTTCATCTGCGTCTTTGACGACATGTGCATTCGTTAAAATGTAACCATCTGTCGTCACAATAAATCCAGATCCTGTGGCAGACACTTGTTTATCTGGGGTAGGTTGTTGACCGCGACCATTATGAGGTGGCATACCTGGTGGCACTGGAATTCCAAAGCGCTTAAAAAATTCTTGCATTTGCTCATCTTCAGGCGATCCTTGTCCTATCACATTCGCACGATTTTTTTGAATCGAGCTGATATTGACGACGACTGGACTTTGTTTTTCAGCGAGTTCTGTGAAATCTGGAAGCTCTTTAGCAACTAATCCGGTCAGAATTAAAAACTGAAATATGCATACATAAAAAAGACGTCTTATCATGGTCTATATATTCCTTAAATAAATTATTTAAAACGAATGAGTTGCGCTTCATTGTAAAACATTTGCATCTTCTCGTTAATGGCACGCTTAATCATCATGACACCTAAAGATAAACCTAATACTGCACCCATCAACGTATAAAATTCGATCATATGTGTGACGAAACTATTTGCAATCGCCATACCTAAAAACATTAAAAGAAGTGGCACGCCGTAAAGCATGAGCGAACCTTTGAGCATAATCGTTTCATCGATACCTAGAATCACAACATCCCCTAATTTCGCATTCAAATTGTTTCTGGTTTCAATGAGGCCTGATTGATGTGAGAAAATTTTTCCCCAGATTGAATTACCGCATCCCCTTACCTGTCCGCATAAACCACATGGCTTACTTCGAACCACTTCGAGTGTGACATGCTCTTTTGAAGCTTTGATTACAATGGCTTGCTCTTCGATCATCTAATGCGCTTTCATATCTTGAATCGAATTCGAAATTTTTTGAATGGTTGCTTGTGGCACTGCACCTACCACCATAATTTGATTACCATTCATGACTCTCACATAAACATGGGATGAGCCCACACGCGTTTCACCCACACGAGACTTCTGATCTTTAGGAATAGGGTTTACAAATAAAGAAACAAAGGAAAGTCCATCTGAGAATACCCAGTGATGCACAAGTTGTGGTTGATTGCCCATGGTTCTGGTCACGTGACTCACTTCTTTATACCCCGCAGGCAAATTAGAAATGGTGCAATATTTTTCGTGGGATATTTTATTTTGAGGCGCTTCATTCATGATGTATTTTTTATGTGTATCAACATTGGGTTTAAACCAATTTAAATCTTGACCACTAAATAATGCAATTTGATTAAAACTTGCTTGTTCAATCATTTTTTGCTGATGATCTAAAATGCTCATCTTCAGAATCAGGCCAAATTCTTTATCTAGCCATAACTTGTAAAGATATCGAAACTGATCTTTGGGTTCAAGGTAAACAATTTGAGCTTCGCGGCCACCAATTCTTTCTTGATTCGCAAAGCGAAGGGTATAAATCGCTTTAACACTTTCGATGTCTGGAGGCAAAATCGCAGGAAATAAATTCTGACCCTGTCTTTCCTGAATCATGACATTTTCTTTATTCGAATTAAACACCATCATATTTTTGCCGCGTGATAAAGCTTCATGAGGCTGGCCATCTAAAGTCACCATGCGAGCGAATTCTTCCTCGCCATTATTAAGATGAGTGATTTCGATTGAGCGGACATCTTGAAAATTTTGATAAAGAAAAATACCTTTGTAACTTAATTTTCTGGCAGCTTGAGAAGCTTTTTCTAGATGAAGCCAAGGATCCTCAGCGGCTTGCGCATAACAACTTAAGATAAAAGTGATTAAACCAACGACTAATCGCTGCATAAAAAAATTACTTAGCTTGTGTTTCAACATAAAACGCGACATTAGTCGGCGCTAACGTTTGATGCGCTTCAATATATTCATTTGGAATATTCTCAGCAATTTCAATCGTATTCGTTGGTTTCATATGAAATGTATTTGTCGTGATCATCGCACCTACAAAAAGAACAGCAATAAAGGATGCCGCTACCGGCCAGGTCATCCATAACGCTGCAGGGAGCGCAATCGCAGATTGAAACTTAGAGGACTTATTAAACTTTAACTGGATAGGCTCTTTATCAATGGCATCTAAAATAGATTTGGATGAAAGTGTTGAGTCAATTAATTCATTCTTAATGGAGTCACGAATCAATTGGTAAGTTTCAAAGCGCTCACGTAAACGGCTGTCTTTGTTAATGTCTCTTACCGTTTGACTTGAGCTTTTAAGATCGAGCTCATCATCGAGGAGTGTTGAAATTTTTTCTTTCATATAACTTTTCCTTAAATTTAAATTTACCAACGTTTATTATTGTGTTGTGACAAAAGCGGTTTTAATTTTTCCGCAATCGTTTCGCGCGCTCTAAAGATACGAGAGCGCACAGTGCCAATCGGACACTCCATCATCTCTGCAATCTCTTCATAACTTAAGCCTTCAATTTCACGTAATGTAATCGCTACCTTTAATTCTTCTGGTAAGGATTCAATCGCGGCATTGACAGTAATACCAATTTCTTTCGTGAGTAATGTGGTCTCTGGATTTTCAGCTTCCGCCACTTGGTGTGTTTCTTCAAACTCACCATCCTCATTTTCAAATTCGGTCATATTGCGCGGGCGTTTGCCCATCGCCACTAAATGATTCTTTGCGGTGTTGATACCAATGCGATAGAGCCAAGTATAAAAAGCACTGTCGCCTCTAAAATTAGGGAGGGCACGATACGCTTTAATGAATGTTTCTTGGACGATGTCTTCAATCTCGGCTTGATCACGCACCATACGGGTGAGAATGCGACCGAGCTTGCGATGATATTTTTCGACTAAAAGACCGAATGCTTTTTTATCGCCCTGCTGAGCGCTTTCGACTAAAACTTGGTCGAGTGCACGATTCGGATTTTCGATTTTCTCACTCACAACGGCTGATAGCGAAGGTTTAACATGCTCGGAAGTATACACGGCAGACTTATCTTCAACGAGTGATAATTTCTTTTGTTCTATGTTATTGTTAAGTATTGGCATGGGGTTTTAGTTTAATTTCTTTCGTCAAAAAAACATAAACATACTATATATATACATCTCTGACGCCTTCATTCTTAATTAGTTCATGAAAAATACGCAAAATGTTACGTTGTGACGTGCTCATTATAGGTAGCGGTTTAGCTGGCCTTACTTCAGCTTTAAAGCTAGCTGACCATAAAAAAGTATTGATTGTCAGTAAGCGAGAAATTCTAGATAGTTCAAGCCAGTGGGCTCAAGGTGGCGTGGCTGCGGTCATGTCAAACGAAGACTCCATTGAAAGTCATGTGAAGGATACCGAATTTGTTGGGGGTGGTTTAACTGACCCTAAGGTTGCAAATTTTGTGGCATCTCACGGCAAAGAGGCGATTGAGTGGCTTCATGGTTTGCAGGTGCCTTTTAGCCTTGATGAAACAACACAACAATTTCATTTAACCAAAGAAGGTGGCCATAGCCATAGGCGTGTGGTTCACGCAAAAGATGCTACGGGTCGAGCGATCCAGGCAACTTTGGGTGAACAAGTCAAAGCGCACGCGAATATTACGATTCTAGAAAACCATATTGCGGTCGACCTCATTACAGAAAAAAAATCTTTAAAAATTAATCACATTAAATCCAATCGTTGTTTAGGGGCTTATGTTCTTAATAACAAAACCGGTAAAGTCATGACGGTCTCAGCACAAGAAACCATTCTTGCAGCAGGTGGAGTCAGCAAAGTTTATCTCTATACAACAAACCCTGATGTCAGCACAGGCGATGGTGTGGCTATGGCATGGCGCGCAGGATGTCGCGTTGCCAATATGGAGTTTATTCAGTTTCATCCGACGTGTCTTTATCATCCCAAAGCTAAATCTTTTTTAATCTCTGAAATTGTGAGAGGTGAAGGTGGTCTTTTAAGATTACCGGATGGATCACGCTTCATGGATGAGTATGACGCAAGAGGTGAATTAGCTTCCCGAGATATTGTCGCCCGTGCGATTGACTTTGAGATGAAAAAACGCGGGATCGATTGTGTGTATTTAGATATCTCACACAAATCACCTGACTTTATAATGTCGCATTTTCCAACCATCTATGCCCGGTGCTTAGAACTTGGAATCGATATCACAAAAGAATGGATTCCGGTGGTCCCTGCTGCGCATTATAGTTGTGGAGGTGTGATGACCAATCTTGAAGGTCAAACCGATTTAGCCCATCTTTATGCCATTGGCGAAACAGCCTACACAGGACTTCATGGCGCCAATCGTTTAGCAAGTAACTCACTGCTTGAATGTTTAGTCTTTGGTGATGCAGTGGCAAAACATATTCTTCAATCTAAAGTCGACACCACTTCTTTTGATTTACCTCACTGGGATGAGAGTCGAGTGACTGATGCGGATGAAGAAATTCTTATCACGCATACTTGGAATGAATTACGACGCTTCATGTGGAATTACGTCGGCATTGTGAGAACTAATAAACGTCTATCACGCGCGCTTCATCGCATTCATATGCTGCGTGATGAGGTACATGAGTTTTATACGAACTTTAAGGTGAGCCATAATCTCATTGAATTAAGAAATCTTTTACAAGTCGCTGAGTTGATTGTGGAATCTGCGATTGCAAGACACGAAAGTCGAGGACTCCATTTTAGCCGTGACTATCCAAAGCCATTAAAGATCGCAAAACCAACCATCATGACGCCATCTAATTTTTATAGTCTCCTTGATCATAATCACGGACATTAAAATAATTTTAAAAAGTCACACCCCATCTCTTTATATCTTCTATAAAATATTAAAAAACATTTGAAGGAATTTTTTATGCAAGTCTCTATGAACACTGTAGTCACGATGACCTACGAACTGAAAGATGCCGACGGCGTTGTTTTAGAATCAAGTGACCAGCCTGTGGCATATCTCCATGGTGGCTATGACAATATTTTTCCAAAAGTAGAAGAAGCGATGCACGGAAAAAATATTGGTGACACGATTGAATTAGCGTTAGAGCCTGCCGATGCGTTTGGTGAGTATGATGCTGAACTCGTTCAAATTGAACCGGCTTCAGCTTTCCCCCAAGAAAATTTAAAAGAGGGTTCACAATTCGAAGGTGAAGATGAAACGGGTGAAGTTATTTTATATACAGTGACAAATGTTGCAGATGGGAAAGTGGTAGTAGATGGCAATCATCCTTGGGCCGGTCAACGTATTATTTTCAAAGCAACCATTAAAGATGTGCGCTCTGCAAACCAAGAAGAAGTGACTCATCAGCACGTGCACGGTGCCGGTGGTCATCACCACTAAGCTTTAATCTCTTCCGTGAGATGAGGCACTAAAACTTCTATCATGGCATCATAAATTTTAGGTGAGGCTGCCAATATATTTCCTGACTGAAGCCATCCTTCTTTGCCATTTAAGTTTGAAATAATCCCGCCCGCTTCTTGAACTAAAAGTGAACCCGCTGCAATATCCCAGGGCGACAAACCAATCTCCCAAAAAGCATCCAGCGATCCATTCGCCACATAAGCTAAATCGAGCGCTGCGGAACCTGGACGTCTAATGCCTGTAGTTTTTTGTAGCATTGACTTAAACATACCCAAATAAGTATCTAGATGTTTAAAATCGCGAAATGGAAAACCTGTGCCTACGAGAGACTCTTGAAGCTTGTCGCATTTTGAAACACGGATACGCTTATCATTTAAGAATGCACCGCGACCTTTGGTCGCCGTATAAAGATCATTTCGATTCGGCTCATAAATGACTGCTTGTGTGATTTCGCCTTTATGTTGCAACGCGATTGACACGCAGTACTGTGGAAAGTTATGCAAGAAATTAGTTGTGCCATCTAAGGGGTCGATGATCCAAATGAAATCACTTGTGTGAGTGGTAGAACCTGATTCTTCACCAAGGAAACCGTGTGTGGGATACACCTCTTTTAAGGTGTCAATAATCGCACGCTCGGCGGCGACATCTACCTCACTGACAAAGTCGTTAAAGTTTTTGCTCTTCACTGTGAGTGTGCCGATATCTTGAGACGCTCGATTGATAATAGCGCCTGCGCGTCTTGCGGCTTTGACTGCAATATTTAACATCGGATGCATAAAATGAATTTCTCTCTATTTTTATAAGAACGTGTCTATTTAAAGCTTCGTTTTTTAATAGACTTGATAAAATGCTATTTTACATGAAGGAACTCCATGATCGCCACTTCAGATGCGTTCGATCGCATCCGCATCATACTCTGTCAAACGAGTCACCCCGGAAATATTGGGGCTGCAGCACGTGCGATGAAGACGATGGGTATTCACACACTCTATCTAGTGAATCCTAAAAAATTTCCGCACCCTGAAGCCACTGCGATGTCATCCGGCGCTGATGACGTTTTGACACATGCGCATGTCGTTCAAGATTTAGAAGAGGCCTTAAAAGGTGTGAAGCTTGCTATCGGCTTATCTGCGAGGCGACGTGAACTGACACAACCTTATCTAGATGTGCGTGAAGTGGCTCATGAAATGATTCGTGTAGCAGATCATTCAGATGTCGCTTTTGTCTTTGGAACCGAAATGAGTGGTCTCACAAATCTCGAAATAAACCAATGCCAAGTGTTAAGTTTTATCGATGCAAATCCTCATTACTCATCCCTTAATTTGGCTCAAGCCGTGCAGGTGGTATGTCATGAATTAAGACAGGCGAGTATTTCGACAAAGCCACCCAAGCTTTATACCAAAGATATAAGTCTCTTAGCTGATCACGATAGCTTAATGGGATTTTTATCTCACTTAGAAGTGGTGCTCGAGAAAATCGAATTTTTAGATAAGGGTCAAGGTGAGCGGCTGATGCAACGCTTACATATCCTTTTTGCACGATCACAACTTGAAGTCGATGAGATCAATATTTTGCGCGATCTTAACGCAGGTCCAAAAAAAATTACAGTCTTGAAGGCTGTTTGTATTACCCTAGTAATTTAGTCAGGTTAATCATTTCATGCGATAATTATGCCCATGTTTAAAAAAATTAGAGAAGATATCGCGATTGTCTTTGAGCGTGACCCTGCTGCGAGGTCGATACTCGAGGTCTTAACGACCTACCCTGGCGTTCATGCTTTACTGATTCATCGCCTGGCACATGCATTCTGGCTGATCAAGCTTTACTGGCTAGGTCGCTTCATTTCTCATATTGGACGTTGGTTTACCGGTATTGAAATTCACCCAGGGGCGACCATTGGCCGTCGTGTTTTTATTGATCACGGCATGGGGGTGGTGATTGGAGAAACCGCGATTATCGAAGATGATTGCACGCTTTATCATGGTGTGACATTGGGTGGCACTTCTTGGAATAAGGGAAAACGTCATCCGACTTTAAAACAAGGTGTTGTCATTGGCGCGGGCGCTAAAATCCTAGGTCCTATTACCATTGGGTGTGGAGCCAAAATCGGATCGAATGCTGTGGTGGTGAAAGACGTGCCAGCCAAAGCTACGGCCGTGGGTATTCCAGCGCGCATTTTAGAAGCAGAAGGGCAAACCAAACAAAAAAGTGCAGTTCAACTTCCAGCCTTTAACGCCTATGCGGTGGGCCGAAATGAGGATGATCCTATGTACAAAAATCTTGATCAGTTAATGTTAGCCATCAAAAAACAAAATCAAACCATTGAGCGTTTAGAGGAGGAAATCCAATCCTTGAAACCTCGCGCTAACGAGGATCTTAAACTCGCCAAAGCCTTCTCGCACAAGAAAAAGGCGTCCAAATAATACTTGATTAAATTAATAGGTTATTCTATACTTTAAGCTTCGGAAACTTACCGTTTCTTATGAGTCTTAAAGTTAAAGGGTCTTATTATGCGTCTTACCACTAAAGGTCGTTTTGCAGTGACCGCTATTTTAGATCTCGCACTGAACGAGACAGAGAAGCCTGTGACCTTAGCTGACATCAGCGATCGACAAGCGATTTCTTTATCCTACCTCGAGCAACTCTTTAGTCGCATGCGTCGTGGAGGCATTGTAAAAAGTATACGTGGGCCTGGTGGTGGGTATCACTTAGCCAAAAAACATCAAGAAATTACTGTGAAAGATATTATTACTGCGGTCGATGAAGAAATTGATGCGACACAGTGCTCTGGCAAAGAAAATTGTCAAGATGGTGGTCGCTGTATTACCCATGATCTTTGGGTATCCATCAATCATAAAATCTTAGATTATCTTGAGGGCTTAACTTTAGCGCACTTAGTTGAGGCGCAATCTAAAGATAGCAAGAACCGTGAGAGTGCGATTTTTTTCTTAAACGATAAACTCAGTCAAGGTGATTTAGCGAAAGCCGTTTAATAAACATCATGCAAAAAAATTATTTCGACCACAACGCGACGACAGCCATAGACAAAAAAGTCTTAGGCGTCATGATGCCTTATATGGAAATGCAACAAGGTAATCCTACAAGTCAGCATAGTTTTGGTAGACATGCTAGAACCGCGATTGAAGAAGCGCGCGAACAAGTAGCACTTGCTATTCATGCACACCCGTCTGAAGTGATCTTCACATCGGGAGGCACTGAAGCCAATAACATGATCGTGCATGGTGCTGCTATCAAGCAAAGAAAAAGTATGCTCGTCAGAAGTGATATTGAACACCCATGTGTCGCACGCCCAATGGAAGCTCTGAAGCATCAGGGTTGGAAACAGGCATTATTAAATGTCAGTCAAGATGGTGTGGTGACAAAAGAAACCTACAAGAATATTTCGGCTGAGAATATCAGTCTTGTATCAGTCATGTTAGCGAATAATGAAACAGGTGCTATTCAAGACATGGCACTCCTTCATGATTTCGCAAAAGAAAAAAAAGCACTCTCGCATACAGACGCAGTGCAAGCGTTTGGAAAAATGGATGTGCGCTTTGATGAACTTCACATCGATGCTATGACCCTCTCGAGCCATAAAATATACGGCCCACAAGGTGTAGGTGCATTAATCTTAAATAAACGCAGTGATATTGAGCCTTTGATTTACGGTGGCGGGCAGGAAAAGAATTTGAGGAGTGGCACTGAAAATATTGCAGCGATTATAGGTTTTGGTAAAGCATGTGAACTCATTTCAGAATCTATGAAGACGACTTCAACGCATACACTTGAACTTCAAAAAATACTTGAAGTTCATTTAAAAGATTTAGGTGCTGTAATTTTTTCTGAAAAAGTTGCACGTTTAAATAACACGACTTTCTTTGCATTTAAAGATATTGAAGGATCAACATTACTCACTGCTTTGGATAAAAAAGGCTTCGCCATTGCAAGTGGCTCTGCATGTTCAAGTGTGAATAAAGAACCAAGCCATGTGTTGCTTGCGATGGGTATTGATGAAGATTTAGCGCGCGGTGCATTGCGCATTAGTTTTGGAAAAAAAAATTCAGTGACTGAAGTCAAAGATTTTATAGAAGCATTAAAAATAGAATTGCAAACCTTAAAACAACTTACAGCGATCGCGGCATAACATATGATAAAAGACAAAGCACGTAAACCGATTTATCTAGATTACTCATCAACGACACCGATAGACGCTCGTGTGGCTGAAAAAATGATTCCATTCATTACAGAACATTTTGGTAATCCTGCGTCTCGAAGCCATAGCTTCGGCTGGACTGCAGAAGAGGCTGTTGAAGAAGCGCGCGATGAAGTCGCTAAACTCGTCAATGCGGATCCTAGGGAAATTGTTTGGACATCGGGTGCCACTGAATCGAATAACTTGGCTATCAAAGGGGCAAGCCATTTTTATAGTACTAAGGGTAAACATATTTTAACCGTCGCCACTGAACATAAGTGTGTGATCGATTCATTCCGTGAACTTGAACGTGAAGGATACACGGCCACCTATTTAGAACCAGAGCCGAATGGCTTGGTCGATCTAGAAAAATTTAAAAAAGCGATCCGTCCTGATACGGTGCTAGCCTCTGTCATGTTTGTAAATAACGAGATTGGTGTCATTCAAGATATTGAAGCGCTTGGCAATGTCTGTCGAGAACAGAAAGTCATCTTCCATGTTGATGCTGCTCAAGCAACAGGAAAAGTAGACATTGATTTAGAAAAACTACCTGTCGATCTTATGAGTTTTTCTGCACACAAAACATACGGGCCTAAAGGCATTGGCGCACTCTACGTGAGGCGTAAACCACGTATTCGTATTGAGGCACAAATGCACGGCGGTGGTCATGAGCGCGGGATGCGTTCAGGCACCTTAGCTACCCATCAAATTGTAGGTATGGGTGAAGCTTTTAGAATTGCGCGCATTGAAATGCAATTAGAAAATGAACGTATCAGAAAATTACGCGATAAATTATTACATGGCCTGCAAGATATGGAAGAAGTCTATGTGAATGGGGACTTGAAACATCGTATTGCACATAACCTTAATATTAGTTTCAATTATGTGGAAGGTGAGTCGCTCATTATGGCGGTCAAAGATATTGCAGTCTCCAGCGGATCTGCTTGTACATCCGCGAGTTTAGAGCCGAGTTATGTGTTGCGGGCCTTAGGACGCTCAGATGAGTTAGCGCATAGCTCTATTCGTTTCTCCATTGGACGATTTACGACAGAAGCTGATGTGGATTTTACGATCCAATTACTTAAAGAAAAGATTTATAAATTAAGAGAACTCTCACCATTGTGGGATATGTTTAAAGACGGTATTGATATTAGTAAAGTTGAGTGGGCTGCCCACTAAAATTTTAAAAAAGGAAATATATGGCTTACAGCGATAAAGTATTAGACCACTACGAAAACCCAAGAAATGTGGGCACACTTGATAAAGATGACCCGCATGTAGGGACTGGCATGGTAGGTGCACCAGCCTGTGGCGACGTCATGAAATTACAAATTAAGGTGAGCGATGATGGCGTCATTGAAGATGCAAAATTTAAAACTTATGGCTGCGGATCTGCGATCGCTTCAAGCTCGCTTGTGACAGAGTGGCTCAAAGGCAAAACATTAGATCAAGCCTCTGAAATTAAAAACTCAGCGATTGCCGAAGAGTTAGCATTGCCTCCTGTGAAAATTCACTGCTCAGTCCTGGCAGAGGATGCAATTAAATCTGCCATTGCTGACTTAAAGAGTAAACAAGGTAAATTAAACTAAGATGGCAATTTCGTTAACACATAAAGCTGCGGAGCGCGTTGAAAAATATCTCAAGAATCGAGGCAAAGGGTTAGGACTTCGACTTGGTGTTAAGACAACTGGCTGCTCTGGTATGGCATACACACTGGAGTTTGTCGACGAAGCTTTGCCTGAAGATCAAGTCTTTGAGAGTTATGGCATAAAGATCATGATAGATCCAAAAAGTTTGGTCTATATTGATGGTACGGAACTTGATTTCGAAAAAGAAGGTTTGAATGAAGGCTTTAAATTTAACAACCCTAACGTCAAAGCAGAATGTGGCTGTGGTGAAAGCTTTACAGTGTGAGCTTAAATTTTTTTACCCTCCTCCAACTTCCGGAAACATTTGTTATTGATTTAAAAAAGCTTGATCAGAATTACCAGAGCATCCAAAAAGAAATTCATCCTGACCGTTTTGCATCCCTTGCTGATGAAGAAAAAAAAGCTTCTATCAAAAAAACAGCAGAAGTGAATGATGCTTATCAGACTTTAAAATCTCCGATTCGACGTGCTGAATATTTACTTCACTTACATGACATAAATATTCATGATGAGAAATATACAGCAGTGCCACAAGATTTCTTAATGCAACAGATGGAATGGCGCGAAGAACTCGAAACGCATAAACAAAATAAAGAAGCACTCGAAAAGTTAGTGAGTGACATTCAAAAAAATAAAGATGAAATTATGAGTCAACTCCCCAAATTTTTTAAAAACAAAAGTAATCTTCATGATGCTATCAAGGTAACGCGTGAACTTAATTTCATTGAGAAAATTGAACAGCATATCAATGATGCTTTAATCGAAATTATTTAAAAACATGGCACTCCTTCAAATCGCAGAACCTGGACAAAGTACACTGCCTCATCAGCACAAGCTCGCAGTAGGTATTGACTTGGGCACGACGAATTCTCTTGTAGCAAGCGTTCAAAGTGGGCTTCCTACAATCTTAAAAGATATGGATGAGCATAAGCTTATTCCCTCGATCGTCTATTACGGTAAAAATGAAACTAAAGTAGGTCAGGCAGCATTACCCTATTTATCCACTGACGCTAAAAATACCATCGTGTCAGTGAAACGCTTTATGGGCCACGCGCTCTCTGATATTCAATACCGAGAATCCCTCCCTTATGAATTTAATGGATCGAGTGCTGATATTCAAATTAAAACTCCACAAGGATATAAACATCCTATTGAAATTTCATCTGATATCTTAAAAAAATTAAAAGATACAGCTGAAGTTTCTTTATGTGGTGAAATCACAGGCGCGGTCATTACGGTCCCCGCCTATTTTGATGATGCTCAGCGGCAAGCCACAAAAGATGCTGCAAAATTAGCAGGGCTCAATGTATTAAGACTCATTAATGAACCGACAGCAGCTGCAGTAGCATATGGTCTTGATCAGAAAAAGGAAGGCACCTTCGTTATTTATGATTTAGGGGGGGGAACATTTGATATCTCTATATTAAAACTTCATAAGGGTGTTTTTGAAGTCCTAGCAACGAATGGTCATCCTCATTTAGGTGGCGATGACTTTGATCAAGCGATAGCCGAGATGATAAGACAAGAGAATCAACTCGATCTGCTTTCGCATGAAGATAAGCGCTCTTTAATCACACATGCTAAAACATTAAAAGAAAAGCTCACGGAGAGTTCATCAGATACTTTCTTTAAAGCGACACATGATCTCGTACAAAAAACGATTCAGCCTATCCGTCGCGCTTTAAGTGACGCTAAATTATCTATAGATTCGATTGATGGAATTGTGATGGTCGGAGGGGCTACACGCATGCCTCACATACAATCCGAAATTAAAAATTTCTTTAAGAAAGATTTACTTAACGACCTTGACCCAGACGAAGTGGTGGCACAAGGTGCTGCAAGACAAGCGCATACATTAGCTGGTAATAAATCAGATCAGGATTTACTTCTTCTTGATGTGACCCCTTTATCTTTGGGTATTGAAACTATGGGCAGTTTAGTTGAAAAGATTATCCATAGAAATTCCACCATACCGATTGCTAAAGCACAGGAATTTACGACATATAAAGATGGACAGACAGCCATGACGATCCACGTATTACAAGGTGAGCGTGAGCGTGTATCTGATTGCAGATCGCTTGCCAACTTTACCTTAACTGGTATTCCGCCTATGGTCGCGGGTGCTGCAAAAATTCGCGTGACTTTTCAGATTGATGCAGATGGATTACTCTCGGTATCAGCCTCTGAGTTATCTACAAACAAAGAAACAACCATGACTGTCAAGCCGTCATATGGCTTATCTGAAGAACAAATTACAAGCATGCTAAAACAATCATTTGAAAAAGCTAGTGAAGATAAAGAAATTCGCGCACTTGGTGAGGCTAAAATTGAAGGGGAACAAATTATCACCGCTGTTCAAAATGCATTGAATAAGAATGGAAGTCAATTATTGTCAGATGATGAAATCAAAAAAATTGAATCTGCAATGCTTTTACTTTCATCTTCACTTAAGCTCAATAATCCTGATTTAATTATAAGTCATACAAAGAATTTAAATGCTCTTACAGAATCATTCGCAGCAATGCTCATGGATGAATCAGTAGATAAAGCTCTTAAAGGTCAGTCAATAGATAAGGTAAACTTGTAATATGCCAAAAATTATTATTTTGCCTCATATTGAAATTTGCCCTAATGGTGAAGTGATTGACGCTAAACCAGGACTTTCTATTTGCGAAAATTTACTTCAAAACCACATTGACATAGAACATGCCTGTGATCAAGTTTGTGCTTGTACGACTTGCCACGTGATTGTGCGCGAAGGATTTGATACATTAAATCAAGCGGATGATTTAGAAGAAGATCTTCTTGATAAAGCGTGGGGATTAGAACCTAAATCGAGGCTTTCCTGTCAAGCGATTGTCGATCAGCATGACCTCACGATTGAAATTCCTCGCTACACGATCAATATGGCAAAAGAAGGTTAAGTTTTAAGTTTTCTTTTTGCAGGCTGTGCTGCAACGCTATACTTAAGTAATAAATTCTGCTGGCCTGATAACTTTACGTTTGAAGATGATAGCGATTGTTTGTAAAGTCCATCGGCATTCATATTCCAGCTCGAAACGTCCTTCAATGATTCATTTAAACCTTCATTAATTACTTTTTGTTTTAATTCAGGATCGAGTATTGGAAAAGCCACTTCAATTCTTCTAAATAAGTTGCGATCCATCCAGTCAGCCGAAGATAAATAAACTTCTTCTTTGCCATGCGCATAAAAATAAAAAATACGATGGTGCTCTAAAAACTGTCCCACGATAGATCGCACACGAATATTTTCAGAGAGTCCTTTGACTTTAGGTTTAAGTGCGCATACCCCACGCACAATCAAATCAATTTTGACACCCGCTTGTGATGCTTTATAGAGTTCATTAATGACAGCAGGCTCTAAAAGTGAATTTACTTTTGCAACAATTCTTGCGGGCTTGCCTAACTTTGCTGCCTTAGCTTCATTTTGGATGTGCTTCACAATTTGATCAAACATCGTGAATGGCGAATGCCATAGAGACTTCAGTTTGATTAAGCGGCTCGTACCTGTAAGTTGCATAAATATCTTATGTACGTCATCACAAATCGACATATTTGATGTCATTAAGCCAAAATCTGTATATAACTTTGCTGTTCTTGGGTGGTAGTTTCCAGTACCTAAATGTACATAGCGTTTTAAGATGTGCTCTGGTTTTCTCTTTCCTTTTGCCGGCAGTAATTCTTTTCGCACAATCATGATCATCTTGGCGTGACATTTGTGCTTCACCACACCATAAACAACGTGGGCACCGACTTCTTCTAATTTAGCAGCCCATGAAATATTTGTCTCTTCATCAAAGCGCGCTAAGAGTTCTACAATCACCGTCACCTCTTTGCCGTTCTTAGCTGCTTCAATGAGAGCATCCATGACGGGCGATATATTACCTGTTCGATAAATGGTTTGTTTGATGGCTAGAACATCAGGGTCCTTTGAAGCTGTCTTAAGCAAATTTAAAACCGGCTCAAAACTTTCGTAAGGGTGGTGAAGTAAAATGTCTCTCGTTTTGAGTTCGTCAAAGATAGTGCCTTTGATGAGAGGTAACTTCGGCGTATGCGCTGGAAACTTTAGATCGGGTCTATTCACAATGTCAGCTACTTGCATCAGTCGCATTAAATTTACAGGACCATCAACGCGGTAACAATCCTCAGGATTTAAATCACAAGATTTTCTTAAATATTTAAGGAGATGATCTGGAATATCTGAAGATATCTCGAGCCTAACCGCATCGCCCAAATGTCTTGTGGATAACTCTCCCTTTAAAGATTCTTTTAAATCGGAAATGTCGTCATCGGATACAAATAAATCTGAATTTCTTGTGACTCTAAATTGATAACATCCTGTAATTTTCATGCCAGGAAAAAGC
>JAPLQN010000093.1 GCA_026399645.1 Candidatus Methylopumilus sp. | reverse complement strand
TTAGTGTTTAATCCAGCGACCCCACTTGATT
Source organism: Candidatus Methylopumilus sp. (assembly GCA_026399645.1). Classification (GTDB taxonomy): domain Bacteria; phylum Pseudomonadota; class Gammaproteobacteria; order Burkholderiales; family Methylophilaceae; genus Methylopumilus. The sequence goes on along the minus strand of JAPLQN010000093.1, from coordinate 14,674 downwards.
ACCTTGATCACGTGATGGATAAAATCGATATGATACTTTTAATGTCTGTGAATCCAGGGTTCGGCGGTCAAAAATTCATTCCTGAAACACTTAATAAACTTAGAATCGCACGTCAAAAAATTGATGCCTATTATGAAAAAACAGGTCGTCAAATTTGGTTAGAAGTTGATGGAGGCGTGAACGCTAATAACATCGCAGAAATTGCAAAAGCCGGTGCTGATACTTTTGTTGCAGGCTCTGCTATTTTTGGTGCTGGTAAAGATACTGACCCTAATCGTTACGATACTGTGGTGAAATCATTACGCGCATCACTCGCAACTGTTTAATTTAAAAACGCACCAACAAATGTTTGTGCGTTTCTATCATGACCACCTTAATCACATCAGACAAATTTAATAGCTACAAGGCTGAAGGCTTTAACTTCATTCCTTTAGTTAAATCTTTTGATGTGGGTCATGAAACACCTTTATCGATTTATCAGAAGTTAGCTAATCTTCCCTTTTCATATCTTTTGGAATCGGTTGAAGGAGGCGAACGCTTTGGTCGTTATTCAATTATTGGGCTCCCCTCTCAAAAAAGAATTGTCATTCGTGGAGATGTGATTGAAGTGATTGATCAGAATAAAGTCATTGAAAAAGAAACCACGCAAAATCCACTCAATTTTATTCAAAATTATCTAAGCCAATTTAAAGTGCCTCAAGATATAGAGTTACCCAGGTTTGCAGGTGGGTTAGCGGGTTATTTCGGGTATGAGACGATTCAATATATTGAAGCTCGACTAAAACATAAAAAAACAAAAGACATTTTAGGTGTGCCTGATATTTTATTGATGCTGTCTGACGAGCTCATTGTGGTCGACAATGTAGCAAAAAAGATTTTTATTGTGAGCTATGCGGATCCGTCTATTAAAGATGCTTATATTTTAGGTGTTGCAAGATTAGATAAACTTTATGATCAACTGCATCAGTCAATGAAGACACAGCCGCTTCAAATATTAAATCTCACAGAAGCAGAGTCAGAGTTTGGCGAAGAAGCATTTAAAAAAGCTGTTGAAAAAGCAAAGTCTTATATTTTTGAAGGCGACATTATGCAAGTTGTGTTATCGCAAAGAATGTCGCAAAAATTTGAAGCTCCCCCATTAGCGCTTTACGAATCGCTTCGAACGTTAAATCCGTCCCCCTACATGTTTTATTACCATATGGATGATCATCATGTGGTGGGTGCGTCCCCTGAAATTTTAGTGAGACTTGAAGATGAAACAGTGACGGTAAGACCTATTGCAGGCACGCGGCCTCGGGGCAAAACTGAAGAAGAAGATTTGAAATTAGAAAAAGAATTATTAGCCGACCCTAAAGAATGTGCAGAACATGTGCAACTCATGGATTTAGGTCGTAATGATATTGGACGTGTCTCTCAATCTGGCTCTGTGAAAGTCACGGACAATATGACCATTGAACGTTATTCACATGTCATGCACATTGTGTCTAATGTAGAAGGCAGATTAAAACCCAATATGCATGCCATGGATGTTTTGAAAGCAACTTTCCCAGCAGGCACAGTGAGTGGTGCGCCTAAAGTGCGTGCGATGGAAATTATTCATGAACTAGAACCTAGTAAGCGCGGTATTTATGCCGGCGCTGTAGGTTATTTAGGTTTTGATGGTGATATGGATGTGGCCATCGCCATTAGAACAGGGGTCATAAAAAATAAAATGCTTTACGTACAAGCGGGCGCAGGTATTGTGGCGGATTCTATTCCACATAACGAATGGGTTGAAACACAAAACAAAGCGAAAGCCGTATTACGTGCCGCTGAAATTGTGCAATCAGGAAAATAAATTATGTTACTCATGATTGATAACTACGATTCATTTACTTATAACCTTGTTCAGTATTTAGCTGAGCTCAAACAAGAAGTTGAAGTGTATCGCAATGATGAGATTACGATTGATGAAATCAAAAAAAAGAATCCTCAGTATATTGTGTTGTCTCCTGGCCCATGCACGCCCAATGAGGCAGGGGTTTCTTTAGAGGTGGTCAATACATTCAAAGGGGAGATTCCCATTCTAGGTGTTTGTTTAGGCCATCAAACAATTGGCCAAGCATTTGGGGGAAAAATTATTCATGCTAAAACATTGATGCATGGCAAAACTTCAAAAATTCATCATACAGATCAAGGGGTATTTAAAGACCTAAAAAATCCATTTACAGCGACACGTTATCATTCCCTTGTGATTGAGCGTGCAACATTACCTAGTTGTTTAGAAGTAACGGCATGGACCGATGATGAAGAAATTATGGGGGTTCGACATAAGACACTTCCGATCGAAGGCGTTCAATTTCATCCTGAATCAGTGCTCACTGAACATGGACACGATCTATTAAATAATTTTTTAAAAGCATATGGCTAACATGGGCTCAAAAGAATTATCTGTGAAAGACTTTATGCAGTCTTTAATGTCAGGCGTCCTAAGTGACGACATTATTGAATCTTATGTGTTAGCTTTAAATGAAAAAGGTGTGACTGCAGAAAATATTTTTGATGCAGCAACCGTGATGCGTCAATTTTCAAAGCAAGTAGTGATTCAGGATAAAACACATTTAGTCGATACCTGTGGCACAGGAGGGGATGGCATTCAAACATTTAATGTATCTACCTTGAGCGCGATTGTAGCCGCAAGTGCGGGTGTGAAAGTGGCTAAACATGGCGGCCGCTCAGTATCATCTAAATGTGGTAGTGCTGATGTATTAGAAGTTTTAGGTGTGAATGTCAATTTAACAGCAGACAAAGTGGCGTCGCTTGTGAATGAGATTGGTATTGCCTTTATGTTTGCACCCAACTTTCATCCAGCGATGCGATATGCAGCACCGGTTCGAAAAAAATTAGGCATCAGAACCATTTTTAATGTTTTAGGGCCTCTAGCAAATCCAGCATTGGCAACGCGTCAAGTGTTGGGTGTTTACGATAAGTCGCTCACACAAACCATGGCAGAGGTGTTATCAAAACTAGGCAGTGAACATGTCATGGTGGTGCATGGTGAAGATGGGATGGATGAAATTTCAATATCAAGCCGAACCACTGTTACAGAGTTAAAAAATAAAACGATCACAACCTATACTATTCAGCCTTCTGATTTTGGATTGGATGTAGCAGATCTTAAAACGATTCAAGTGGAAAATGCGGAAGCATCAAAGGCTATGATGCTTGACGTTCTAAATGGCAGTCAAGGTCCTCATCGCAACATTACAATTCTTAACGCAGGAGCAGCTATTTATATCAGTGGTATTTCTTCAACTTTAAAAGAAGGTATTGCAAAAGCTGCATCAGTGATTGACCAAGGTTTAGCATTAAAAAAATTAGAAGCACTCAAGGTGGCGTCACATGGCTAATATTCTTGATACGATCATTGCCACTAAATTTGAAGAAATTAAAGAATCACAAAAAATTAAATCACTTCATCAATTACAAGATGAAGTGAAAAATGTTCCTCAACCTAGAGGTTTTATAAAAGCCATTGAAACACAACTCTCAAAAAATAAAGCGGCTGTGATTGCTGAAATTAAAAAAGCAAGTCCATCTAAAGGCATCATCCGAGAAAATTTTAATCCGAAAGAGATTGCGATTTCTTATGAAAAAGGCGGGGCGACTTGTTTATCGGTTCTCACTGACCAAAAATATTTTCAAGGCCATGCCAATTTTTTAAAAGAAGCAAAAGCTGCATGCAGCCTTCCCGTATTACGCAAAGATTTTATGGTAGATCCTTATCAAATTTATGAAGCACGTGCCATGGGTGCTGATTGTATTTTACTTATTGTGGCAGCACTTCCTTTAGACCTCATGCAGGAGCTCGAAGAAATTGTACACACTTTAGGTATGAATGTATTAGTTGAAGTACATAATCAAGAAGAGCTCGATCTGGCATTGCAATTAAAGACAAGACTTCTAGGGATTAATAACCGGAATTTAAAAACGTTCGATGTTTCGCTTAACACCACTTTTGATTTATTAAAAAATATTAATGCTGACAAAATTATTGTGACTGAGTCAGGGATCTTTACATCAGATGATGTGAAGTTGATGCAAGATCATCATGTGAATACCTTTCTCATCGGTGAAGCTTTTATGCGAGAATCTGATCCAGGCCACTCTTTAAAAAATTTATTTCAATTTTAAATATTATGGAAAATTCAAATAGACCCAGACGAATGCGTAAAGATGAATTCTCGCGTCGATTGATGCGTGAACATCATTTGCGAACGGATGATTTGATTTACCCCGTATTTGTGATGGAGGGACACCAAAAAGAAGAAGCGATTCCATCCATGCCAGGCATTAAACGTCAAAGTGCTGATCTTATTATTGATACCGCAAAAGAATGTTTTAAATTAGGTATCCCTGCGATTGCATTATTTCCAGTGATTGATGTGAGCTTAAAAACAGAAGATGCGAAAGAAGCTTATAACCCAAAAGGCCTTATTCCAACAGTGGTAGCGCTATTAAAACAACATGTCCCTCAACTTGGTGTCATTACAGATGTCGCGCTCGATCCATATACAAGTCATGGTCAAGATGGTTTGATTGATGCGTCAGGTTATGTCCTGAACGATGAAACAGTGGAAGTTTTAATCAAACAGGCTTTAAGTCATGCTAAAGCTGGGGCTGATATTGTGGCACCGTCCGATATGATGGATGGCCGCATTGGCAAAATTCGCGAAGCTTTAGAAAAAGAAGGATTTATCCATACAAAAATTTTAGCGTACTCAGCAAAATATGCTTCTTCATTTTATGGCCCATTTAGAGATGCGGTAGGATCATCTCAAAATTTAGGTAAAAGTGATAAAAATAGTTATCAAATGGATCCAGCCAATACCGATGAAGCTTTAACTGAAGTTGAGCTTGATATCAATGAAGGTGCCGACATGGTCATGGTAAAACCAGGGCTGCCTTATCTTGATATTGTGTATCGTGTGAAAGCTACTTTTGGCGTGCCGACTTATGCTTATCAAGTGAGTGGTGAATATGCGATGCTTAAAGCTGTTTCACAAAACGGCTGGCTCGATGAAAAAGCAGTTGTGATGGAGTCTCTCTTGGCGTTTAAACGTGCAGGAGCTGATGGTATTTTAAGTTACTATGCAATGGAAGTCGCACGTTGGCTTAAAGCTTAAGTAGCATTTCAGTTTCTTCAATCGATGCTTTTAATTTGTTTATTTTTAAATCATCGATGTGATAAATAAGAAGTTCAATAGGTCCCATGGAACCTTCAAGCTTTAATATCGGAGTAATTCTTTTGTCTTGCATCGGATCTTTGGTACGAGATTTTCGATCGCGTGTTTCGTATGCCATATTATGATTGAGTAAAAAAAATTCCACTTCTTTCATGGAGTCAGCATAAAGTTGAATATGAAGTGTGGGATATCGACCCGCAGTGCCATCTAATGCACCGCCTGTTAAATGTGGATTGAAAGCGCTCAATTTTTTCATGAGACTTAATGCTTCAAGTCTTAATACTTTAAGTCGCTCCTCATGTTCTTCATCAAAAAAAATGGCTTGATGTTCTTTAATAGCATCATTAATTTCTTCATTCGAAGGTAAAGCGTCGCCATCATCAAGCCCAAAAAATTTAGCGGCTTTTCGTTTAGCAAATGCGTAGTCGCTGATACCTTCTTCAGCCATCATTTGAGCAGCTTTATGAGCCACCTGAAATCGAATGTGTTTACTTTGTCTTGCCATATGAAACACTTTTTTAAAAATTAATTGAGGAGATGTATCTCATTGTGTGGAGGAAATTCTGAATAGAAATATTCATTCACACCTTCTTCATTTTCATTAGCCGGTGTCCCTGTATCTGATTTAATTTTGCGAATCATGACACCATCAGGCATCGCATAATTTTGTATAGGAACATCTTTGAGCGCAGTTTGCATATATTTAATCCATATAGGAAGTGCAGCCTGAGAGCCTGTTTCATCTTTACCTAATGATTTAGGCTGATCAAATCCAATCCATGCAATGGCGACTTGTGAAGGCGTATAGCCTGCAAACCAAGCATCTACTTGATTATTTGTGGTACCTGTTTTGCCTGCAATATCTGATCGACCTAATGCCTTAGCTTTTTGAGCTGTTCCTTTATTGACTACGTCTTGTAAAAGGGTCGTCATGATAAATGCATTTCTAGGATCAATGACACGCGGTGTTTCTTCATTTTGAAACATTGTATTGGTTTGATCGATCACTTGACCCTGACTATCCACCATCTTTTCTATGAGATAAGGTTTTTTGAGATAACCTCCGTTTGCAAATACACCATATGCAGTCACCATTTCGATAAGTGTGGCAGAACCAACCCCCAAGCCCATGGATAAGTATGCAGGATGATTTGCAGGGTCAAAACCAAAGCGTGATGCATAGTCTTGCGCATAAGGCGCACCAATTGCTTTTAGTACCCGAATAGCAACTAAGTTTTTAGATTTTGCTAAACCATTACGAAGTCTGATATGTCCATCAAAATCATTATCATAATTTTGTGGATCCCAATCCATTCCACTTCCTGTTTCAGCTGCTGAGAAATGAAGTGGCGCATCATTCACAATGGTGGCAGGTGTAATACCTTTTTCTAAGGCTGCAGAATAAATGAAGGGCTTGAAAGTTGAGCCAGGCTGGCGTTTTGCTTGAGTGACATGGTTATATTTATTCCGATTAAAATCAAAGCCGCCAACGAGCGCCGTAATAGCCCCCGTTTGAGGATCCATTGAGACTAATGATGCTTCTACTTTCGGAAGTTGTACCACTTCCCATTGTTTATTTTTTTGTATCACACGAATAATAGCGCCTGGTTTAATTTTTCTATTTTTAGGATCTTTATCACTCAAAGTTTTTTGAATGAGAGCTAATCCATCATTTTTAATATCAACCATGTCACCTTTTTTAGTGAAAGCTTGAACATATTTAGATTCGGCTTTAACAACCACGGCTGGAATAAATCCGTTGTATTCTTCTATGCCATCAAGCGTGTCTGAAATCTTAGTTTTTTGATCTTCGAATTTTTTACCTTCCAAATCAATCGTTTTTTCAGGGCCTCGATATTCATGACGACGATCGTAATCTAAAATGCCTCTTAATACTGCTTCATTAGCCGCCTCTTGGTTGGCTTTCTTAATGGTGGTGTAAACCTTAATACCACTTGTGTAGATATCATCTTTATATTGATCATAAAGCACTTGTCTTACCATTTCAGATGCATGATCAGCCATTAAATCTCTGGATTGTCGTGACTCCTTGAAATGAAGCGTTTGATTCATCGCTTCTTCAAAAGCTTTTTGATCAATAAATTCATAACGCAACATATTTTTTAAGACTTCACGTTGGCGTTGAATGGCACGTTTTGGATTGGTAAATGGATTGTAATTAGAAGGGGCTTTAGGAAGGCCTGCTAAAAGCGCACATTCAGCCAAAGTGAGTTTTTCTAGAGGCTTGCCATAATAGACGAGAGCTGCTGCGCCAAAACCGTAGGCACGTTGACCCAAATAAATTTGATTAATATAAAGCTCTAAAATTTGATCTTTATTTAAATTTTTTTCAATTTTATAGGAAAGAAAAACTTCGCTAATTTTTCGTCTTAAAGTTTTATCAGATGAAAGAAAAAAATTACGTGCGACTTGCATCGTGATCGTACTCGCTCCCTCATGTGAGGCACCTGCTAAATTTTTGACAATCGCACGTCCAACTCCGACGGCATCCACCCCTTTGTGTTGATAGAAACGACGGTCTTCAATTGCCAAAATAGCATTCTTCATTTTTTTAGGCACATTACGAATTTTAATAAAGGCGCGACGTTCTTCACCAAATTCAGCCATGAGGAACCCGTCTGAGCTATAGACTCTTAAAGGCAGTTTAGGGCGGTATTCGGTCAGCGATTCGAGAGAGGGTAATGAGGGTATAACTAAGGCAATGGTTAAAGCAATTAATGCTCCGATGGCTGCCAAGCTTATAAAAAACCACAACATGAGACGTTTTATGAAAGTAGGTTTTGCCATAAGTCTTTTTTGCGATTTAAGAGGGGTTAATGAGTCTTATTATAAAAGGTGTTGAAGATTATTTGTAGGCAATTCGAACCAGAACTTCATTAATCCCTTAAAATAATCAGTATTCTTGAATATAAAGCTAGTTCGTCATGGCAACGATTAATGACAATATTTTTTTTGTAGGACTTATGGGCGCAGGTAAAACGACCATAGGTAAATTGTTAGCCAAAAAACTTAAAAAAACTTTTTACGATACCGATCATGAAATTGAAAAAAAGTTGGGCGTTAAGGTCTCGGTGATTTTTGAACTCGAGGGTGAAGAAGGTTTTCGCAAAAGAGAAACGCAAATGATTGATGAGTTATCGAGTAAAAAAGATATTATTTTAGCGACAGGTGGGGGTGCGATATTAAGTGCAGAAAATCGCGTGCTTTTAAAAGAAAGAGGTAAGGTTATATATTTAAATGCCAAGCCTCAACACTTAGCAAAACGTATGGCTTACGATAAAGATCGGCCACTTTTACAACAAGGCAATATGCTAGATACATTAAATCAATTATATAAAGATAGACATCCTTTATATTTAAATGTGGCGTCATTCGTCGTCGACACTGGACAACAAAAAACACAAACGATTATTAATAAAATTGAGTCATTATTAAGTTAGACACATGCAAACACTAAATATTCAATTAGAGAATCGATCCTATCCTATTTATATTGGAGAGGGCTTGCTGTCTCAAATTAAACTCATCGAATCTCACTTAAAACAAAAGCATGTGGCGATTGTCACCAATACCACGGTCGCACCTTTATATCTTGATCCATTGTTATCCTTTTTAAAAGGGCATGGCATTAAAGCGTTTCCAATTATTTTGCCCGATGGCGAATCTTATAAAAACCAAGAAACCTTAAATCTTATTTACGATGCACTTTTAAAAGAAAAATGTGAACGCACGGTCACACTCATTGCATTAGGAGGTGGCGTCATAGGCGATATGACAGGCTATGCCGCAGCGACTTATTTAAGGGGCGTACCTTTTATACAAATTCCAACTACACTTTTATCTCAAGTGGATTCTTCAGTCGGTGGCAAAACAGGGATTAATCATCCCATGGGTAAAAATATGATTGGTGCTTTTTATCAGCCGCAATGCGTGATTGCAGATATCGATACTTTAAAAACATTACCTCAGAGAGAATTTTCAGCAGGTATGGCAGAAGTGATTAAGTATGGGCTCATTCGTGATGAGACATTTTTTAATTGGCTTGAAAAAAATATTGAAGGCCTTATGAAATTAAATTCATCTCTTTTGATTGAAGCTATAGAGCGTTCATGTCAAAACAAAGCGGATGTGGTGGAGATGGACGAACATGAATCAGGTGTGAGAGCTACATTAAATCTTGGACATACGTTTGGACATGCCATTGAAAATGCAATGGGCTATGGTGTTTGGCTTCATGGCGAAGCAGTGGCAACCGGTATGGTGATGGCAGCTCATTTATCAAAACTCATGGGCTGGGTAAAGGGCGAAGAATTTACTCGCATCATTAAACTTTTAAAAGAAGCAAAACTTCCAACTGATCCCCCAAAAATAAGTGAGGATCAATATATGGAACTCATGAGCATGGATAAGAAAGTCGTGGATGGCAAAATCAGATTGGTATTACAAAAAGGTATTGGCGACTCTGTGATCACAAGTGATTACGATACGAAACATTTAAAGACCACACTTCAAACTTCAAATTTTTTAGCATGATGAAGTTGGCACCTTATGCTGCACATCCAGAACAATCTCGCGGCCGACGTTTTATAGAAGAAACCTCAACTTTAAGAAATGATTTTCAGCGCGATCGAGATCGCGTGATTCACTCCACCGCTTTTCGTCGTCTTGAATACAAAACCCAAGTGTTCGTGAATCATGAAGGTGATTTATTTAGAACCCGTTTAACGCACAGCTTGGAAGTCGCTCAAATTGCAAGAAGTATTGCAAGAACCCTAAACCTCCATGAAGATTTAGCAGAAGCCATAGCTTTAGCTCACGATTTAGGCCACACACCTTTTGGCCATGCAGGACAAGATGCCTTAAACCGTTGCATGAAAGAATATGGTGGCTTCGAACATAATCTTCAGTCGCTTCGTGTCGTTGATCTTTTAGAGCAAAGATATGCCGAATTTGATGGACTGAATCTCACCTTTGAAACAAGGGAAGGCATCTTAAAACACTGTTCTATTAAAAATGCAGAAAAGTTAGGTGATGTGGGTCAAAGATTTTTAGATAAAACAGAAACAACACTCGAGGGACAGATTGCAAATTTTCCGGATGAGATCGCTTATAACAATCACGATATTGATGACGGTATTCGTTCAGGACTTTTAACGATTGATCAATTGATGGAAGTCTCCCTTTTTAAAGAGCATGCTTTAAAGGTCAAAGCCCTTTATCCCGATTTACCTCAAAAAAGACTTGTTCATGAAACCATCCGCCGAATGATCCATAGTTTGGTGGATGATTTATGTCGCACGAGTCTCTCCTATATAAAGGTATCAAAACCAAAAACCGTAGATGAGGTAAGGCTTAATGGTCCCATGATTGATTTTTCGACCGAGATGGCAGAAAAACAGCTTGAGTTAAAACAGTTCTTAAGGAAGTCTTTATACCTTCATCCTAAGGTAACTGAGATGACAGATAAGGCAGTAAAGACCATTGAGGGTCTATTTAAGGTATATATGGACAACTTAAACTTAATCCCTTCAGACTATCAATCCATCGGGCGAGAGGAAAAACCGCGGGTCATTGCGGACTATATTGCCGGTATGACGGATCGCTATGCGATTCGTGAGTACGAAAAATTACTTATAAATCAATAGTTTATATTAATTTTGTTGTAAATTTGCAACAAAACTCTATAAAACTTCACAAATGTCGTAAAAAACACTAAAAATACTTGCGATGGCCCAGTTTGATGACGCATAATTCTCTTAACCTTCTTAATGAAGCTTTATATTCATTGGGAAAGTTCGCGAACTTTCTCATCAAGCAATTGATGAGGTTTTAAAAACAATAGGAGAAATATATGAACAAGAATATTAAATTAGCAGTGGCTGGTGCAATTTTTGCAGCTGCTTCTGCAGCACAAGCTGGTATTATTATTCCAGCTGGTGATTGGACATTAGACATAAGTGGTAATGTGAATTCTTACTACACTCAAACTCGTGCAACAGGCGATGCTGTTACTGGTGGCTTAGCAGGTGCGAGTGCAACAGGCACAAGATCTACAGCTAACATTTCAACAGGTTTATTACCTAACTTTTTGTCAGTAGCTGGTTCTACTCGTCAAAATGATTTAGATGTAACTTTCTTAATCAGCATCAACCCAGGTGCATCACAATTAAATGCTGGTTCAGGTGGTTCTGGTACAGAACATCGTCAAGCATTCTTAACTTTTGGTGACAAATCATGGGGTTCTATCAAGTTAGGTAAAGATCTTGGTATTTTTGCTTCTGATGCAATTCTCAACGACATGACACTTTTAGGTGTAGGTTCTGCTTCTGGCTCACCAACAACTACAACATTAGGTCGTATTGGTTCAGGCTTTATGTACGCAGATTGGAAATCACAAATTGCTTACACAACACCTAACATGAATGGTTTCCAAGCAACTGTAGGGTTAACGCAAGCATGGAATGCACTTTCAAGTGATTCAAATGGAGCTACTGCTGGAGGCAATGTTTCAGCTACTACCACAGCACGCGGCGGTGCATCAACAGCTTACGAAGGTAAGGCTTCTTATTCAATCGCAGCTAATGACGTAACTGGTAAAATCTGGGTTGGTGGTTTTGCTCAGAAAGTTGACGGCATGGTATTTCATGCAGACAGAGACACAATTGCGTATGCTGGTGAAGTAGGTGCGAACGTAAATGCAGCTGGTTTTGGCTTAACTGGTTACTACTACGGCGGTAAAGGCGTTGGTACTACACTTATGTTAAAAGATGGCTATTCTTTAACTGGTCAACAACGTGATTCAGATGGTGGCTATGTTCAAGCTACATACGTTCTTCCAACAAAAACTAAGGCTGGTATTAGCTGGGGTATTAGTAATCTTGACAAAACATCAGCTGAATCAGCTTCTACTTTAGTTAAAGAAAATGAAATGTGGACTGTTGGTTTATGCCACCCACTTACTAAGCACTTAAACATAGTAGCTGAGTACAACAATGTTGAGTCTAAAGCTCAAACAAACGTTGAAGCTAAAACAAGAAACGTTTCTTTAGGCGCGATCTTATTCTTCTAGGATTTATTTCTTAGTAGTTTAAAAACTAAAAAAGCATCCTTCGGGATGCTTTTTTTTATTTAAATTTTGTGAAGTATTATGTTTTCAATTAAACTAAAGATATGAAAAAACTTCTACCTCTTCTAGTATTTCTTTTAATTTTTGGATGTGCTTCAACAGACAATCTAGGTGACTTAAGTAAGCGCTTCGACGACATCAAAAAAATAGAAACTTTATTTTTTAATCAAATGCCACTTCCTAAAGATGCGCGCATCTCACCAGACAAATCTTTAATTTTAGGTGAGGGTGATAACTGGGCGGGACGTATTGAATTGTCATCAAGTATGGAGACTCTGGGAGCAAGCACTTTCTTTACAAGCGAATACCCAAAACATGGCTGGCAACTTGTTTCATCGACTAAGGCTAAGTTAAGTATTTTGGTATTTACTGGTAGCACTCGAACACTTACTATAGAAATTACTGAGGGCGGCCCATTAGCTGCAAAATCAATGATTGTGATGACGGTTGCCCCTAAAGTACAAAATCAAGCAACGCCTGATTCCAAAAAATAAAATTATTTTTCGATTTTTAATTCTTTGACTTTTCGGGTTAAGGTGTTTCTACCTAAGCCTAACATTTCAGCTGCCTCAATGCGCCTTCCTTTTGTAAACAAAAGCGCTTCTTCAATTAAAATCTTTTCGAATGTTTGATTTAAGTGAGTCAGAATATCTTTCTGATTTTTGTTCAATGCTAATTGCACTTCTTGTTTGAGTGCATCTTTCCAATTAGCTGTCACTTCTTTATACATATCATTATTTTTGAGTTCAGGTGGCAAATCTTTGACGTCAATATTTTGACCCGGTGCCATAACCGTTAACCAATGACAGACATTTTCAAGCTGACGCACATTACCACTCCAATGAAGATGCGATAAATAATTTAAAGTGTCTTCAGATAAAATTTTTGTTTCCACACCTAATTGCTGTGCACTTTGTTGTAAAAAATGGCGGGCTAAATCTGGAACGTCTTCTGCGCGCTCACGGAGTGCTGGTAAACGCAATCGAATGACATTAAGCCTATGAAATAAATCTTCACGGAAGAGGCCTGCTTTAACACGCTCTTCCATATCTTGGTGTGTTGCTGCAATGACTCTGACATTCACTTTAATTGGATTATGTCCACCGACACGATAAAACTGACCATCACTTAATACACGCAAAAGTCTTGTCTGAAGGTCAGCTGGCATATCGCCAATTTCATCCAAGAAAAGTGTCCCACCATCCGCTTGTTCAAAACGACCTTTGCGCAAAGCTTGCGCTCCTGTAAATGCACCGCGCTCATGACCAAAAAGTTCAGACTCCAATAAGTCTTTTGGAATCGCTGCGGTATTAATCGCGATAAAAGGTTTATCTGCACGAGGGGAATGTTTGTGAAGCGCACTTGCAACCAGTTCTTTGCCACTTCCTGATTCACCATTAATGAGAACCGTGGCATGAGAACGACTGAGTCGTCCGATCGCACGAAAAACTTCTTGCATCGATGGTGCATGTCCAATCATCTCAGTTGAGTTTTCAAACAAGACCTCTTGATTCGTTTGCTTTAAAGATTCATCAATCGCACGATGAATAATTTCAATCGCTTGATCCACATCAAAGGGTTTGGCTAAGTATTCAAAAGCTCCTCCTTGAAATGCAGCGACCGCACTTTCTAAATCAGAATAAGCTGTCATGATGATGACAGGTATATGCGCATATTTTTCTTTGATCACTTGAAGGAGTTCTAAGCCTGAGCCGTGCGGCATTCTAATGTCACTCACAATCACTTGCGGCTCTTCATCTTTGATGGCGGCAAGTGCCTCTTTAATCGAACTAAATGTTTTAAAATTTAAGTCAGTTCGTGCGAGTGCTTTTTCAAATACCCATCGAATGGATTTGTCATCATCGATAATCCAAATTGCTTTCATAGTGAAGATCCTTGTGATTCTTGATTGTGAAGAGAAATTTCTTTTGTATCTAAATCTTTAAGCGGTAATAAAATTGTAAACGTCGTTTGTCCTGGTTCACTCTTGCATTCAATCATGCCTTGATGTTGACTCACATATGTTTGTGCTAATGATAGGCCGAGTCCTGAGCCACCTTCACGACCGGAGACGAGTGGATAAAATATTTTGTCGCGAATACCCGCAGGGATTCCAGGTCCGTTATCTATAATGTCGAGTTTAATGCCGACACGGTAACGTGTCTTAGCAAGCATGATTTGTCGCTCAGCTCTTGTTTTAAAAATGATTAAACCTCGTTGTTTGTTTTCATGCATCGATTGCACGGCATTACGCGCAATATTAAGCACCGCTTGAATCAATTTTTCACGATCGCCAATAATG
>JAPLQN010000015.1 GCA_026399645.1 Candidatus Methylopumilus sp. | reverse complement strand
CGTTTAGCTTGGGAGTCGCGACCGTTTCTTGAACTTCCGCCTGCTTTTTTATGTGCCATGATTAATCCTTAAATTATTGAGCTGATATTTTATCGATTTGAATCTCAGTAAAGCTTTGTCTATGACCTTGAGACTTGCGGTAGTGTTTTCTACGGCGCATTTTAAAAATTGTCACTTTATCATGACGTCCGTGGCTCACTACGGTTGCTGTAACGCTAGCGCCTCTTACAATGGGCGAGCCTATAGTCACATTATCACCATCAACGACTGTTAAAATTTGATCTAGAACGACATTCGCCCCTACATCACCTGCTATTTTTTCAATCTTAAGCTTATCGCCTTGATTAACGCGATATTGCTTACCACCTGTTTTAATTACTGCGTACATGATAAAACCTCAAACTTTAACAACTTTAAAAGAATCGCGAATTATACTTAAATTAGACCTGTTAAGCAAATTCTTCGGGTATAAAGATAAGGGTTTTTTGCTCGCAAACCACGGAAAGAGGGCTATGTTAAAATATGTCTTTAATAACATTTAAGCCTTGTTTTTGTGACTCTTAGCGCCATTCTATCCCCAATTAAAAGTGATTTATTAGCTGTGAATGAGGTTATTCGCTCTTCTCTTCATTCTGAAGTGCCACTGATTAACCAAGTTGCAGGGCATATTATTCAAGGGGGCGGTAAACGACTAAGGCCAAGCACCCTACTTTTAGTGGGTGGCTTATTTGGTCCCATTCAAAAAGAGCATCATGAATTGGCCGCGGTGATCGAGTTTATTCATACCGCCACACTCCTGCATGATGATGTTGTAGACCAATCCACGAAACGAAGAAATCATAAAACCGCAAATACCATTTTTGGAAATTCTGCGAGTGTTTTGGTGGGGGATTTTATTTACTCTAGAGCATTTCAAATGATGGTCAAAATCAATCATATGAAAGTCATGGAAGTACTAGCCAACACTACAAATATAATTGCAGAAGGTGAAGTATTGCAACTTTTAAATATTCATAACGCTTCTATCAAAGATGAGGATTACTTAAAAGTTGTGTATTACAAAACTGCTAAATTGTTTGAATCTGCAGCCGAACTGGGGGCCATTATCGGTGGCGCTAACGATTCTGATATTAAAGCGCTAGCCCAATTTGGCAAACATATGGGAATTGCTTTTCAGCTTATAGATGATGTCCTGGATTTATCGGGCAACCCTGAGGATATAGGTAAAAATTTAGGGGACGATCTAGCAGAAGGCAAGCCTACCCTACCTCTTTTATTTGCTATGAAAAAAGGCAATGCCCAACAAAAAAATATTATTAGAGCTGTCATTGAAAATGGCGGGTTAACAGAATTAGAAAGTGTTTTGAATGCTGTTGAAGAAACTAAGGCGCTCGATTACGTAAGGCAACTCGCAAAAGAAGAAATAGAACAAGCTGAAAGGCTTATTCAACACATTGCGCCTTCCGTTCATAAAGACGCATTATTCGAGCTCGCACAATTTGTAACCTCGAGAGATTACTAATTTAGAACAATAGGGGCGCCATTATCGGCACGGTAATAACTTAGATGCGCACATTTATTGGCGCCTGAGGTAATGGATCCATCAAAAATCGATTTGCCGTTAAGATCAACTTGCGCATAGCCATTGTTAAACAAAGTCACTTCGGCTTCCTTCTTCCCTTGTCGCAAAAGGAAGCTAATGGAATGATCATATTCGGATTCAGAGTAAACTTGCCAATTGCCGCCGCCTGCCAGCTGTGAAAGCCAATTAGGTAAATCAACCTCAACTCGACAAATCACTAAATCGGCCCAAGCAGATTGCTCTTCTGGTGGAGTTAATAGTTTAAATCATTCATGATCTATTAATGGTGATTAATTCTATAATTTCAAGTAAATTTATTCATAATATTTAAAAAATTTAAGGCGCATGATGTTTATTATTGGGATGACTGGCGGCATTGGATCAGGTAAAAGTGAAGCGCTGAAAATATTTGAATCTTTAAATATTAAAGTTATTGATCTCGATAATATTTCAAAAGAAATTACAGACACAAGCAACCAAGCTATACAAGAAATCAAATTAGTATTTGGAGATACTATATTCGATAAAGACAATCGGTTGGATCGAAAAAAATTAAAAGAAATTATCTTCTCAGAAAAGAATCAAAAAATAAATCTTGAAAAAATTCTTCACCCAAAAATTCTTGAAGAAGTTATGAAAAGACTAAATGTGCTATCCCACGAATCTTACGTTGTGATTGATATCCCACTGCTATTTGAAACAAACCAATATACAAGCCTTATTTCAAGATCACTTGTTATTGACTGCAAAGTAAACGATCAAATCGAACGTGTTAAAAAAAGAGATGGGATTGACACCTCTGTTATTCAATCAATCATCGAACAACAAGTTGGTCGTAATTACCGCATAGAAAAAGCAGATGATGTGGTTGTTAATGATGGTTCGATAGAAAAGCTGGAAGAATCGATTAAAGCATTACATAAAAAATATTTAAATTTAGTTGCCGTTAAATAAAATCAACCCGATAATGCCCATATGATCACATTTGAATTTCCGCTTAATGAACGCATTCGAAGATTACTTCGTATTGAAGAGATCTATCAAAAATTTGAACATCAATTAAAAAATACACATGACTATTTTGAATTTAGTTGTTTCAATACACTTTTTGAAATAGTACAGCTGGTGTCAAGGTCCGATTTAAAAATTGATTTTCTTCAGGAGCTTGAAAGGCAGGAAAAAAAACAATCAGCCCTCCCAGAGAATCAAGCTTTAAAAGAAGGACAGCTTAACCCTAAAGAAATCATTCCAATGATACAAGTAGCTCGTAAAAAGTTAGAAAATATAGATGTAAAGCCCGGCTTTAATTTCAATAACAATTTATTTTTAGAAGAGGTAAAAAAAAGGATCAGTTCTCCAGGTGGACTTCTAGATGTTGATTTTTCAAATTTTCGTAACTGGGCAACCCACAAAACAAGAAAATCAAAATTAGAGGATTTTAAATCCTGGGCGCAACCTCTCATGGTGTTTAAAGATGCGGCCTCCATCATTCTATTAATTTTGAGAAATCAATGCCACGTAGAGTCAGTCAAAGCAAAAGAAGGCAAACATCAACAAACCATTGATCCGCTTAAGACATTCGACCTCATCCGACTTGAGCTTGAAAAGACTTTAAATATTTATCCTGAAATTAGTGCGAATAAATATACGGTCAATGTTTTCTTTAACCAGCTTAATGAAGAATTAAAAAAAGAGCCTGTTAAATTAAATCTTGAATTTAAATACAGTATTTGCTGGTTATGAGCGCAAAGATTACATTTGTAAACTGCCCCCAATGCAATCAGAGTATTGAATATAGTTTATCTAATGCTTTTAGGCCTTTTTGCTCTGAGCGATGCCGCTTGATTGATTTAGGTCAGTGGGCTAATGAAGGCTATAAAATTCCTGTTGAAATCAACCTCGAGGATTTAAATGAAGACTCTATCTAAGAAATTATTAAAACTTATTCTATTTGTAATTACATTTCTAATGTCGACAGAAATATTAGCAGCACCAGATATAAAAATAGAAAATGCTTGGGTTGCTTCTGCAGAAGCAAATGATGATATGAGCGTCGCCTATATGTCACTTTTAAGTAATGAAGATTTAATACTGACTTTGGTTACTTCTCCAAAAATCAAAACAATTGAGATGCACAATACCATTCAAGAGAAAGGCATCATGAAAATGCGTATGGCTCATGAAATCAAAATCTATCATGACAAACCCTTTGAATTTAAATCTGGTGGTAGTCATTTAATGCTCATGGATTTTAAAGGTCCTCTGAAGGCTGGGGAAAAAATTAAACTTACATTTCATTTTAAAGACAAAAAAAATCAATCTTTTGATAAATCAATTGACGCGGCCATTAAATAATTTTATTTCCAAATAGCCGTTTTCATTGCAATGCCGTGTCCGCCAAACTCCCAGGATCTTTTTAAGCTAGCTTGATTAAGCCCACCTAACGCATAAATTGGTATATCTAGTTTATTTGCACATTCACTAAATAATTCCCAGCCTATCTGTTGAGCAAGAGGGTGCGATTCAGTTTTTTGAACTGGAGAAAATACAGCAAATGATATATTTAAATCTTGCGCAATCATCAGCTCTTCTATGTTGTGACAAGAAGCTCCGCATAATGAAAAGGGTGGTCGGTCTTTTAATGAATTTAATCTATGTGATGGATAATGAACCCCGTCAGCCCCGATATCTAGTGCGAGTTTTTCGTTTTCATTAATTAACACTTTTGCTTGATAAGACTTTGCCAGATCTAGGATCTTTTTAGCTATTTTTTTTAGATCTTGATAAGGTAAATTATTTTCTCTCACTTGTATCATCTTCAAGCCTTCTTCTAATTTAATTTTTAATCTATCAAAAAATAATGTCTCACCCATCTCTTCGATATTTGTAATCGCATAAATTGGGGGAAGTAAAATAGATTTCAGCACAAATAAATTGGTAGGTAATATTGGGGAGACTGATACACGAGATGGGTCTTGCCAATCCAATAATTGATTCTCACAGGATGTGATTTGACCAGTCCAATCAGTTACTTTGAAAAAATAGATATAGACCTTTTTATCTGGATAGATGTAACTTCGTTCAAACCATAACGTCGCATCATTTGCAGAAATATTAATTTCTTCCTGAAGCTCTCTCTGAAGAGCTTCAAAGGGTGATTCATTTATTTCAATCTTGCCACCTGGAAATTCCCACCATCCACTCCATCCTCGTCCAGGAGGCCTTTGGGCCATCAGAAGAAATCCATCATATCTTTGAATAACAGCTGCAGCTGCGCGAACAATATTCACAATTTAAGTGCGATAGTCGGCATTTATTTTTACATAGTCATATGAAAAATCACATGTCCATATTGTTGCCTTTGCATGACCTCGATTAAGAAGTATTCGCATACTGATCTCAGGATGCTTCATGACTTCCTGGCCCTGATCCTCAGAATATGAAGCTGCACGACCGCCTTTTTCTGCCACTAAAATACTTCCTAAATATAATTGTATTTTTGAGATATCAAGAGATTCGATGCCGGCATAGCCAATAGCAGCTAATATTCTTCCCAAGTTGGGATCAGACGCAAAGAAAGCTGTCTTAATTAAAGGGGAATGCGCTATTGCAAAGCCTACTTTTCTACATTCAGTATCATCAAGACCTGATTCGACTTTAATAGTAATAAATTTCGTAGCACCTTCACCATCTCTTACAATAGCCTGCGCTAATTCAATTGCAACTTCACCAATGGCATCCTTCAGAGTCGTATAGTCTTTGTCTTCTTGGCTAATTTCATGATGTCCTGCTTGCCCTGTTGCAATTAGAATGAATGAATCATTAGTAGATGTATCGCCGTCAACAGTAATGCAATTAAATGATTCTTGCGTCACTTCTTTAAGAAGTTTATCAAGCAAGATTTTATTGATAGAAGCATCAGTTGCAATAAATGCCAGCATGGTTGCCATGTTTGGATGAATCATGCCGGAACCTTTACTTATTCCGGAAACAAAAATTTCTCTATCTTGAATCTTTATTTTTCTCGATGCTGCTTTTGGTGCAATATCTGTAGTCATGATAGCTTCTGCTGCATCTATCCAATGCGCTGGATCTAAGTTTTTTACTGTATCTGGTAATCCACTTTTAATTTTATCAATAGGTAAGCTTTCTAAAATGACGCCTGTTGAAAATGGTAAAACTTGTTCTGAATTGATGGACAGAAGTTCGCTGACAGCTTGGCACGTTTCTTTCGCCTTTAAAATACCCTCTTCTCCAGTGCCTGCATTAGCGCAGCCTGTATTAATAATAAGCGCACGAATGCCGGATACATTTTTTAAATGCTCCTTAGAAAGAATTACAGGTGCCGCACAAAATGCATTTTGCGTAAATACGCCCGAAACTTTTGAGCCTTCTGCAATGGTGACTAATAGCAAATCTTTTCGGTTAGGTTTTTTAATATGTGCTTTAGCAGTCCCAAGTGATATACCTTTAACGGGGAAAATAGAATCGATTGTGAGTGGCTTAAGGTTAACTGGCATAGCTTATTCTTTTCTCCAAATAGTCCCTTGAGGGGTATCTTCTAACACAATGCCACTTTCAAGTAATAAAGATCTAATCCGATCTGCTTCCTTAAAATTTTTGTTAGTTTTCGCTTCATATCTTTGTAAAATTAACAGATCAATATTAAGAGAAATTTTTTCATCGCCTTTCAGAAAAGTCTCTGGATCTCTTTCGAGAAGGCCAATTGTCTTCGCAAGGGCTCTGAGCAAATCAGCAAGTGGTGCAGATTTACTTTTATTAATTTCGTTTGCTAATTCAAATAAAATAGAGATAGCCTCTGGCGTGTTAAAGTCATCATCCATAGCCTCCTTAAATTTATGCGCTAATGGATGGCTCCAATCCACATCAGAATGCTCAATCTTAAAACCTCTTAAACTTACATATAATCTTTGTAATGCTAATTTTGCATCATCAAGATGCACATCTGAATAATTGAGAGGGCTTCGGTAATGTGCTCTTAAAATAAAAAATCTAACCACCTCTGGATCAAATTTTTCAAGCACTGTCCGAATAGTGAAAAAGTTTCCTAAAGACTTAGACATTTTTTCATCGTCAACTCGCACAAAACCGTTATGCATCCAATAATTAGCCATCTTGCAATCATGAGCGGCTTCAGATTGGGCTATTTCATTTTCATGATGGGGAAACTGAAGATCTTGCCCGCCTCCATGAATATCAAAATGATGGCCAAGATAATGAGAGCTCATCGCTGAACATTCAATATGCCAGCCCGGCCTTCCTTTACCCCAAGGCGAATCCCAACTAGGCTCATTAGGTTTTGCAGACTTCCATAAAACAAAATCCAATTCATCATGCTTATTTTGGTCGACATCAACCCTCTCACCCGCGCGCAAATCTTCTATTGATTTGCCTGATAATTTTCCATACCCCTTAAAAGATCTTACTGAATAAAAAACATCTCCATTTTTAGCAACGTAAGCATATTGCTTTTCAATCAATGTCTGAATCATAGAAAGCATATCTTCAATATGCTCTGTTGCTTTTGGCTCTTTTGAGGGGCTCATAACACCGAGCGCTTTAGCATCAGCATTCATTTCACTTATATATTTTTGCGTGAGACTTTCTATAGACTCATTATTTTGAATGGAGCGATTGATAATCTTATCGTCTATATCAGTGATATTTCTAACGTAATTCACGCTATATCCTAAAATATTAAACCAGCGTCTTACCACATCAAAAATTACCATCACGCGCGCATGCCCAATATGACATAAGTCGTAGACAGTCATTCCACATACATACATACTCACTTGCCCTTCCTGGATAGGCTTAAAAGTCTCTTTATTTTTTGAAAGGGTGTTATAGATTTTAATCATTGCAAATAAGCTTGTAAGCTCAAGAATAACAAAGGAATAGTGAAGGGCTTATTCATAAATAACATATAGATGATAAGGGTGCTATTTGGTAGAATTATGCTAAATTTATTAGGGTAAATCATACCATGCCTCAAAAAAACGAATGTTCTAATATTAAGAATTTAAAAGGTTTTTTACTGTTTATCCTTTTATCCTTATCTACATTTTTCATAGCAAATGAAATTTACGCGGCCGATGATTTCAAATCGATTATGCAGCTAATTGAGAAAGGTGAAAAAGAAAAAGCCGCTCAACAAATAGACCAATATCTTAAAGCGAACCCTAATGACCCTCAGGTTATCTTTATGAAAGGCGTTGTGAAGGCTGAGCTTGGAAAATACAACGAAGCTATACAAGCATTCACTTACCTCACTGAAAAACATCCTAGCCTTCCTGAGCCATTTAATAACCTAGCAGTTCTCTATGCCGAACTAGGCGACTATGATAAGGCACAAAAAGCTCTTGAATCAGCCATCAAAACTCACCCTAGCTATTCAACTGCCCATGTCAATTTGGGGGATCTTTATACTAAACGGGCAACAGTTGCCTACAACAAAGCTTTAGAAATTGATAAAACAAATGTACAAGCTAAAACAAAGCTATCTCTCATTAAAAAACTCTTTAATGTAAATGATATTAAAGCGCCAGTTGCACCTATCTCGCAGCCAGTTCAAATAGCAACTAATGACGTTATCAAGAAGCCTGCAACAGCGCAAGCTCAGGCAGCAAACCCACCCGCTCCAACTTCTAATGCACAGCCACCAAAAAATTTACCTCAGGAAACACCTTCTATTAAAAATAATATGGCCAATAATAGTGACTCTGAAATTGATTCCTTTGTTACAGATTGGGCTGAAGCTTGGTCATCAAAAAACATTGTTTCCTACCTAGCTAAATATTCCTCTAACTTCAAAACGCCTAACGGAGAAAGCTTTTCTGACTGGCAAGAAGCAAGAAGAAATAGAATTGTAGGTAAGGACATAATTACTGTTGAAGTTTCTGGGACAAACATCTCAAGAAAAGGCGATAGTTTTGCGCAAGTGACTTTTAAACAAAAATATACTTCAAATAAATTAAGTCAAATATCAAGCAAAACCCTGATCTTGAGAAAAGAGAGTGCAGGCTGGTTTATTGAGCAAGAGTATTCTGGCAAGCAATAATTGATGAAAAATTTCATCAAAAAATTCCTAACAAAAGAATTTCGCTTTTTATTAATCCTGGCATTTCTTTTTAATATCTCTCAAGCCTTTAGCGAAGAAATATTTGTCTCGAATAAAAATTTGAATGCTACTGAATTAAGTTATGAAACACCAGAAAAGATGCTTGTAAAATCTTTAGTAGAAATTTCCGAAGGTAAAGTAGATATGGCGCTTGAAACTATTGACGCCCTTATCAAACAAACACCAAATTTTAAGTTAGCCTATCTAATTCAAGGGGACTTACTTTTAGCTCATGCAAAGCAAATTAATGGTATGGGAGATGAGACTAAAGGTGAAAAAAAAGAAGAGGTCGAAAATTTAAAAAATGAAGCAAAAGTCAGAATTGAAAGATACCTTAATAATCTAAATCTACAGAATGAGCCGAAAATTTTTGCTCAACTTAATAATAAAGTTAAATATCTTTTTTATGTGGACGCAGTCAGTTCTCGACTTTATCTATATGAAAATATTAATGGAAAGCTATCTTACAAAGATGATTATTATGTGTCCATCGGTAAAAATGGCTTTGGCAAGCAATATGAAGGCGATAAAAAGACACCTGTGGGCGTTTACTTTACAGGGAAAAAAATCAGGGAATCATTATCAGACTTTTACGGGGAAGCAGCCTACCCTTTAAGTTACCCAAATGAAATCGATAAAAAAAATAAAAGAAATGGCTCTGGCATATGGCTTCATGGCACGCCTAAGACTACTTACAATCGAACACCACTGGCAAGTGACGGTTGTATTGTATTGAGTAACCCAGATTTAATGAAGCTATCTTCCATTTTAGATAACAATAGAATTCCTACTATTATTTCTTTTCAATCATTAAAAGATTTAGAGTCTAGCAATAAAAATTTGACTGAGAAAAAACTTTCACTCGTTAGTGCTATAGAAAGATGGAGAGAAAAATGGGAAAATCAAGACACTGAGAGCTACCTAAAATTTTATTCAAAAAAATTTTTTAGCGAAAAAGATGATTATGACTCATGGGCTGACAGAAAAAGAATCATTCAGGCTCAAAAGCAAAAGGTCTTTGTTGAGCTATCTGAAATTTCATTCTTTGATTATCCGAATACAGAAAATGAAATTGTTTTAGTGGATTTCGTGCAAGATTATAAGAGCCCTACAATTAACAACAAAATGAATAAAAGGCAGTATTGGATTAATGAAAATAATGAATGGAGAATTATGTATGAAGGCGGCGCTTAATTTAATCAAATTAGTTTTTGTTTTTTTCTTATTTTTACCCTTAGCCCATGCAGCTAATCCAGTTGTTGAGTTCGAAACTAATCAAGGTAACTTCAAGATTGAGCTCTACCCTGAAAAGGCTCCAAAAACAGTTACTAATTTTTTATATTATGTAAATAACGGATTTTATAAAGAAACTATCTTCCATAGGGTCATTAGTAATTTTATGATCCAAGGTGGCGGGTTTACTCGGGAGATGTCTGAAAAAGCGACGCAACCTCCTATTGTAAATGAATCAAATAATGGATTGTTGAATAGCGCGGGAACTCTTGCTATGGCAAGGACAAATGATCCTAACTCTGCAACAGCTCAATTTTTTGTAAATCTTATTGACAATAATTTTTTAAACTATACAAGTCCTGAGGCAAACTCTATCGGCTATTGTGTTTTTGGCAAAGTGACTGAGGGTATGAATGTCGTTCGTAAAATTGGCCAGCTACCAACAGGTAATTCCAAAGGCTTCTCTGATGTGCCTATTAGGCCCGTCATTATTATTAATGCAAAACATATTAACTAATATTTTATAAAGGAATTTAAGTGATTACAATCTCAACCAATTTTGGCAATATCATTTTAGAGCTCGAATCTGATAAGGCGCCCATTACTGTTGCAAACTTTTTAAGTTACGCTAAGAATGGTTACTATAATGGCACTATTTTCCATAGAGTCATTGATGGCTTTATGATTCAAGGCGGTGGATTTGATGGTTCGATGAAGCAGAAAGCCACTGAAAAACCTATTAAAAATGAGGCTAATAATGGCCTTAAAAATAATAAATACACCGTTGCCATGGCTAGAACTTCAATACCCGATTCAGCCACAAGCCAATTCTTTATTAATGTAAATAATAATGATTTTTTAAATCACCCGGGCCAAGATGGTTGGGGTTATTGTGTTTTTGGAAAAGTCACTGAAGGTACTGACATTGTGGATAAAATTCAAAAAGTTGCAACAGGCAATTCGGGTGGCCATCAAGATGTTCCTATTGAGGCAGTAACAATTCTCAATGTCACTATTGATTAATATTGCCTAACAAAACTATCTTTGTATCAGACATACACTTGTGCGAAAGTCGCCCGAGCATTACTGATGCTTTCGTAAATTTTATAAATAAAATAACCAATCAAGTCGATGCGCTATACATACTTGGTGATCTTTTTGAATATTGGATAGGTGATGATTCAAAGCAGCATGAAAATGTAATCAGCGCCATCAAAGCATTAACAGATCGTCATATTAAGGTTTTTTTAATGCATGGCAATAGAGACTTTCTTCTTGGGCCTGTCTTTGAAAAAAAGACGGGCTCTGTTTTATTAGAGGATCCAACACTTATCAAGATTTATGGCAAAAAAATACTTCTATGTCATGGAGATTCACTTTGTACTGATGACACCGAGTATCAATCTTTCAAAAACAAAGTTAGAGATGAATCATGGAAAAATGAATTTCTAAAAAAGCCTCTTCATGAGCGAATTCTCATTGCAAATGAATTTAGAAAGCAAAGTGAATTAAATAAAAAAAATAAGTCTGAAGAAATCATGGATGCAAATCCTGACGAAGTAAATCGAATCCTAACTCAATTTAATTACCCAGATTTATTTATTCATGGCCATACACATAGACCAAACTATCATTCAATTAATCTTGATGGTCATCAAATGCAACGCATTGTTTTAGGTGACTGGTATGAACAGGGGAGTTATTTAACTCTAGATTTGCATGATATAAAAACGTACCAACTTTAATGTTTTATACACTCTAATGGTCTTCTTTTTTCAGCTACTTTATCTAGCACACCATTGATATATTTATACCCGTCAATTCCACTAAATGTCTTGGCTAATTCAACACCTTCGTTAATGGCCACTTTATATGGAGTTGGTAGGTCATACATAAGCTCATAAGCTGAAATACACAGAATTGAATGTTCGATAGGGCTTAGCTTTTCAATCGGTCGATCAATAAAACTTGAAATTTCAGTATTTATTTGATCCATATTATTCATGATGCCATCAAAAAGATGGTGATAAAAAACTTCATCCGCCTTTAGGTAATCAGGGTCATCTTTGATATCTTTTTTAATTTGATTAATATCAAACTGATTTATGATGCCGCGATAAATACTTTTCATCACAAGCTCTCTAGACTTACGTCTATTATTGACAAGCTTCTTTTTCTTTTTAAGAGGTTGCACTTCTAGCATTAGACTGACTTTAATAAATGAATCATTTGTATAGCAACTTGAGCAGCTTCTTTACCTTTAACTGATGCTCTCTCCATAGCCTGCTCATCATTTTCAGTGGTTAATATTGCATTAACAATTGGCATACTAAATTCTAATTGAACATCCATAATTGATTTTGCTGAGTGGTTTGCTACAACTTCAAAATGAAAAGTCTCGCCTCTTATTACAGCGCCCATTGCAATAAGTGCATCAAAATTTTTTGTTTGCGCCATCTTTTTAAGAGCTAAAGGACTTTCTAGGGCGCCAGGAACTTTTGCTAATACAATACGGTCATCTTTGACACCCAGGTTAAGAAGCTCTTGATGACATGCCTTAACTAGCGCTTCGCCAACATGCGGGTTAAATTCTGACATCACAATACCAATAGAGAATAATTCTCCATTTGAATTTTTCAAAATCTCTCTCAATTTGCTAAGTCCTTTAGTATTGCTTTTAAATAAAAAAGTA
The DNA here is from genome assembly GCA_026399645.1 of Candidatus Methylopumilus sp. GTDB lineage: Bacteria > Pseudomonadota > Gammaproteobacteria > Burkholderiales > Methylophilaceae > Methylopumilus. The sequence goes on along the minus strand of JAPLQN010000015.1, from coordinate 1,087 downwards.
ATTTTAACTTATATGAGAGCTATCTTTACCTTTTATATAAGTTAATGAAACAATATCCAAGCCTTTTGTATAGTGCTCCATATCCCATAAGATATAGGCATACCAACAGCTGACCAAGCAAGAAAAGTTATTAATGGAGTTTTTTCAGCTTTTCCAATAGTCTCTTTTGTTGAAATAAATTTTTCATGTGCTAATTTTTTTTCAGCCAATAACTCTTTATCAGTCATAAAGAATTTATTGTCCACAGGTCTTACCATAAGATTTGCAATAAATCCGATGGCAAGCATGCTCGCTAATATATAAAAAATAGGCGAATAAATCTCTGAAAAAGGAACCTGTGCTTCAACCCTCATATCATGCATATAATTTACAATCACAGGGCCTAATATACCGGCAGTTGACCAAGCCGTTAGGATTCTTCCATGAATTGCCCCCACAAATTGAGTTCCAAACATGTCTGCTAAGTAAGCTGGTATCGTTGCAAAGCCACCACCGTACATAGAGGCAATAATACAAAAACATGCTGCAAAGAGCGCTAATGATTTTGATCCAGTCATATAGGATGCGGTGACGTACATCAAGATACCAAGTGTAAAAAACACAATATAAGTCAGTTTTCTTCCTAATTTATCTGAAATGCTAGCCCAGAAAAACCGGCCAAAAATATTAAATAAAGAAATTAAACCTACAAATCCTGCGCCCACAGCTGCTGCAAGTGCCAATAAAGACTCATCTTTTTTAAGATCTGCAAAACCCAGATCTGAGTGGCCAATTAAGGCACCACCAAAAGTTTCTTGAAGCATTGGCGCTGCGGCTCCAATAATGCCTATACCTGCTGACACATTCATACAAAGAACTATCCACAAAAACCAAAATTGTGGCGTTTTATGCGCCTTGTTTAAATGCACATGATTAACCGAAATCATATTATTATTTTTATTCTTAGGTGGATTCCATCCTGCCGGCTTCCATCCTGATGGTGGCACTCTATAGCCTAGAGAGCCTGAAATCATAAAAATAGTATAAATAATGGCCAAAACTACGAATGTTTGCCAAATTCCAGGCTGAGTCATCCCGTTAGTGTTTG
>JAPLQN010000067.1 GCA_026399645.1 Candidatus Methylopumilus sp. | reverse complement strand
TGTGGCGTTAGCCAAAAACAATGCCAATAGTGGTGCAGGGGTTCTTCCTCAGTTTGATGAACAGTTTCTAATCCGCGGTGTAGGTCTTATTCAAAATTTAGATGATATTCGTTCTATTGTTTTAAAGGAACGTAATGGTGTCCCTGTCTTCATGAAGGATGTCGCGGAAGTCAAATTAGGTCATGAAGTGCGTGTAGGTTCTTTAGTTAAAAATGGTGACACCGAAGCAGTCGGAGCTATCGTCATGATGATTAGGGGGGGTAATGCGAAAGAAGTTGTGACGCGTATCAAAACTAAAGTCGATGAAATTAATGAAAAAAAATTGCTTCCTGGCGGCCTACAAATCAAATCATTTTATGATCGAAGTCAGCTTGTTGATTCTGCATTATTTACTGTCATTAAGGTACTTATCGAGGGCGTGATCCTCGTTATTGCAATTCTATTTTTATTCTTGGGTGATGTGAGATCAAGTTTAATTGTGGTCATGACTTTACTTTTAACCCCACTTATCACATTTATTGCGATGAATTATTTAGGTATCTCGGCAAATCTCATGTCGCTGGGGGGTCTCACGATTGCAATCGGTCTCATGGTGGATGGCTCAGTGGTGGTAGTGGAAAATACGTTCCATCGGCTAGGGCATGACAAATCTAATAGCAAGCTTCGAGTGGTATTGGAATCCGCTACAGAGGTAGGTAAGCCTGTTCTATTTGGTGTAGGCATTATTATTCTCGTATTTATTCCGCTCATGACTTTAACTGGTATGGAAGGAAAAATGTTTAGTCCTTTAGCAATCACAATCGCAATAGCACTTTTCATTTCACTCATTCTTTCTTTCACCCTCACTCCTGTGCTGTGCTCGTATTTTTTAAAAGGGGGTAGCGGTGAAGACACTAAAATTATTCAAGTGATCAAAGCACCTTATCTTAAATTGCTCGATCTATCATTGAATAATGAAGTCAAAACCATTTTGATTGCAGTAAGTGTTTTCGTATTATCTATTGTTGTATTACCATTTTTAGGCACTTCTTTTATTCCCGAAATGAAAGAAGGAACGCTTGTCGCAAGTATTACACGTATGCCCAATATTTCTTTGGAAGAGTCCATTGATATGGAGAAAAAAGCCACTAAAGAAATAACAAGTGTCCCAGGTGTTTTAAGCGTTGTATCTAATATAGGTCGGGGCGAAAGTCCTGCGGATCCTCAATCTCAAAATGAATCACAAGCAGTGGTAAGTTTAAAAGATAAAGATGAATGGCCTAAAGGCTGGACACAAGACACTATCTCGCAAGAAATCCAAAACAAATTGAAATCATTATTGGGAGCACAAATTGTCATGATGCAACCTATCTCTGCAAGAGTTGCTGAACTGTCTACCGGTGTGAGAGCTGACGTAGCAGTTAAAATATTCGGCGAGGATATTAAGCTTCTTAAATCTAAAGCAGATGATGTGGCAAGATTAGCAGGAAATATTGAAGGTGCGGCAGATATTAAAATTGAAAAAGTATCAGGGCAAGGATATCTAAATATCAATCTAGATAGGCAAGCTCTTGCGCGCCATGGATTCAATGCGTCTGACGTTAATGATCTGATTGAAACTGCAATTGGTGGAAAGATTGCAACTCGAGTTTTTGAAGGTCAAAGAAGCTTTAGTGCCGCAGTAAGATTTCCTGAAGATCATCGTAGTGATGTGGAAACTATTAGTAATACACTTCTTACCTCTCCTAATGGGTCTAAAATTGCATTAAGAGATTTAGCTTCTATTGAAATTAAAGATGGTCCAGCTCAAATTAGTCGAGAGTATGCGAAAAGAAGAATTGTTGTGGCTATGAACGTTAGAGATAGAGATCTTGGGGGTTTTGTAGCCGAGTTGCAAACTAAATTAGAATCTAAATTAAAATTGCCTGATGGTTATTATTTTGTTTATGGTGGACAGTTTGAAAATATGCAACGCGCATTAAATCATCTCGCACTCATTGTGCCTGTGACTATTCTTGCCATCTTTTTCTTGCTGTTCATTTTATTTAATTCCATTCGTTATGCCACGATGATTATTACTGTTCTTCCTTTCGCAGCTATTGGTGGCGTATTAGGGCTAGCTGTCACAGGGGAGTATCTCTCAGTGCCTGCGTCTGTTGGTTTTATTGCCTTATGCGGCATTGCTGTTTTAAATGGTGTTGTTTTAATCACCTGCATTCAACAATTACGCACAGAAGGGATGTCACAAATGGATGCTATTCGTGAGGGCTGTAAACAAAGATTAAGGCCTGTTCTCATGACAGCAACAGTTGCGCTTCTAGCACTCGTCCCATTTTTATTTTCGACGGGCCCTGGCTCTGAAGTTCAAAAACCGCTTGCTATCGTCGTCATTGGTGGTCTTATTACTTCAACCTTATTAACGCTGCTTGTTTTACCAACGCTTTATAAAAAATTTGAAGAAAAAAATATTGAAGCTTAAATTGATAGGATTACTACTATGAAAGAAATTAAAGCCATCATTCCCCCTCATCGACTACCTAAAATTCGCTCAGCGATGAGAAATCTCAAAAATTTCCCTGGCATGACAGTCACTAAGGTAGATGGCTGTGGTCACGGCTTAAAAAAAATCACTGATGATTTAAAACAAGAGCTCACAGACTACACACCAAAAATTCTCATTCAAATGCTAACACCTGATGATCTGGTAGAAGGTATTTTACAAATTATTGTCGAAGTTGCACATACAGGCCAACAAGGCGATGGTTTAGTATGGGTGACCCCAATTGAGCGTATGATTCGTCTCTCTGAAAAAATTATTGTAGAAGAAGATTAATTTTTTATAGAATTGAACTTAATGTATTAATGATTTATCTTAATGATCTCTAACATAAGGAAATGACATGAAAAAAATTGCGATTGTTTTATCGCTTCTTACAAGCACTTTAGGTTATGCCGCTGATTTTTCAGATATGGCAACTGTTAAACGAGTAACGCCGCGCTATATCGAAGTTAATCGCCCTATTTCTTCATGCCAAACAACATCTGAAACTGCTCCTCCAAAGGAAAAAGGTATTGCAGGTGCCATTATTGGGGGCGTCGCTGGTGGCTTACTTGGTAGCCGCGTAGGCAAAGGAAATGGAAAAGTAGCTGCGGGTGCAGTAGGAGCAGCAGTCGGTGCGGTCGTAGGTGACCGTATGCAAAATGATGATCCATCAGCGGATACTCGCAATGCTGAGCGTTGCACACAGCGTGATAATTACCAAAGAACTCAAGAAGGCTATATCACTGTATTTTCATATAACGGTCATGAGTTTGAAGAAGAGACACAAACAAAATACCGTGTAGGTCAGAAGGTGTCAGTCCAAGTGAATGCAATTGTTGATCAAACTTCTAACTAACGAAGGCTATTTTTAAGATGAAGCGTATCTTTTATTTTCTGGTTACCAATCTTGCAATCGTTTTAGTACTTTCAGTTACCATGCGGCTGCTTGGTGTAGAACCTTTTCTTAATGCGAATGGACTTAATTTAAATAGTCTATTAATTTTTGCAGCTGTCATGGGTTTTGGTGGTGCTTTCATTTCACTCGCTATTTCAAAATGGTCTGCAAAAAAAATGTCGGGTGCTGTGACGATTGAAAACCCTAAGACGCCTGATGAAATTTGGCTTATGAATACAGTCAAAAAACAATCGGAAACCGTTGGTATTCAGATGCCGGAAGTTGCTATATTTAATTCTCCCGTCGTCAACGCTTTTGCCACTGGCATGAGTCGCAATAGCTCTCTCGTAGCCGTTTCTTCAGGCCTACTTGAGATGATGACAAAAGATGAGGCAGAAGCAGTCATAGGTCATGAAATATCGCACATTGCAAATGGCGACATGGTCACACTAACTTTAATTCAGGGTGTCATGAATACATTTGTATTATTCTTTTCTCGTGTCATTGGTTATACGGTGGATAAAGTCGTTTTCAAAACTAGACAAGGCACTGGTCCTGCATTTTTTATTACAATGATTATTTCTGAATTACTGTTGGGTGTTCTAGCTTCAATCATTGTCATGTGGTTTTCTCGTCAACGCGAATATAGAGCTGATATTGGCGGCGGGCAACTTGCGGGAAATCAAAAAATGATTGCTGCACTTCAGCGTCTCAAAACACAATATGAATCAAGTGCCTTGCCAAAATCAATTGCAGCTTTAGGTGTTTCAGGTGAACAAGGTAGGGGACTTAAAGAATTGTTTTCAACTCATCCAAGTTTAGATGATCGTATTGCTAGACTTCAGCAAAATACAAATTAATTATTGAGTGTGAAATTGTTGGCTATATTCACGCACAGTATTTAGCATCACATCTACATGCTCAGGTGGTGTGTGCTCAGTAATACCGTGACCTAAATTAAATATATGGCCATGCCCATGACCATATCCATCCAATATTCGTTTTACTTCTTTCTCAATAGCTTCAGGTTTTGAGAGCAGAATGGCTGGATCTAAATTACCTTGTAAGGCCAATCGATTGCCTACTTTTTCTCTAGCCATTTTAATATCGGTTTGCCAATCTAAGCCTAAGGCATCTGATCCTGCTGAGACTTGATCTTCTAGCCAGAGACCGCCACCTTTAGTGAACATGATAGATGGAATTTTTTTGTCACTCATCATTTTTAAGTTCGACAAAATCACTTTCATGTAAGGCAATGAAAATTCTAAATAGCCTTGATGAGATAGAGCTCCACCCCATGAATCAAAAATCATAACCGTATCAACACCCGCTTCAATTTGCGCATTTAAATACTGCGTCACTACTTCTGTAGTTGTTTTTAAAATGTGATGAAGCAAATCAGGACGGCTGTAAGCCATTTTTTTAATCGTTAAAAAGTCAGTCCCACCTTGGCCTTCAATCATATAAGTGGCAAGTGTCCATGGACTTCCTGAGAATCCAATTAAAGGTACACGCCCTTGCAATGCTTTTTTAATTTGCGACACAGCATCAATCACGTACTTCAAATCTTTACCGATATCAGGAATTTTTAAGTTATAAATATCCGCTTCTTCACGTAATGGCCTTTCAAACTTAGGCCCCTCACCTGCCACAAAATATAAACCTAATCCCATCGCATCAGGCACTGTCAAAATATCTGAAAATAAAATCGATGTATCAAGAAGTGGATATCGATCAAGTGGCTGTAATGTCACTTCAGTTGCAAAATTTGGATTTTTACAAAGACTTAAAAAGTCTCCGGCTTTTTGACGTGTGGCACGATACTCCGGCAAATAACGACCTGCCTGACGCATCATCCATACAGGTGTGTATGGCGTAGGTTGTCGATGAAGTGCTTTTAAGAAAGTATCGTTTTGAAGTGTAGTCATAAATGATTTTTAAAACTTAAAAAATAAAGTTTTAAAAATTAACGTGGAAGGGTAGACGTTCCCATTAAGAATTCATCTACTGCGCGAGCACATTGGCGGCCTTCACGAATAGCCCACACAATTAGAGATTGTCCACGACGGATATCACCTGCTGCAAATACTTTAGCTTTCGATGTAATGTAAGCCTCCTTACCTTCTGTCGTAGCTTTCACATTACCACGCTGATCTTTATCTACACCAAATAGATCTAGCATTTTTTGTTGGGGACTTACAAATCCCATTGCGAGCAATACAAGATCTGCTTTCAATGTGAATTCTGAGTTTGGAACTTCCACCATCTTGCCGTCTTTCCATTCAACTCGAGCTGCAATAATTTCTTTGACATTACCATTCTCACCCACAAAACTTTTTGTGGTAACCGACCAATCACGCTCACAACCTTCTTCATGAGAGCTCGATGTGCGAAGTTTTAAAGGCCAATTAGGCCATACCATTTCTTTGTTTTCTTTGACCGGAGGTTGCGGCATCAACTCAAACTGTGTGACTGATGTTGCATGATGACGATTTGATGTGCCCACACAATCAGAACCTGTGTCTCCTCCACCAATGACGACAACATGTTTACCTGTCGCTAAAATTTGGTTTTGCAATTTATCCCCTGCCACTACTTTATTTTGTAGTGGTAAGAAATTCATCGCAAACATAACGCCATTAAGTTCGCGTCCAGGAACAGGAAGATCACGCGGATGCTCGGCACCACCAGCTAAAATGACTGCGTCATAATTATTTGTAAGCTCTTCAGGCTTCACATTTTCACCAATGTTTTGGTTCACTTTGAAAACAACGCCTTCAGCTTCCATTTGTTTCATTCGGCGATCGATGTGTGTTTTTTCCATTTTGAAGTCAGGGATACCGTAACGAAGCAGTCCGCCAATACGATCATTTTTTTCATACACAGTCACTGTATGTCCGACGCGAGCAAGTTGTTGTGCCGCTGCCATGCCTGCTGGACCAGAACCCACAATGGCAATTTTTTTATTAGTTTTATATGTTGGAATTAAAGGTTTTACCCAATTATTTTCCCAAGCCTTGTCAATAATAGCATGCTCAATCGATTTAATACCAACGGCATCATCATTGATATTTAGTGTGCAAGCGGCTTCACATGGAGCCGGGCAAAGACGGCCCGTAAATTCAGGAAAGTTGTTTGTGGAATGTAAAACCTCTATCGCTTCTTCCCAATTTTGGTTATAAATTAAATCGTTCCAGTCAGGAATGATGTTATTAATTGGGCAACCTGTTGTGCAAAATGGAATACCGCAATCCATACAACGCGCGCCTTGTTTTTTAGCTTCATCGTCACTTAGGTGAAGTACAAATTCTTTATAATTTTTTAGGCGTTCTTGTGGTGGTATATTTTGTTCGCTAATGCGATCAAATTCCATGAAGCCGGTGACTTTTCCCATTATGCAGCTTCCTTTGTAAGTGACGCATGAAGTTCATTCAACGCACGTTTATATTCGTTTGGCATCACTTTAATAAATTGCGCTCTTTCCTTATCCCAGTTATCTAAAATAAATTTTGCACGTTCACTGTCAGTATATTTGTGATGTTTTTCAATAAGTGTTTTTAAAATCACTTCATCGGGTTGATTTAAATGTTGAGGAACATGAGCCTGCGCTTGTTGTGTCTCTACTTTTTCTAATGACACCATGGATGGATTGCAACGTTTTGCAAATAAACCATCTTCATCATATACATAAGCAACACCGCCTGACATACCTGCTGCAAAATTTTGTCCCGTATTACCTAATACGACCACGGTACCTCCTGTCATGTATTCACAACCATGATTTCCTACACCTTCAACTACTGCAGATGCCCCTGAATTCCTTACACAGAAACGCTCTCCTGCCACACCACTAAAATAACTTTCTCCTGTGGTAGCACCGTACATGACCGTGTTACCTACAATAATATTTTCATGGGACTTAACTTTAAATGCTTTCGGAGGTTTAATCACGACACGTCCTCCACATAAACCTTTAGCTACATAGTCATTGCCTTCGCCAATAAGTTCCATAGAAATACCTTGTGCCAAGAATGCTGAAAAACTTTGCCCAGCGGTGCCATTTAAAGTAATTTGAATGGTGTCTTGCGGTAAACCTTCATGACCATAACGTTTTGCAATTTCATGAGACAACATGGTGCCGACGGTACGATTTGTATTTTGAATCGGTAAATTAATGGTTACTTTTTCACGTTTTTCTAATGCGGGTTTTGATAATTTAATAAGTTCGTTATCAAGTGCAAGTTCAAGACCGTGTGATTGCTCTTCGCTATGTCGACGAGACACTTCTTTTTCAATATTGGGCTGATAGAAAATTTTACTAAAATCAAGTCCTTGAATTTTCCAGTGCTCAATACTAGCTTGTGTATCGAGTAAGTCAGTACGACCAATCAAATCATCAAATTTACGGATACCAAAAGATGCCATCAGTTCACGCACCTCTTCGGCGACGAAGAAGAAATAATTCACTACATGTTCAGGCTGACCTGTAAAACGTTTTCGCAATTCTGGATCTTGTGTGGCCACACCGACTGGGCATGTATTTAAATGACATTTACGCATCATGATACAACCTTCAACAACGAGCGGTGCTGTTGCAAAACCAAACTCATCTGCACCTAAGAGCGCGCCGATCACTACATCGCGACCTGTCTTCATTTGTCCATCCACTTGAACAGTGACACGTCCACGTAAACGATTTAGTACTAACGTTTGTTGTGTTTCGGCGAGTCCAATTTCCCAAGGCGTCCCTGCATGTTTAATCGATGAAATAGGTGATGCACCTGTGCCGCCGTCATGGCCTGCAATCACAATGTGATCAGATTTTGCTTTTGCAACACCTGCAGCCACAGTTCCCACACCCGTTTCAGATACCAGTTTGACTGAGATGCTTGCGCTTGGATTTGCATTTTTTAAATCATGAATAAGTTGTGCTAAATCTTCGATTGAATAAATGTCGTGATGCGGCGGTGGTGAAATAAGACCCACGCCCGGGACTGAGAATCGAAGTTTTGCAATATAAGCGCTCACTTTATGACCTGGGAGTTGTCCGCCTTCACCAGGTTTTGCACCTTGTGCCATTTTGATTTGAATTTGATCGGCTGAGCTTAAATATTCTGCAGTCACACCAAAGCGACCTGAGGCTACTTGCTTAATCCGCGAACGCAGTGAATCGCCTTTTTTA
>JAPLQN010000047.1 GCA_026399645.1 Candidatus Methylopumilus sp. | reverse complement strand
ACCCAACTATTGAAAGGTATGAACCGGTGAGCGCGAAAAACCTTGAAGCGGTTGTGATCTGTGAATAAATATCTGACAAATCAGATGCGGTTAAGGTTGTGATTTGGATAGCAAGTGTGAAGCCAAGTCCTAAGCCAGTAATTATCGAAAGTTGATCATCAGCTAATCTTCTTTTCACCTAGTAATTCTATCTGCTACACAGTGTGTAAATCACTTCATTTGATCATAATTGCCGGTGGTAGCACTGAATAAAAACTATTATTTGATTATGGCAAAGATTATTGATCGTAGGGATGAGATAAAGCTTTCTCTTTCAATCGGTGAAAAATTAGCAGCCCTGCATGGTGATTTAATTGCCAGTAAATCAGATTTAATCTCTCGAAAAGTTGTTGAAAATCCATGGCGATCTGGCCTTCTTAAAGGTGTTAGAGCCCCAGGTACTGCAATTCCCTTCTATCTATTGCTTGGCACGATGCGATATAAGAATGGAAAAGATTTCACCATCATCTATCGCAATAAACCAGTTGAGGTTTTTGAGTTTAAGAGTGGTCCATATAAAAGGTGGATCATTACTAAGGAAGACTAGGTAGAAATGCGTGCTAGTAATGCAATAAATGAGTTAAAGAAGAAATCTAATAAATCCCAAGCAATTCTTGCTCAGCGCTTTTTTAAAACTGCAAAGGGTGAATATGGGTATGGCGATGTATTTATTGGTGTGAGAGTGCCAGTAATCAGGCAGATTGCTAGAAAGTATCAACTACTTTCTTTATCTGAGATTGAGAAATTAACCTCCTCCAAACTCCATGAGGTAAGGCTATGTGGATTAGTAATTATTACTATGCAATATAAGCGAGCTAAGGGTGAAGCAGCACAGAAGAGGTTATTTGATTTTTACCTAAAACAAATTAAAAAGGGCAGGGTAAATAATTGGGATCTAGTAGATGTCACCGCCCCAATAATGGGTGGATATTTGATCCCAAGATCAGATTCCATGCAATTATTAAAGAAGTTAGCAAAGAGTAAGGATTTATGGCAAAGGCGTAGCGCCATTCTCTTTACCTTTGCTTACATCAGAAAAAGAGAGCTAAAGCCCACCATCACAATTGTGAAAATGCTCCTTGATGACAAGCATGATTTGATTCAAAAAGCCTCTGGTTGGGCACTTCGTGAGGTTGGCAAGAAAAATACTTCACTGCTTAGAAGCTTTCTAAAAGATAACTCACACAAGATGGGTAGAACTTCCCTTCGCTATGCAATTGAGAAATTACCTAAAGCTGAACGAAAGAAATGGTTAGATCTAAAGTAAGTTAAATACTTATCCAAGCAAGGGTCGAAGCTCAACCTTACGATTACATGCCTTAGATCCAGCAAATGCTAACTTTCTTGCTACTTCAATACTTTCTGCTTGGATCAACCAAAAACCAGAGAAGTTCTCTTTGTTAGCAAATAGTGGTTTTCCTGTAGACAAATTCGCATCATTTCGATTATCAATCACATCTGCACTCTCTGGAGCAGCAAGGCCGCCTGCAAAGATAAATTGCCCATTGACCCGCAGTTGATCATTAAACTTATTTATCTCAGCCATTTCAGCTGGTCTGCCAGAGTTTGATTGATCATCAATTACGTTGATAATGAATTTCATTGCTTAGTTGTAGTAAAGAGTCGCCCTATAAGCCGGAGACGACATTGTTATGTGTGAGGTGACGCTCAAAAAATGTAATTGCCGTCAAATTT
>JAPLQN010000077.1 GCA_026399645.1 Candidatus Methylopumilus sp. | reverse complement strand
TCTCAACATCACGATCATCTTGTTTGTATGCAATGTGGTCATGTAGAAGAATTTTGTGATGATGAGATTGAAAAAAGACAGAAAATTATTGCGACTAAAAAGGGATTTACTATCCAAGAACATTCGCTTTATATCTATGCTAAATGCAATAAAAACCCCTGTCCCAACAAAGTCTAAGCCTGCAACATTTCTTTCGCGTGCGCCCTTGTTGTATCAGTAATCGATATCCCGCCTAACATCCTCGCAATTTCATCGATTCGCATTTTGTCATCCATCAAATGAATGTGGCTGAGGGTCTGATTATTTTCTTGAGTCTTAGATACTTTGTAATGATGGATCGCCAATGATGCTACTTGCGCTAGATGTGTAATGACTAAAACTTGTCTTTGATCGTGATGACCTAGTTCTTTTAGAAGCTTACCTACAATTTCCGCCACACTTCCTCCAATACCTACATCCACTTCATCAAAAATCATGCAGGGCACATTCGCCTTTGAAATAGATGCGACACGAATTGCAAGACTAAGACGAGAAAGCTCACCACCTGAAGCTGCTTTATGAATTGGTCTTGATTCTGCACCCAAATGAGATGCCACCAAAAATTCAATTTGTTCTAATCCGTGCGCCGTTGGATCTTGGGATGTGAGTTTGACTTCAAAGCTTCCATGGCTAAAGGATAATTTTTGCATGGCCGCAGTAATATTTTGACTTAAAGTTTCTGATGCAGTCTTTCTTGCCTTACTTAATAATTCAGCACTTTTGTTAAAAGCTTCAAGGGCTGCTTTTTCTTTAGCATCAATACCTTCATCTGATTGAAAAGATTCGAGTTCGTCCATACGAGCTTGCCAGGTGAGCAATGTTGACTCAAAATCTTCAGGCTTAATACGATGCTTCCTACCAAAATTATGAATCGCTTGAATCCGCGCTTCAATATCTTTAAGTCTCTCTGGATCTAAATCAATTTTTTGTAAATATCTGTTAAGTGAACGAAGTAGCTCTTCTGTTTGAATATTGATTGAATCAATGAGATCCGAAGATTCTTTTAATTTTTCATCAATACTAAGCGCATGAGAAATTTTCTGCTGCACTAAATGAAGCCTATCAGAAATTGCCGTTTCATCTTTTTCTAAAAGCTCAATACAAAGATTAACATCCTCAATGAGTTCATTGCCATGAGACATCATGACATGATCTTGTTGCAAGGTTTCCCAGTCACCCGGGGTGAATGAAAATTGTTTTAATTCTCGTAATTTATCTCTTAATTCTGCAAGTTCATCACTATAGATTTGCGCATTTTTTTCGTACTCAGTTTTTTGCACATAAAGCTTATGCCATGCTTGATAAAGTTGAAAAGTCGTGGCTGCTAAATCTGAGTGGCCACCAAAATTATCTAGAATTTGTCTTTGTGCACTTAATTTTAAAAGTGAGTGGTGAGAATTTTGACTATAGATATCAACGAGGGATTCGCCTAATTCTTTTAGTTGTTGGAGTGTAGCTACCTTGCCGTTAATAAAAGCCCTTGATTTACCGTCAGCATGAATGACTCTTCTTAAAATAAGTTCAGCGCCATCAGACTCCAGTTCATTTTCCTCTAACCAGTTAATCACTTCTTGATTATGTTTGATATCAAAGATAGCACTGATATCAGCTTTATCTTGATGAAGTCTGACGACTCCACCTTCGTTTCTTTGCCCTAAGGCTAAAGACAAAGCATCAATAAGGATAGACTTTCCAGCGCCTGTTTCGCCAGTTAATGCTGAAAAACCAGATTTAAAATCTAAGCTCATTTTGTCGACAATGACAAAATCAAGGATAGAGAGATTAATTAACATAGCGCTTTATTAACCCCAGTTTAATTTTTTTCTAAGCATCTCAAAATAACAGTAGTCTTTTGGATGAAGAAACGTGATCATTTTTTCTGCACGAATAATTTCCACGCGATCATGAATCTCAAGCGGCACTTTAAGCTGTCCATCAATACTTAAATAAGATTCATCCATGCTCACTATATGAATTTCAATAATACTTTTACTGCTCACTGCAATTGGGCGATTACTTAATGTATGCGGACTAATAGGCACGATAGAAATTGCCTCCAATTCAGGGTGAAGAATCGGTCCTCCAGCAGACAGTGCATAAGCAGTTGTGCCAGTTGGTGTCGTCACAACAAGTCCGTCTGATCTTTGCTTGTGAACAAAACTGCCATTAATAGAAACTTCCAATTCAATTAAGCGGGATCCACTTTTTACTACAACATCATTAAGTGCTAATGATTCATGAATACATTTTGAACCTCTAAAAATTTTAGACTGCAACAACATTCTTTTGTCTTTATAAGAAGAGCCTTGAAATATTTCATCAATAGATTCAAACATATTGCTTGTATTTAGATCTGCTAAAAACCCAAAACGGCCTTGGTTAATACCTATTAATGGGATGTCAAAATTCACAAGCGATCTTGCAACCCCCAACATCGTCCCATCGCCACCTATAACGATTGCGAGATCAGCTTTTTCCCCAATTTCCTCTAGGTCAATAGCCTTAAATGCTTGAAATTTTCCGGACCGGTGTGTTTTAGCCTCAATATAAATATTGATATGCTTATTCGTCAAATATTGAGCGAGCTCTAAAAGCTGAGATTCAATGTCAGAAGATTCACTTCCGCTCGTATATTTTCCGATAATTGCGACTGATTTATAGAGACTTTCCATAATTGAATTAAAGCATACTTAAGATGAAAGAATATATAGCAATTTAATAAAGAAAAACTTAGTATATTAAGCATTCATTTACAAAAGTACTGCATGCTAGAATGGCTTATTACACTATGAAAATTAGGCTTTATTGACTATTTTAAAGCATATCGATTTATATGAATAACTCTATTTGATGATGCTAGATAAGCGCGCCCAAATTCTTCTAAAAACCCTCATCGAGCAACATATTTATGATGGGCAGCCTGTGGGATCTAGAACCCTCTCTCAATCGTCAGGCCTTGACTTAAGTCCAGCTTCTATTCGTAATACTATGAAAGATCTAGAAGATCTGGGTTTTATCACAAGTCCCCATACTTCAGCAGGAAGAATTCCTACGCAATTAGGTTACAGACTCTTTGTAGATTCTCTTCTAACTGTAAAACCTTTGGACGACAAAGTCATTCGCTCATTAAAAGATCAAATGAATATTGGTGACAATAAAAAAATTATTAGTAATGCTGCGGATATCTTATCAACACTGACTCATTTTGCGGGTGTAGTTCTTATTCCTAAAGCTAAGAAAACAACCTTTAAACATTTAGAATTTATAGGTCTATCTGAGAAAAAAATTCTTGTCATCATTGTCACGAATGATGGCAATGTTCAAAACAGAATTGTCATGACAGAAAAGCACTACACTCATGATGACCTAGTTGAGGCTGCAAATTATTTTAATCACAACTTTAGTGGCAATACTTTTGCTAAAGTCAAAGATACACTCGTGGACGAATTATCTAAAATGCATGCTGATATGATTAAACTTATGACAGCAGCTATTGAAGTTGGTAATGATGTCATTTCGCCAGAGAGTGAATCGATCGTGATCACAGGTCAAAATAACCTGATCCAATCTGAAGAGCTCGCAAAAAATATATCGAGCTTAAGAAAAATTTTTGAGATATTTGAAAAACGAACAGCACTTATGAAACTTCTTGATCAAAGCCAGCTGGGAGAAGGTATTCAAATATTTATTGGAAATGAGTCGGGCTATTCTTCTCTAGATGAATGTAGTCTTGTTACATCTCCTTATGAAACAGATGGTGAAATTGTGGGTACCCTAGGCGTGATTGGCCCTACAAGAATGGCTTACGAAAGAGTCATTCCCATTGTCGATATCACAGCAAAACTTCTTTCTAACGCACTGAGTCAACACTAAAATGAATTACTTTACAAAAGAACCGCAATACCAACATGGTGATCCACCAAAAATAGGTGTGATCCTCGCAAACTTAGGAACCCCTGATTCTCTGGGTACGCATGCCGTAAGAAAATATTTACAACAATTTCTTATGGATCGAAGAGTAGTCGAAGTGCCTCGATTTATTTGGTGCTGGATACTTCATTTCATTATCTTAGTATTTAGACCAGGTAGTTCAGCAAAGAAATATGCGAAAGTTTGGACTAAAAAAGGCTCTCCTCTTTTAGTTAATGCTTCAAATCAAACAAAAGCATTAACCACAAAAATTAAAAAGTCAGTATCTCAGCCTATTGAAATTGAATTAGGCATGTCCTATGGCAATCCTTCAATGAAAAATGCGGTCCTCAAATTAAAAGAAAAGAATTGCACTAAAATTCTCTTGCTTCCGCTCTATCCTCAGTATGCTGCTTCATCAAGTGCATCAGCAATGGACGCGCTATGGCGTGCACTTCTTAAAACAAGAAATGTGCCAGGAGTCAGAACCGTTAGGAATTACCACGACCATCCTCTTTATATTAATGCGCTTAAATTATCTGTCCTGCAATTCTGGAAAAAAAATGGAAAGCCCACAAAGTTAGTCATGAGCTTTCATGGCATTCCAAAAAAATCACTCATGCAAGGCGATCCTTATCATTGTGAATGCTATAAAACTGCCCGCTTACTTGCCGAGGCATTAAAACTAAAGGAAAGCGAATATATAGTCTCTTTCCAGTCTCGCTTTGGGAGAGCTGAATGGCTAAAACCTTATTACGCTGAAATGATGGCTGATCTCGGAAAAAAGAAAGAAAAGAATGTTCATGTGATTTGCCCAGGCTTCTCTAGTGACTGCTTAGAAACCTTAGAAGAAATTAATATTGAGGGTAGGCATATTTTCTTAAGTAATGGCGGCAAAAGCTTTAGTTATATTCCTGCTCTCAATGACAATCCAGATTGGATCGATGCGATGCAAGGTATAATTTTAGAAAATTTACAAGGCTGGATTGATAAAAACTGGACAGCTAAAAAAGAAGCTAACAATTCAGCAATCACTAAAAAAAGAGTTGCGCTTTTAGAACAGAAAAAGTCTTAATTATTTAAAGACAATCTCATTATGATAATACTTACGGGTGGAGCTGGCATGATTGGAAGTATCATTGCTTGGCATCTGAATAGCATTCTCGACAGAAAAGATATCATCGTCGTCGATGATATTCAGCATCCAGATCAATGGAACAATTTAAGCAAGCGAACGTATATTGATTACCTTGATAAAGATGATCTTTTTCCTTGGCTTGAAAAAAAACCAGAGATTGAAGCCATTATTCATATGGGCGCTATCAGTGCTACAACCGAAACAGATTTTAATAAGCTTTTAAACCAGAATATTCGTTACAGTCAAAATCTATGGCGCTATGCAAGCGATCATAACGTGCCTTTTCTTTATGCAAGCTCAGCAGCTACTTATGGCGGAGGAGAATTCGGCTATGATGACAATGAAGAGGAACTTCGAAAACTAAGGCCTCTAAATGCTTATGGTTATTCAAAACAATTTTTCGATCAATGGGTGGTCCAACAAGTCCTTGCAAAAGAAAAAACACCACCTCAATGGTGTGGATTTAAATTCTTTAATGTCTATGGTCCAAACGAGTATCATAAAGATAGAATGGCAAGCGTTGTATTTCATTCATTTAATCAACTTAAAACAGAGGGTGAAATTAGACTCTTCAAGAGCGATCATCCCGACTATAAAGATGGTATGCAATTAAGAGATTTTGTATATGTAAAGGATGCTGCAGCAGCTGTTTTACATTTTTTAAGTCACAAAAAACATTCAGGTATCTATAATGTAGGCACAGGAAAAGCTTCAAGTTTTAAAGCGCTTGCTGAATCCCTTGTGAAAAGTGTTGAGGGCGATCTAAATACAATTAAATATATTGATATGCCAAATGATCTTAAGGGAAAATACCAGTACTTTACTGAAGCTAATATAAAAAAACTAAAAGATGCTGGATACACAAAGCCTTTTCTTAGCATTGAAGAAGGTGTTGAGGATTACGCAATAAATTATTTAACTAAAAGTGATACTTACGCATGAGTAATGAAAAT
>JAPLQN010000011.1 GCA_026399645.1 Candidatus Methylopumilus sp. | reverse complement strand
TCAGTCCCTAGACCTTTAATCTTTGCACCCATTTTATTTAAGCATTGCCCAAGATCTACAACTTCAGGCTCCTTAGCAGCATTCTCTAAAATAGTAACCCCTTCAGCCAATGAGGCGGCCATCATTAAATTTTCGGTACCTGTAACAGTCACAATATCCATATAAAATTTACAGCCTTGTAACTTCGATTTTGGTAAATGTTTTGTCGAAGCCTCAATATAGCCATTGTGAATATCTATTTTTGCGCCCATTGCCTGAAGCCCTTTGATATGGATATCAACAGGCCTAGATCCAATGGCACAACCTCCCGGTAATGAAACTCGGGCTTCACCAAATCTTGCGAGCAAAGGGCCTAATACAAGAATAGAAGCGCGCATTGTTTTAACTCGCTCATAAGGTGCATTTTTATTAGTAATTTCTTTTGCAGTTAATTCAGTTTTGTCGTTTTCAACCTGGATATCAACGCCCATATATTTAAGTAAAGACTTAGCTGTATTAACGTCTTGAAGATGAGGTACATGTGCTAACGATAATGTGTCTTCAGTAAGAAGAGATGCAATAAGTATAGGTAAGGCTGCGTTTTTTGCGCCTGATATTTCAAGCTCGCCGTGAAGAGGGGACTGTCCTTGAATAACTAACTTATCCAAGTTATGAATTAGCCTTTAGTAGCTTTAATAATTCTCCAGTTTCATACATCTCTTTTATAATGTCAGCACCGCCAATAAATTCCCCATGAATATAAAGCTGTGGAATAGTTGGCCAATTAGCAAAGACTTTGATGCCTTCTCTGATTTCCGGGTCTTGCAATACGTCAACAGCATGAAAATCAGCATCACAAGCATCTAAAATTTGAGTTGCTAGGCTTGAAAACCCACACTGAGGAAATTTGGGACTTCCTTTCATGTATAAAACTACATTATGTTCATTAATCGTTTTTTGTATCTGATCTTGCGCACTCATGCTTTACTCCTCAAAATTACGTTTTTAATTGATTCCATTCATTTAATGTATAGGTCTTCATAGATAAAGCATGAATGTCACTTTTCATCTTATCGCCTAAAGCATTAAATACCATTTGGTGTTGTTTAACGCGATTTAATCCTTCAAATAACCGACTCACAATCGTGCCTTCAAAATGAGTGCCATCCTCACCTAAAATTTCAATAAACTCACACTCAAGTTTTACATTAATCGATTGTTTAATATCGTCAGCGGTCATATTTTAACTTCTTAATTTATAGCCGGATTTTAACATTCCTAAGGTAATGAAAGCTAACACAATGAAAAAGAAGGTTACGATTGAAAAACTTAACAATGGAGCAACGTCGGATTGCCCAAAAAAACCGTATCGGAAACCATCAATCATATAAAAGAAAGGATTCAACTGGGATAACTTTTGCCAAAAAGGTGGCAAGGAATGAATTGAATAAAATACCCCCGATAAAAAGGATAATGGCATGATCACAAAATTTTGGAAAACTGCCATTTGGTCAAAACGATGCGCCCATATGCCTGTAATGATGCCAAATGTTCCGAGTAAAGCACCTCCAATCATTGCGAATCCAAAAATAATCCATGGGTGCAACATAGGTAAATCTACATAAAAAAGAGCAAATACGTAAATACAAACGCCTACAAAAATACCCCTCACAATTGAAGCTATTAAGAAGGCTAAGAAAAATTGAAGATAGGTGATGGGTGTTAATAAAATAAATACAATATTCCCCATGACTTTCGACTGAATAAGGCTTGATGAGCTATTTGCAAACGAATTTTGCAATAAGGACATCATAATCAATCCTGGAATAAGAAACGCAGTGTACTCAACATTATCGTAAACTTTTACATGATCTGCTAAGACGTGAGAGAAAATAAGTAAGTAAAGAACTGCAGTAATAACTGGAGCTGCCACTGTCTGAAAAACTACCCGCCAAAATCTTAATAGTTCTTTTTTAAGGAGTGTCCACGTACCTAAAAATTCATTTTTAAAATTGATCATCTTTTGCTTCCAGTAAGTTTCAAGAAGACATTTTCTAAATCAGAATTTGTTAGCTCCATATCCAATATTTTTATCTTTGATTTTTTTAATTCACCCATAATAAATTCTACTTCTGCTATTTCTTCAAGTAAGAACGTTATGAAATTATGATCTGTCGACTGAATAAACTTTTGAATGTTTACTGGAATTTTTTTTCTCTTTAAATCTAAACGAAGGTTTAAATTTTTTGCTGAAAAGCGCTTTAATAAATTTCTCGTTTTATCTAACGCAACTACTTTGCCCTGGTCCATCATGGCTACTCTGCTACATAACGTCTCAGCTTCTTCTAAATAATGTGTAGTCAGAACAATAGTGTGGCCACTTTGATTCAATTTTTTAATAAACTGCCATAGTTTATTTCTAAGTTCTACGTCTACTCCTGCAGTCGGCTCATCTAGAACAATGACCGGGGGTTTATGAACAAGCGCTTGCGCAATTAAAGCTCTCCTTTTCATACCGCCAGAAAGCATTCTCATATTTGTATTAGCCTTTTCTTGAAGATCAAGACCCTCAATCACTTCATCTATCCAGTCATCATTTTCTCGGCCCTTGCCAAAATAGCCAGCTTGAAATCTAAGCATTTCACGTACATTAAAAAAAGGGTCGAATACTAATTCTTGGGGCACGACACCAAGCGATCTTCTAGCATTTTGATAATCTTGAATGACGTCATACCCCATGACTTTGATTGAACCTGAAGATGGTTTTGCAAGCCCGGCTAGAATATTAATAAGCGTTGATTTACCGGCACCGTTCGGCCCTAGCAGCGCAAAAAATTCGCCTTCTTCAATAACTAAATCAATACCCTTGAGAGCCTCTAATTTACCGAAGTTCTTTTTAACTTTATTAAATACAATGGCTTTTTTCATTGGAATAAATGCTGAAAGTTTCTTAAAATGAAATTTAAGAGGGAAGGTTTAATGAAGGGAAGATACAAGATCTTCCACTCCATATAATTTAGCAAGACTATTTAAATTCTTTGGTAGATTCTTAAAGATAAAATGTGATTTATTTGTTTTGGCTTGTCGTTGTAATTCAAAAATTAAACTTAAGGTCGAAGTGTCAATTGAAGTCACTTTTGAAAAATCAATTGTCGTTTTTTTATCCGCTTTTTGTTTGTTAATTAAATCAATAATAGAAGGTATCTTTTCAATCGTAAGATCGCCACTTAAATTCCATTGATTTTTATCAAAGTCGATCATTTATTAGCGGACTTATCGTAATTAGCATTCTTCTCGGCAAGTTTTGCAATAAGAGAAGCCATTCCATTTTGTCGAATTTCATTGCCAAATTGGCCACGATAATTTGTTACTAAACTCACACCTTCAATAATAATATCAAAAACTTTCCATGAATTACCATCTTTTTCAAGCATGTAATCAATAGGTAAAGGTGGTGCCCCTGGCTGTAAGACCTCTGTTTTAATTAACACTTCTTCGTCAGTGGGCTCAAATCGGGCTGGCTTATAGTTGAGCGTATGATCTTTAAATTTTAATAATGCACTGCCATAAGTTTTTACAAGCATGGTTCTAAATTCTCTTTTAAAGGCTTCCTGCTCTTCTTTTGTTGCGGCTGGATATGCTTTACCTAATACAAGCTTAGAAATACGATCAAAATTAAAGTAAGGTAATATCTTCTCTTCAGTAATTTTGTAAGCTTTTTCTTTATTACCTGCTTTCAAATCTTTATCGGTTTTTAAAATTTCAAAAATTTCATCGGCTGTTTTTTTAACAAACGCATCCGGCGCCTCTGCAGCAAATATGCTCATCGACATTATTAAAGTTAAAATCACTAATAAAAACTTTTTCATATTTTTAAAATTCCTTTTAAATTTTAATTATTTTTTAGGCTCTTCAGTGGCTTTATTATACAAGAACTGACTGATGAGTTTTTCTAATACAACTGCATCTTGAGTCTTAGAAATGCGATCTCCCTCTTTCAGAAAGTTCTCGTCTCCGCCAGCTTCAAGACTAATATATTGTTCGCCTAACAATCCTGATGTATAAATATTTGCGAAAGTATCTTTAGGAAACGGATATCGTTTGTCTATTTTTAAAGTTACAACAGCTTGATAAGCTTTGGTATCAAATTTGATATTATCAATACGACCTACGACAACGCCAGAGCTCTTAACAGGCGCTCTTGGTTTAAGGCCCCCAATATTCTCATAATTTGCTGTAACCGCATAAGTTTCGCCTAGTGTATTGCTTGTCAGGTTGCCTACCTTCATTGCAAGACCCATAAGTGCCGCAATGCCAATCGCCACAAATAAACCTACCCAAATATCTAATGTTGTCTTATCCATATTTGCTCCAATCCTATATTAATGCGCAATCATAAACGAAGTTAAAATAAAATCTAATCCCAAAACAGTCAATGAAGAGGTGACGACAGTTCTTGTAGTGGCTCGACTAACACCTTCAGCTGTTGGAGGGGCGTCGAAGCCTTCATAGAGGGCAATAATCGTACAAGCAACTCCAAATACAAAGCTCTTAATCAATCCATTAACCACATCAAATCTAAAATCAACATTCACATTCATTTGTGACCAAAATGCACCATGATCCACGCCGATAATTGGCACTGCAACCAAATAACCGCCCATCACACCCACCATTGAAAAAATGGAAGCTAATATAGGCATTGAAATGACGCCCGCCCAAAATCTTGGTCCAATAATCCTTGCAATAGGGCTAACGGCCATCATTTCCATAGCCGATAATTGCTCGGTAGCCTTCATTAAACCAATTTCAGCAGTAATTGCAGTTCCAGCTCTACCAGCAAATAAAAGTGCGGTTACAACAGGTCCAAGCTCTCTTAAAAGCGCTAATGCTACCAAAACACCAATGGATTCTGACGAACCATATTTTTGGAGTGTGTAATACCCTTGCAAACCTAAGACCATGCCTACGAAGAAAGCAGACACTATAATAATAATTAAAGACATCACGCCAGTGAAATAAATTTCGCGGATTGTTAAATGAATACGTCTAAAACTTTCGCCTGAATAAATTAAGGTTAATAAAAACAAACGGGCAGCAGAGCCAAGACGCCAAATTCTTGAAGTTACTTGGTTGCCTAAACTGCTTAAAATTTTAAAAATTGGTTTCATAATTAAACAGGCTCGTAAATATCTTTTTTGTAACTAGGTGCATTGTAATGAAATGGTACGGGGCCATCTTTTTCACCATGAACAAATTGATGCACAAAAGGGAGTTTAGATTTTGATAGTTCTTTAGGTGAGCCCTCTGCGGCGACGACTCCGTCTGCAATAAAATAAATATAGTCCGCAAAAGAAAAAGCTTCTTCCACATCATGCGTCACAATAATTGAAGTTGCCCCTAACGCATCGTTGAGCGTTCTAATAAGATCACAAATCACTGCCATAGAAATAGGGTCTAATCCTGCAAAAGGCTCGTCATACATAATAATATCCGGGTCTAATGCAATGGCTCTTGCAAGCGCAACTCGTCTTGC
>JAPLQN010000059.1 GCA_026399645.1 Candidatus Methylopumilus sp. | reverse complement strand
GTACAATGCTGCTCCTGGCGGCGGTGCTTTAACAGTATTTAGCCTATAATTAATCGAAAGATTTTTTATAGAACTAACTGTTAGTTAGTATGTCCTATAAACACCCCACTTTCGAGTGGGGTGTTTTTTTTATAGGGCCCATGATATTTAACTTGTAAGGAAAAAAATGTTTAAAAAAATAATGATGTTTTTATATGTAATGAATATAGCTTTTGTGGGGAATGCGTTTGCTGCAGGACAGGAGCGTGAAGATGGTTTACCTGGTATGCCATATCGAACCCCTGTAGATAAAGAATTTAGAGTGTGTGCTGACCCAGAAAATTTACCTTACTCAAATCAAAAAGGTGAGGGCTTTGAAAATAAAATTGCAGAAGTTTTAGCAAAAGATCTAGGCAAGGAGCTGGGTTATGAATTTTGGCTTGATCGTCAGGGCTATTTAAGAAACACGATTAATGCGCAACGCTGTGATGTGATTATTGGGATGGGATCAGATGTCGATTCATTGCGCACTTCAAAGCCTTATTATCGCTCCGGCTATGTATTCGTGTATCGAAAATCAAGTAACTACAATATTAAAGATTGGGATTCAGAAGATTTAAGAAAAGGTATTATTGGTATTGTAGGTGAAAGCCCACCCACCATTGCATTGCGCGATCATGATCTTATGGGGAATGCTCGTCCTTACCGATTACAAAGAGATCTAAATTTATCACCAGGTCATATGATCGATGATTTAGTCGCGGGAAAAATTGATGTTGCTATTATATGGGGACCTATAGGAGGCTACTATGCAAAAGCCGCCAAGGAGCCTTTAGTAATTGTCCCACTTCCTGAATTTAAATCTGAACGAAATTCATTTGATACTCAAAAAGGCAAATCAGAATTTAATGTTTCTCTCGCAGTAAGAAAGAAAGATAAAGACCGAATGGAAATGATTCAAGGTGCCCTTGATCGAAACCAATCTAAAATTATGAAGATTTTAGATGATTACGGCATCCCTCATGTGCCAGTGGTGATGGGAGACAAGACAGGCAAGTAAAGTTCAAAAAAAATTCACTCCAAAAGGGTGACTTTATAACAAAAAATGAGTAATATTAGTGTATGTTTTCTTAGATTTTTTGGAAGATAAAACAGTTTTTAGAATTTATATCATGGAGCGAACAGCCTTCAAGGTTAACGCAATTTTTAGGAGAAATTATGTTAGTAAAAAAAGTATTCATGTCATCACTTTTAGTTTCTATGATGACAATTGCAGGTGTGGCATCTGCTGATGTTTCATTTGTAAAAACAACAGATGGAAGTACGTTTAAACTTGATCCAGCTCTCTTTGATACGCCGGCAGCAAAAGAATTTTTAGCTACTGGTAAAAATTCATATGTTGGTAATGCAGAAGCTGAAGCGAAAGGTAAAAAGCTTTTCGGACTTTACTCATGCACGCAATGCCATGGTGGCGATGCAAAGGGTCAAGTAGGCCCGGGTTTAGTAGGTCCTACATTCCGCTACCCTAAAGATGCAACAAACAAAGGTATGTTTGAAACTTTATGGCATGGTACAAACGGTGGTATGGGTGGAAAAGGTTTGGGTGTTATGGATGCTACGGATCCTACAAACGGACTTAAGGTGGATGAACTTTTAAAAGTTATTGCTTGGGTTCGCACGCAAGGAAAAGGACTTACAGGTAACGAGTAATTTGAAATCATCTAGGCAACTTCTAGAAAATTAATGAAAAAACCACTCCTGTATAATTGCAGTAGTGGTTTTTTTATTGTCTGTATTTAAGGAAGCGAAATGCATAAGATTGTGATAGTAGGTGGTGGTGCTGGCGGCCTTGAGCTTGCAACTAAATTAGTCGATACATTAGGTAAAAATAAAAAAGCTGAAATCACTTTGATTGATTGCACGAAGACACACGTGTGGAAACCCCTCCTTCACGAAATTGCTGCAGGGAGTATGAACCCTGATAAGCATGAATTGGAATACATGGCACAAGCCCACTGGCATCACTTTCGTTTTCGCTTAGGCCGCATGGATCGACTCAATCGTCGTAAGAAAGAAGTATCGATTTCAGCGTATATCGATGAAGATGGTGAAGAAATTATTCCAAGAAGAAGTTTTCAATACGATACATTGATTATATCTGTAGGCAGTACTACGAACGATTTTGGTATTAAAGGTGCAGCAGAACACTCAATCGCATTAGACACACAAGCGCAAGCTGAAGTATTTCATCAAAAATTACATCATGCTATTTTAAAAGCACAAACACAAAAGAAAGCAATTCAACCCGGCCAACTTGAAGTGGTCATTGTAGGCGCAGGAGCAACAGGTGTCGAACTTGCAGCAGAACTTCATAAAGCCACGCGGGAAATGACTGTATACGGTATTGATCGGGTCAATCCTGATCGTGATATTAAAATATCTATCATTGAAGCAAGTTCTCGCTTACTTCCAGCACTCCCAAAAAAATTATCTAACTCTGTAGCATTAGAATTACGTAAGTTAGATGTTCACCTTTATTTGGGTGAGCGTGTGACTGAAGTTTCTGCAAAAGGTATTAAGACACACACTAAAAAAATCATTTCCTCAGGCCTTGTTGTTTGGGCAGCGGGTGTCAAGGCGCCAGATTTCTTAAAGAATATTGACGGGTTAGAAACTAATCGCATCAATCAATTAATGGTCAATAGTTCATTACAAACAACGAAGGATGATTCAATTTTTGCTTTTGGAGATTGTGCTGCATGTCCGATCGATGGTACTGATCAATATGTCCCTCCAAGAGCTCAGGCTGCGCATCAACAAGCAAATCTTCTTTTTAAAAGTATGAAGTTGCGTGTTAAAGGAAAAACACATTTACCTCGCTACGTTTATAAAGACTATGGCTCGCTTGTGAACCTGGGGACGTATTCAACCGTTGGTAATTTAATGGGCTCTCTCATAGGGGATTCTATGTTTATTGAAGGCATCATTGCACGTTTGATGTATCAATCACTTTATAAAATGCATTTAATGGCCTTACATGGATTCATGAGTATGGCATTGCAGTCGTTAGCTCGAATAATTACGCGCAGATCAGAAGCCCAAGTCAAACTTCATTAGTTAATTTATAAAAGAAGCCATAAATGAAAATTGGTATTTTTAAAGAAATAGTTAATGGGGAAAATCGTGTAGCTATCACGCCTGAAATTGTTAAAAAATTAATTCAAATGAAATGCGAAGTTTTTATTGAAAAAGATGCAGGAGTAAAAGCACACATTTCAGACCAAGACTTTATAAATGAAGGTGCAATCGTTGAATCTAAGAGTAAGATCACCGACACAGACATAATTCTTAAGGTCCGTGCACCAAGTCACGATGAAATTAAATCCCTTAAAAAAGATACTATTATTATTGGCTTGCTAGAGCCTTTTAATTACTCACTAAAAGAAATCATGGCCAATCAGGGCTTAACATGTTTTGCGCTCGAAGCACTCCCAAGAAATTCGCGAGCTCAAAGCATGGATGTTTTATCTTCACAAGCAAATATCTCCGGTTATAAATCTGTACTATTGGCTACGCAATTTTATAAAAAATTTATGCCTATGCTTATGACGGCAGCAGGCACGGTGAAAGCAGCGAGAGTATTAATTTTAGGTGCTGGTGTTACAGGACTGCAAGCGATTGCGACTGCAAAAAGATTAGGCGCTATTGTGGAAGCGTCTGATGTGAGACCTGCCGTGAAGGAACAAATAGAATCACTAGGTGCAAAATTTATCGATGTTCCATTTGAAACAGAAGAGGAAAAAAATATTGCGTCAGGACAAGGTGGGTATGCTCAAAAAATGCCTTCAGCATGGTTAAAAAGACAGGCAAATGTTGTTTCAGAACATGCGATGAAAGCAGATATTGTAATCACATCAGCGCTTATTCCAGGCATGTTTCCTCCAGAGCTCATTTCTAAGGATACTGTAGAGGGCATGAAACAAGGTTCCGTCATTATTGATCTTGCTGCAGGAACAGGGCAAGACGGTTGTGGTAATTGCCCATTAACTCAAGCAGATCAAGTTATTGAACATAAAGGCGTTACTATTGTGGGCTATACAAATCTTCCTAGTTTAGTAAGCCATGATGCGTCGGTACTTTTTGCAAAAAATGTATATGAATTTTTAAAATTATTAATCAATACCGATGGAAAGTTAGAGATTAATTATGATGATGAATTGCTGAGCACATCGTTAATGACTCGCGAGGGTAAGCTATTTAATGAAAGAAAGGTAAACATATAATGGATTTAATGACTATCCAAAACATTTCAATTTTTGTATTAGCTATATTTGTTGGCTATCATGTTGTGTGGAATGTCACACCAGCGCTACACACGCCTCTTATGTCTGTGACCAATGCTATTTCGGGCATTGTGATTGTAGGCGCAATTTTACAAGCCGTCCCTATCAATGATCATGAAATTAACTTAACGAGTATATTAGCGTTCACTGCGATATTACTTACGTCAGTTAACATTTTTGGTGGTTTTATGGTGACAAAAAGAATGTTAGATATGTTTAAAAAGAAAGAACGCACTAACAAAGATTAAATCATGGCTTCATTATTATATTTATTATCAGCAGTATTATTTATCTTTTCTCTTAAAGGGCTCTCCTCACCTAAAACATCGAGACTAGGTAATACACTCGGTATGATTGGAATGGCAGTTGCAATTTTAACTACATTTAATATTGGGCATAACTTAATTGTTCCTATGGTAGGTATTGCAATATTAATTGGTGCTTTGATTGGAATCTTTGCAGCCAAAAAAGTTGAGATGACGAGCATGCCTGAGCTGGTCGCTTTAATGCATTCCTTTGTAGGTTTAGCAGCGGTGCTCATTGCAATTGCTGCAGTTTTTAATACAAACGATGTTCATAGTGATGCTCAGAGAATTGAGTTATGTATTGGTGCTTTTATTGGCGCTATTACATTTTCAGCTTCAGTCGTTGCATTTGGAAAGCTTTCTGGAAAATTCAGTGCAAAAATGATTCAATTTAAAGGCCAGCATCTTTTAAATCTATTTTTATTTATTGCAATGATTTCAGCTGGAATCCTTTTTTATAGCACACACAATACTTCTATATTTCTTTTGATGTGCTTGATTGCATTTGCACTTGGGGTCACCCTTATTATTCCAATCGGTGGTGCAGATATGCCGGTTGTCGTTTCGATGCTGAATAGTTATTCAGGATGGGCTGCTGCAGGCATTGGGTTTTCTCTTAACAATTCTGTTTTAATCATTGCAGGCGCCTGTGTGGGCGCTTCAGGCGCAATTCTTTCCTACATTATGTGTAAAGCAATGAATCGTTCTATTGTTTCTGTTTTATTAGGCGGTTTTGGTTCAGACACTGCTGCAGTAGACGATTCTTATCAAGGTCAAAAAATATCAAAATCAGGCTCGGTTGAGGATGTTGCATTTTTATTATCGAATGCAGATTCAGTCATTATTGTGCCTGGCTATGGCTTAGCCGTAGCAAGAGCACAGCATGCTTTACAAGAATTAACTGTAAAACTTATCAGTAAAGGTATTAGAGTTAAATACGCAATTCATCCAGTTGCAGGAAGAATGCCTGGGCATATGAATGTGCTTTTGGCCGAAGCAGATGTTCCATATGAGATGATTGTCGAAATGGAAGATATTAATAATGAGTTTGCTGAAACAGATGTTGTCCTTGTGATTGGAGCGAATGATGTCGTTAATCCACAAGCGAAAAAACCTGGAAGTCCTATTTATGGTATGCCTATTCTAGAAGCATATAAAGCGAAGACTATCATTGTAAATAAACGTTCAATGTCTCCAGGATATGCGGGGCTGGATAATGAATTATTTTATTTAGATAAAACTATAATGGTATTTGGAGATGCAAAAAAAGTTACTGATGACATTGTTAAAGCAATAGATTAAGTCTGATAGTTTTATATTATTTTTTTATAATGCTTATAAATTGCGAGCATTGTGATGCTCACAAATAAACCTAAAAGAATGATAATAGTATTAATGGAAAATTCTTCTCTTACCATCCAAGTGTAAGTGCCACTTAATAAAAGAATCCCAATATTTTCATTAAAGTTTTGTACCGCGATCGAGTGGCCTGCACCAATAAGTAAATGGCCTCGATGTTGAAGGAGTGCATTCAATGGAACAATAAAGAATCCACTTAATGCACCAATCAGTAAAAAGATAAGAGCCGCAATATGCCAATCATTGATCACAACCATAGTCATCACAAAGCCACCCATAAGAATGCCGGCTGGAAGAACCCTCACTGAATCCTTAAGACTGATATAGCGAGCTGCTATGACTGACCCAATGGCAATACCAAAAGCAACCATAGCTGTTAAGCGCGTTGCCTCTTCTAAATTAAATTGCAATGCATAGCTTGCCCATGCAATGACAATTAATCTTAATGAAGCACCTGCGCCCCAGAAGAGGGTAGTCACTGCAAGTGATAACTGACCTTCAGGATCTTTCCATAATACTTTAAATGCATGCCAGAAATCTTTCATCATAAATAGAGGATTCTTTTTTGTCAGTTTATGATCGATAGGAAATAATGGAATGTAACGATTAAAAACAGCCGCAAGCAAATAAAGTCCAGTAATTATAACGATGGCAACAAGAGGATCAAATTGAGCGAGCGCACCCCCAATAATGGACCCTAAAATAATTGCGAAGACCGTTGAACCTTCCATCCACCCATTTGCCATTACAAGTTCTTTAGGCGGTAGAAGCTCAGTCAAAATGCCATATTTTGCTGGCGAGTAAGCTGCAGCACCTACGCCTACAATCGCATATGCATAAAGAGGCAGCATACCTAATAACATAGATAAGCTCCCAATAAATTTTATAGCATTGGAATAAAACATGACACGACCTTTAGGGTAAGCGTCTGCGATGCCACCAACGAAGGGCGCTAAAATAATATAAGAGATCACAAAAAATTGAAGCAAGAGAGGCTGGTGCCAATGAGGGGAATTGAGTTGCGTGAGTAACGCAATAGCTGCAAATAAAAGTGCATTGTCAGCAAGTGCTGATAAAAACTGTGCAATCAGTAAAGGAACAAAACCTTTTGAAACATTTAGGTTAAAGTGTTTCAGCAGCATAATCAGCTAAGCGAGAGCGTTCACCTCGCACAAGTGTAATGTGACCATTATGATCCCAACCTTTAAAGCGATCGACGACATAAGTTAAGCCTGAGCTACCTTCAGTTAAATAGGGCGTATCAATTTGCGCAATATTACCTAAACATACAACTTTAGTACCCGGACCTGCCCGTGTAATAAGCGTTTTCATTTGTTTAGGTGTTAAATTTTGTGCTTCATCAATAATGAGATATTTATGAAGGAATGTCCGGCCTCGCATAAAATTAAGTGATTTTACTTTGATACGTGAGCGAATAAGATCTTGTGTTGCAGCCCTTCCCCATTCGCCTGCCTCTTCATCTGTTTTATTAAGCACATCTAAGTTATCTTCTAGTGCGCCCATCCATGGTGTCATCTTTTCTTCCTCAGTTCCCGGCAAGAAGCCAATATCTTCGCCTACAGGAACAGTGACACGCGTCATAATTATTTCATTGTAGATTTTTTTATCAAGTGTTTGCGCTAACCCTGCAGCAAGCGTAAGGAGCGTCTTACCTGTACCTGCCTGGCCTAGAAGGGTCACAAAATCAATATCAGGATCCATGAGAAGATTTAATGCAAAATTTTGTTCTCGATTTCTAGCGTTAATACCCCAGATATTATGTTTGCCATTAATAAAATCTTTAATGACTTCGAGTGTCGCTGTTTTACCGGTAATTTTTCTAACTATAGCGTGGAAGGGTTTATCGAACTCGTAAAAAATAAATTCATTGACTGAGAAATTAAGACACATAGGCCCTGTCAGTCGATAAAACATTTTTCCATGTTCTTGCCATGATTCCATATCTTTACTGTGCTTCTCCCAAAAATCTTCTGGAAGCTCAGTGATGCCGGTGTAGAGCATCTCGGTATCTTCAAGCACCTTATCATTAAAATAATCTTCAGCAGCAATACCTAGGGCTCTGGCTTTGATGCGAATATTGATATCTTTACTGACGAGGATGACTTGGCGATCAGGGTGTTCTTTTTTGAGATATGCAACAATCCCTAAAATTTGATTGTCGGCTTTGCTACCAGCGAGCATCGGTAAATCATGAGGGAGCGCAGTTGTTTGTAAGAAAAGTTTACCCGTGACATGAGTGTTGCCTTTAATACCGAGGGAACGACCCTTTTCTAAACTTTCTTCGTTGGTACCTATAATCTCTTCTAAATTGCGACTCGTTTGTCTTGCGTTGCGGGCAACTTCACTGACGCCTTTTTTATTATTGTCTAACTCTTCCAAGGTCACCATAGGAAGGTAAATATCATGTTCTTCAAATCGGAAAATACTTGAAGGGTCGTGCATTAATACATTGGTATCTAATACAAAAAGTTTGGTCGTACTATTTTTTTTGGCCATAGTTAAATAGAGTTGTGTTGTTTAATAAATTGCAAAACTTCTTTGACATGACCTTCGACTTTGACACCTCGCCAAGCCTGAATCAATTTTCCATCTGGATCGATTACAAATGTACTTCGTTCAATACCTCTTACCTGGTTACCATACATATTTTTCATTTTTATGACACCGAATAACTCACATGCTTTTTCTTCTTCATCACTTAAAAGCTCAAAGGGAAATGTAAATTTTGCCTTGAAGTTTTCGTGGGACTTTAATGTGTCACGAGAAATACCAAATATCTCTGTATCAAGTAACTGAAATTTTTTATAAGCATCTCTAAAGTCAACGCCTTGTGTGGTGCAGCCTGGGGTTGCATCCTTAGGGTAAAAATAAATAACGAGAAAACGACCTTTATAATCCGATAGATTAAATTGAAGATCACTGGTGCCAGGAAGCTTAAGTAAAGGTACTTTTTTATTGATTTCCACGTCTCTATATTAAGCGATTTTTAATCAAAAAGTGACGGGATATTGGAAAAATATTTAAACGTTTAAGGAACTTTCGTTTGAAAAAAATTGTAGCAACAAAAACTTAAAAGAGACTATCAAATAATTGAATATCGACCCACATATCTTTTTCTAAATGAGCGAGATCTTCATGAAGTAAAATAAAGCAATTAGCTTCGGTCATGGATCTTAAAATACCTGACCCTTGATCTTTTAAAGGATTTACTTTAAATAAACCTTGATCATCTTGCACATAAACGCCTCTTTGAAACTCGGTTCGACCGGGAATTTTTTTAATAGGGCCTAGAAGCTTTGCTTTAATGAGTGGTATTTTAGGGATGTGAGTTTGGCCAGATAAAGTCAGAATAGCCTCTCTTACAAATTGATAAAAAGTAACCATCGTCGATACAGGATTTCCCGGAAGCCCAAAATAATGGCACTGACCAATCTTTCCATAAGCTAGAGGCTTTCCTGGCTTCATGGAGATTTTCCAAAATAGAATTTCACCTATTTTTTTTAAAATGTCTTTCATATAATCCGCTTCGCCCACAGAAACACCTCCTGTGGTAACTACAATATCAGCGATATTGCTGGCCTTGATCAATGTATCTTCAATAACTTTTTTATCATCAGGGATAACCCCAAAATCGAGCATGTCTACATCAAGACGTTTTAATAAACCAATTAGGCTGTAGCGATTGCTGTCATATACTTGGCCAGGTAGCAAAGGGTTGCCGAGTGAAATAATTTCGTCGCCCGTAGAAAAAAAAGCTACTTTAATTTTTCGGTAAACTTTAATCGAATCTATACCTAACGAGGCAAGAAGCCCTAAATCGCAAGGCTCTAGGGACCGGCCTTTTTGAAATACTGTTTGCCCACTTTTAATATCTTCGCCTGTACGGCGAATATTTTGATTTGTTAGAGGTTTTGTTTTAAATGTAATAACGCCTTCATCAAGCTCAACATGCTCTTGAGGAATGACAGCATTTAATCCAGAAGGAATTGTTGCTCCGGTCATAATACGCACAGATCCTTCGGTATTTCCGTCTAGTGCTTTACCTGCAAAGAGTTTGCCTGTTACCTTGAGTTTGAAGGGCCCATGGTCAGTAAGCAAATCTAAATTCATGGCATAACCATCCATTGCTGAATTGTCATGATTAGGCACATTCATTGTTGCCATGATTGGTTCAGCAACTATACGATTGAGCGCATCTTTAATATGTATCGTTTCTTTTTGATCGATGGGATTTAAAAAATTAGCAATCCAAGCTTTGGCTTTTTCAACAGACATCGCATTAGGATCGTAATCATCCGTCATGCTGGAGCCCGAAATTAAATCACTTAAATGAATATCTTTTCTCATGAATATGCTTTTTTTAATTCTTCTTGAGTATTTACATTTAAAAATTGCGACTCATCATTAAACTGCACAATTGAAAAAGCTAACTGACGAATCCAGTCTTCAATTTTCCGCCCCCCTTGATTAAAAAAAATCTGAAGATTGTTTAATGTTGATGAGTGACATAAAAGACAAGTTGATTGTAAGCCATCAGAAGTTTCAGGCACTGCAACTAAAGTTTTTTCGGATTCGACTGCTTTCATTAAGATTGCAATGAGTTCGTTTGGTAAATAAGGTGTATCGCAAGGTACAAACTGTACCCAATCAGTTTTGATTGCTTGAAGGCTAGTTAAGATTCCCAAAAGTGGACCCTCCTGAATATCTAATATGTCATCAATGAGAGGTAAATGAAATATTTCAAAATCTTTTTGATTTCGATGTGTATTAATGACGGTATGTTTTGCCTGAGCCTTCATGCGATCAATAACATGAGTTATTAAAGGCTTGCCTTCAAATAAAACAATCGCTTTATTTTGAACCTGCATACGTTTTGATTGGCCGCCGGCTAAAATGACCACAGTGACAGAATGATTCATTTGAATTTATCCTCCGGTATGCGACATAAATCGCACTACAGCAGGTTTGGTTGTATCAAGATTAAAGTCATGTGCTTCTGGTTTGATGGTCATGCTTTCTATAATGGCTTTTTGAATAGGCCAGTCTTCATTTGGATACTGACGCAAAAGAGGCATGAGCTCAATCTTTTCCTCCTGTCCTAGGCATAAAAATAATTCGCCTTTAGATGAAACCCTAACGCGATTGCACGTGTCGCAAAAATTATGGCTGTGAGGAGAGATAAAACCAATCTTAGTGGATTGATTTGCAATTTGCCAATATTTAGCAGGGCCACCAGAAGAGAAAGTGGTGGGGATTAAATTAAAATGAGCCTGTAATTTTTTTAAGACTTTGTTATTACTGATGAAAGTATCTTTTCTTTTATGATCAATATCACCCAAAGGCATTTCTTCAATAAAAGAAATATCCATCTTTTTATATAATGCAAAGTTAACTAAATCGATTGCTTCGTGATCATTGATACCTTTCATTAAAACGGTATTAAGTTTGAGATTTGAAAAACCTTCTTTGATAGCCTCATCAATACCAAGCATCACTTTATTTAAGTCGCCCGTGCGTGTAATTTTTTTGAAAAGAACGGGGTCAAGACTATCAAGGCTAATATTGATACGTTTAACCTGAGACATTTTGAGCATATGCGCATGCTGTGCTAGCTGACTGCCATTAGTTGTTATGACAATTTCTTTTAGAGGTTGAATAGTTGATATTTCATGAAAAAGCCAGGAAATATTTTTTCTCACTAAGGGCTCTCCACCTGTGATCCTTACTTTTGTGACGCCAAGAGAAGCAAAAATTCTTATAATTCTTGCAGACTCCTCGAGTGAGAGAACTTCATCGCGAGGCAAAAATTTCATATCTTCGCTCATACAATACACACATCGAAAATCGCATCGATCGGTAATGGACAACCGAAGATAATTAATCTTTCGATTAAATTGATCTATTAATCTATGAGGAGGATTCTGCGCCGACAATTTAATTAGGCCAATTGAACTTCGACTAAACAATCATGAGAAGTTGGTGAGTTTCCCATATCACCAAAAGCATTGGAACTCACTGAATTGACAACCCCATTATTTAACTGTCTCCAGTAACCTAAGGTTGTCACTACGATACCTTTATTAACATCGGTCGTTACTTTCGATACAGCTTCAAAAAAGCCTCGATCATTGAAGATTTTGGCTCGATCGCCATGTTTAATACCTCTTTCTTCGGCATCCAGTGGATGAATCATCACGAACTGTTCTCCTTGAGCCTTAAGTTTATTTTCAATATTGGCATAACTTGAATTAATGAAGCCATGACTTTTTGGCGCCAAAATATTTAATGGATACTTTTTAGCTAAGGCAGGATTTGCTGATGCTGTTTCTTTTGAGGGTACATAATCAGGTAACTCAGGAATATCATCGCCTGGCTGAAAGGCTTCGTACATCTGCCTAAATGGCCCCGCAACAAAATTCTTAGCCCCAACTATTCTAAATTCACATTTGCCGGACGGTGTTGGAAATTTTCCTTCTTTGTGAGGCGCTCGATTATCTTTTGTCCCCACATTAATTCTCGCATAACCATGTTTTTTCAAATAATCTAAATCAATATCTTTACAGGCTGGTGAATTCCAGTCGATATAATGCTGAAGACATTCAGTGTCTGACCATGTAAAACATTCTTCTTTAAAACCAAATCTTTTAGCAAGACGTCTAAAAATTTCATAATTTGGCACGGCTTCGCCTGGGGATTCTATACATTTTGTATTGTAGGTGAGGTATAAATGACCCCAAGATAAGATGATATCTTCCTGCTCTGCACCCATGGATGCTGGAAGTAGAATATCAGCATAGGCTGCAGTATCAGAAATAAAGTGTTCCGCGGAAACTAAAAATAGATCTTCACGCCCCAAGCCCTCTAATATTTTTTCACTTTCCGTTGATTGAGTGACAGGATTTGTATTCCAACACATCATTGACTTGATAGGCACTTTAAGTTTTTGTTCACCCGTCAAAACGCGCCCTAGCTGAAGATTATTAACAACCTGTGTTCCTTCAGGAATTAAGTCAGGCCTGCAAATGACATCAAATTTGTAAGGCTGTTCCCATACTGGGAATTGAAGGATACCTCCACCGACATGACGCCAAGCTCCGGTCAGAGCTGGAAGGGATGCAACGGCCCTAATGGCCTGACCGCCGCCCCAGCTTTTTTCAAGAGCTACACCAATTCTGATAGCGGATGGTTGGGTCGACGCATATTCTCTAGCTAATTTTCGAATATCATTTGCTAAGACGCCTGTGATTTCTTCTGCCCACTCGGGGCTCCTTTTTTTTGCCAATTCTGCTAACTCAGGGAAACCCACTGTGTATTTATCTACATAATCCTGATCAACCAATCCTTCTTCAATAATTACATGCATCATTGCCATCGCCAAAGCACCGTCAGTGCCAGGCTTAGGACAGATATGCCAATCTGCTTCTTTAGCAGTTCTTGAAGCATAAGCGTCAATGACAACAACCTTCGAGCCTTTTTTTTGTGCTTCTTTGACAATATGCCAATGATGGATATTGGTGCTTACCGAATTACAAGCCCAAATAATAATAAATTTAGAATGAATAAAGCTCTCTGGGTCCACACCCGCAGTGGGACCTAGAGTTAGCAACCAAGCCGTGGCCGAACCCTCCCCACAGAATGTTCTTTCAGTAACAGTTGCTCCTAATCGGGCAAAGAAAGAGTCCCCTCCGTTCATGCCATGAACCAACCCTTGATTGCCTAAGTAGCTGTTGGGCATAATAGCTTCCGAACCAAATTCTTTGATAATGGATTGCCATTTATCAGTTATGGTATCAAGTGCCTCATCCCATGAAATTCTTTGAAATTGTTTTGTGCCCTTCGGACCAACTCGCTTCATAGGGTATAGAAGGCGATCTGGATGGTAGTGACGTTTTTCATAATCTTGAAGTTTTACACATAGTCCGCCACGCGTCATTGGATGATCTACATTGCCTTTGACGCCTATGAGTTTACTGTCTTGTACCTCATAAACCATTGAGCAAGTGTCAGGACAGTCATGAGGACAGCCCCCATGAAAATATGTGCTTTCTTTTTGTGTTTCCATCTTTCAGCTCCCCAATCATGAAATTACTTAAGTGAAAAACATCTCGGTAATTTATAATACTAGCTTTAGTTATTGAAGCAAGTGTTCAGGAAAAAACTGGAGATATCTTTGGAAGACTTTGTCTTAAATCCTCAAGACTATAAGATTATTAATCAGCATATTTTGCAGTATCAATCTATGCCTGGCGCTTTATTGCCTCTTTTACACGCTATTCAGGACGACTTAGGGTTTGTTCCAGAAATCGCCTACCCTTTAATTTCCATCGCACTTAGCTTGTCAGTTGCAGAAGTCCATGGCGTTGTAACTTTTTACCATCATTTTAGATCGCATAAACCCGGCCGCCATATCCTCCAAGTTTGTCGCGCAGAATCTTGTCAGGCAATGGGAAGTGAGATGCTTGAATTGCATATTAAAAAGCATCTTGGTATTGATTTTCATGAAACCACTTCTGATGGCGTCATTACTCTGGAGCCCATCTATTGTTTAGGGAACTGTGCATGCTCTCCTTCAGTAATGATCGATGAAGAGGTATATGGACGCGTAGATAGTAAAAAAATAGATCAACTTATTTCAGATTTAAAGCGCGCATCATGAGCATTAAAATTTTTGTATCGAAAGATTCTGCAGCCTTATCTCTTGGTG
Organism: Candidatus Methylopumilus sp.; assembly: GCA_026399645.1. Lineage (GTDB taxonomy): Bacteria > Pseudomonadota > Gammaproteobacteria > Burkholderiales > Methylophilaceae > Methylopumilus. Next base: position 83,293 of record JAPLQN010000059.1, on the reverse strand, counting down.
CAAATCAAGTTGCAGAAGCCATATCAAAAGAAGCCCAAGCTAGAAAACTAGATATTCAAATCGTACGTAATAGTTCACGTGGATTATTTTGGTTAGAAACATTGGTTGAAGTGGAAACAGTAGAAGGCCGTATAGGTTTTGGTCCTATCAATCCAAATGATGTGAAATCATTATTTGATGCAGATTTTATTCAAGGTGGTAAGCATCCTTTTGCATTAGGTCTTGTATCAGAAATCGATTGGTTAAAAAAACAAGAGCGCTTAACTTTTGCACGCATGGGTATTACTGAACCCACCAGTATTGATCAATACATTGAGCATGATGGATTCGAAGGTTTAAAAAATGCACTGAATTTAGACCCACAAGGGATCGTTCAGACAGTCACAGATTCTGGTTTGCGAGGCCGAGGTGGCGCTGCTTTTCCGACGGGTATTAAATGGAAAACAGTCTTAGATACCAAAGCGACACAAAAATATATTGTCTGTAATGCAGATGAAGGTGATTCTGGAACCTATTCAGATCGGATGATTATGGAAGGTGACCCTTTCGTGCTCATTGAAGGGATGATCATTGCAGGCCTTGCTGTAGGTGCTTCACAAGGTTACATCTATTTACGTTCTGAATATCCTCACGCATTAAAAACTTTAAATGAAGCTATAGAAAAAGCTAAAAGCGCAGGTTATTTAGGTGATGATATTCTAAAGAGTGGTCATGCATTTCATTTAGAAGTCAGGCGTGCAGCAGGCGCGTATATTTGTGGGGAAGAAACTTCACTACTAGAAAGTTTGGAAGGCAAAAGAGGGCTGGTTAGATTTAAACCACCTCTTCCTGCAATTGAAGGTTTATTCGGTAAGCCTACCGCAGTCAATAACGTGATTTCATTAGCCACTGTTCCGATTATTTTAGCGAAGGGTGCTAAGTATTACCAAGATTTTGGTATGGGCAAATCTCGTGGCACACTTCCTATTCAGCTCGCCGGTAATTTAAAAAGGACAGGGTTGATTGAAAAAGCATTCGGTATCACTTTAAGAGAGCTACTTTACGATTTTGGTGGTGGTTCTTTATCAGGCAAGCCGATTAAGGCTGTCCAAGTGGGCGGACCTTTGGGCGCTTATTTGCCTGAGTCTCAATTCGATACGCCGATGGACTATGAAAAATTTTCTGAAATTTGGGCCATTTTAGGTCATGGCGGTATTGTGGCGTTTGACGAGACAGTCAATATGGCAAAGATGGCGCGTTATGCCTTTGATTTTTGCGCGATTGAATCTTGCGGAAAATGTACCCCTTGTCGCGTAGGTTCAACTCGTGGCGTGGAAGTGATGGACCATATCATCGCAGGCAAAGATGTTGAAAAACATACTACATTAATTCGAGATCTTTCAGACACGATGCTTAATGGCTCTTTATGTGGATTAGGCGGCATGACGCCTTACCCTGTTTTAAGTGCTTTAAATCATTTCCCTAAAGACTTTGGGGTTGATGTAAAAGTGACCAAGGCATAGACTACTAGGCTGACTTAATGAATTACTTTGAGACAATATATGGATGATGTAAAAGATTTTGGAACGCCAAAAAGAACTTCAGACAAGACTATTCAGTTAACCATTGATGGTGTATCTGTCTCGGTGCCTGAAGGAACGTCCATCATGCATGCAGCCTCTATTTCAGGGGTCACTGTGCCTAAGTTATGTGCCACAGATAACTTGGAGCCCTTTGGCTCATGTCGTCTTTGCTTGGTCGAAATTGAAGGTCGTCGCGGTTATCCAGCCTCATGCACTACCCCTGTCGCTGAAGGTATTAAGGTGCATACACAAACTTCTAAACTTGCTGATATTAGACGCGGTGTTATGGAGCTATACATTTCAGACCATCCCTTGGATTGTTTAACTTGCGCTACAAATGGGGACTGTGAACTTCAAGACATGGCAGGTGCTGTCGGTTTAAGAGATGTGCGTTACGGCTACGAAGGTAAAAATCATTTAAAGAGCGAAAAAGATACTTCGAATCCATATTTTACTTTTGATCCGTCTAAATGCATTGTATGTTCAAGATGTGTTAGAGCATGTGAAGAAGTTCAAGGTACATATGCACTGACTATTCAAGGCCGTGGTTTTGATTCCAAAGTATCAGCCGGTAATAAAGATTTTAAAGATTCAGAATGTGTCTCATGCGGTGCATGTGTGCAAGCATGTCCAACGGCAACCCTCATTGAAAATACGATTATTGAAGCAGGCGTTCCAGAACATAGTGTCACAACAACATGTGCATACTGCGGTGTAGGCTGTTCATTTCATGCTGAAATGAAAGGTGAAGAAGTCGTTCGTATGACACCCAATAAAGATGGCGGTGCTAATCATGGACATTCGTGTGTTAAGGGAAGATTTGCTTGGGGATACGCGACACATAAAGATCGCATTACGACACCTATGATTCGTAAAAGTATTCATGACCCTTGGGAAAAAGTGACATGGGAGGTAGCTATAAATTATGCCGCAAGTGAAATGCAGCGTATCCAAAAAAAATATGGACGTGATTCGGTAGGTGCTATCTCATCTTCTCGTTGTACGAATGAAGAAGTTTATGTAGTGCAAAAATTAGTCCGTGCAGCGTTGGGTAATAATAATATTGATACTTGCGCACGTGTATGCCATTCACCTACAGGTTACGGACTTAAGCAAACACTTGGCGAGTCTGCAGGCACGCAAAATTTTGACTCAGTTATGCATTCGGATGTGATTATGATTATTGGGGCTAACCCAACAGATGGCCATCCTGTTTTTGCATCACAAATGAAAAGACGTTTAAGAGAAGGTGCGAAGCTTATCATTGTTGATCCTCGCGCTATTGATCTTGTTGATAACACGCCTCACATTAAAGCTGATTATCATTTAAAACTTAAACCTGGCTCCAACGTTGCTATCGTGAATGCATTAGCTCACACGATTGTCACTGAAAAACTCATGGATGATTCTTTCATTAAATCGCGCTGTGAAGATGATGCATTTAATGCATGGAAAGATTTTATTATTAAGCCTGAAAATTCACCTGAAGCGATGAGTGAATTTACTGGTGTGGATGCTAAAGATGTAAGAGCTGCTGCAAAACTTTTTGCTAAAGGTGGCAATGCTGCGATTTATTACGGATTAGGCGTAACTGAACATAGCCAAGGCTCAACGATGGTCATGGGTATTGCTAATCTTGCTATGTTGACTGGTAACATTGGCCGAGAGGGTGTAGGGGTTAACCCTTTAAGAGGACAAAATAATGTTCAAGGTGCTTGCGACATGGGATCGTTTCCACATGAATTCCCAGGTTACCGACATGTATCTGATAAAGCGACTTTGGCTCTGTTTGAAAAAGCATGGGATGTTAAATTACAAAATGAACCTGGTTTAAGAATTCCTAATATGTTAGATGTCGCGATCGAAGGACAATTTAAAGCTCTTTATTGTGAAGGCGAAGACATCGCACAATCAGATCCTAATACGCAGCATGTAACACATGCATTGGAGTCGATGGAGTGTGTCATTGTGCAAGATTTATTTTTAAATGAAACCGCAATGTATGCGCACGTATTCTTACCAGGATCTTCATTCTTAGAAAAGAATGGCACATTTACAAATGCTGAAAGACGTATTTCTAGAGTGAGAAAAGTAATGTCCCCTAAGAATGGATATGAAGATTGGGAGATCACGCAGATGCTTTCAAACGCGCTAGGTTATAAAATGGACTATAGCCACGCATCAGACATCATGGATGAGATTGCAAATCTCACGCCGACATTTAGAGGTGTGAGTTATAAGAAGTTAGATGAATTAGGTAGTATTCAATGGCCTTGTAATGATGAACATCCTCTTGGTACACCGACAATGCATATTGATGAATTCGTGCGCGGCAAAGGTAAATTTATTATTACTGAATATGTACCCACTTCCGAAAAAGTGACGCAGAAATATCCACTTATTCTAACGACGGGCAGAATACTCTCTCAATATAATGTTGGTGCTCAGACAAGAAGAACGAAAAATACGGCGTGGCATGAGGAAGATTTAGTTGAGATTCACCCGCATGATGCTGAAGAAAGAGCGATTAAATCAGGTGATTGGGTTGGTGTTGTAAGCCGATCAGGCGAGACTGTATTAAGGGCACAAATTACAGACCGTGTTCAACCTGGTGTGATTTACACAACATTCCATCATCCTGAATCAGGTGCTAACGTCATCACGACTGATAATTCAGATTGGGCAACAAACTGCCCTGAATTCAAAGTGACAGCTGTGCAGGTAAATAAAGTGACACAATTATCTGATTGGCAGAAACAATACCAATATTTTAGTGAAGAGCAAATTGAATTTGCAGGCAAATCTAAAGAATTAAAAATTCATTAGATTTAACAAGTGGCACAAGATCTTTTTATTGACACAGAACATAGTTTTAAGACTTATGAAGTTTTAAAAAGTAATGCAAAAGCAATGGAACAAGATGACATTGCAGAAGAAGTGCCGATTGCATTCGTCTATAACGGTATATCTCATGCCGTGATGCTAGCCTCCCCATCAGACCTTGAAGATTTTGCTTTAGGATTTTCTTTTTCAGAAGGCATTGTTGAAAATAAAAGTGATATCTATGGTGTAGAAGTCATTCATCAGCCAAAGGGCATTGAACTTCAAATTGAAATTGCATCAGCGCGATTCCAATCATTAAAAGATAAACGTAGAAATCTTCTTGGCCGAACTGGCTGCGGTTTATGTGGTGCTGAAAATTTAGATCAAGCCTTAAGATTGCCTGACAAAAAGATAGATAACATGTTAAGCATTAAAGAGAGTGCGATAATAAAAGCACTCGACATGCTTCATGCAACCCAATCGCTTCAAAAGAAAACAGGTGCTACCCATGCATGTGCATGGGCAAATGAGCAAGGTGAAATTCAATTAGTACGTGAAGATGTAGGTCGACATAATGCTTTAGATAAGTTAATTGGTGCCCTTCAAAAGAAAGGCTTTAATGATAAAGGCTTTGTGATTACTACTAGCCGCGCGAGTTATGAGATGGTTCAAAAAACAGTAATCTTAGGCGCATCAACTCTGATTGCCATATCAGCGCCAACGGGACTTGCGATTCGATCTGCGTTAAAATATGGACTATGTTTGATCGGTTTTGCAAGAGCTCCTCATTATGTGATTTATACTTATACTGAAAGAGTTACAAAAAATTAATTATGAATATTGATCAACTTGTCTCGATGGCTAACCAAATTGGTTCTTTTTTTAAATCCTATCCTGACCAGGGAAAAGCAAAAGAAGAAATTGCAAATCATCTAACTAAATTTTGGGCGCCACCTATGCGTAATCAAATTAAAGAGCATGTCGCAAAAAATGCAGGAAAAGGTCTAGAAGTGATTGTGATTGATGCAATCCAAAAGCATCTTTGAGTATTTACTCCTTATAAAATAATTTGTAATTATTTTTATCGCCTGGCTGTCTTTCATTCCATACCAGTTTCCAATTTTCGCCAATCGGTGGAAGATCTTTTTTGTGTAATTGATAAATGAGCAAATAATTACAATTGCCTCGGTCACCTTCTCTGGTCGACTTAATATTTAAATAGTAATCAATCAAATCAATTTGTGCGTTATTGATATTGTGTGTCGTGAGACAAGTTTTATCTTGCATCACTTTTCCCATGGATAAAAAAAGTGGGCTGAAATCTTTTTTATGATTAATCCAAGGAAGCCATAAAGCCATAAGGAGCGCCCAACTCACCGTGAGGCCAATAGACCAATTCGTGGTGCATGAGCGATTTGTAATTCTTGTTTTAACCAAAGAAAAAATCCAAACCAGCGTCAAAAGTATCGCAATTATTAAAATAAAAATGTTGAAATGTGACTCGTTGGTTTGCGCTAAAAATTGCATACGCTCATATGTTTTTTTAGGGAAGCCTGTGAGCATGGCATTCCAGCCAAGCCAAATAAGAAAAAGAATGGTTGAAAATAAAATGATGCCAAACCAGTTAAGTGCGCTTGCAGCGCCTCTTCTTAAATTTTCAATACTACCTGCTGCAATTGTTGACAGCGGAATTAGAAATGGCATTAAGAATGCTTGATTTGTTTTTGCAAAAGAAGCGGTCAGAATAATTGTAGATACAAAAAAGATAATCTGTAATTGAAATTTAGGTTGAGACCATATCTTGCCTCTAAATTTCCATAAGCCCCAGATTGCAAGAGGGAGAGCTGGCCAAGCAAACCAGGAAAGATTTTTCATATAAAAAATATAATTTTGTACTGGAAATAATTTGAAATGGTTAATCCATTTCATAAATATGTCGTGTTGATACCACCATAGAAGTGTTGGCCATATAATTAAAAAAGGTAGGCTCACAAGAAGACTTAAACTTAGAACTAGAGCATAGCGACGTGTTCGCCATAATTGAAAAAGTGTAGGTAAGAGAAGCGCTGAAAGTATAGGAATAAGAAGCGGTACAATTCCGCCTGATAAAAAGCTCACGCCCAAACCAAAACCTAAAAGTATGGCGGATCTAAAAGGGCGTCTTTTAGAAAGCGCTAAACCATAAAATGCCATGGTGAGGCCTGTTAATGTTGCAATACCAGGCATGAGCGTATGCACATTAAATATGAGGCCCACTGAACCTATAAAAATGAGAGCCGCTTGTCTTCCAAAGCCGATACCCCATAACTCTCGATTCAGCATACCTATCATCAGAATGGTAAGCCCCATCCACAAAGCATTGATCATCCTGCTCGCGTCATGAAGAGAAATTAAAGGTGTGAAAAGTTTGCCAAAAATAGCCCCTGTCCAATAGTAAAGGGGCGGATTGATAAGTGTATCTTCACTGGCAGCCAGAGGTGCCAATAAATGACCATTCAGGACTGCATGAATCGCACTGATACTTTGCGTTTCATAGCCCTTCCAAGGCGCATGGCCAAAGAGCCCTGCAAATACCCAAATAATACATAAAACGACAAAAGAATGAATTTTGGCACGCTCACCCAAACGACTTCTAGGGGTAGCCATATTATCTTGCCAGTCGTGTTCAAGTTGAAATCGCATATTTAAAAAAAAAGCAGCCTATGCTGCCTTTTGATATAAGAATGAATCCTTACATGCCATATTTTTGTTTGAATTTCTCAACACGGCCTGCGGTATCTAAAATCTTTTGCTTACCTGTATAGAAAGGATGACATTGTGAGCAAACTTCAATGTTCATGTCTTTTACAGCTGTTGATTGTGTTTTGAATTTATTACCACAGCTACATGTGATATTAATTTCAGAGTAATTTGGGTGTGTATCAGCTTTCATAATTTTTCCAACTTTAGTTCAATAGATGCGCATTATCAATGATTTAGGACCAAAAATCAATCAATTTTACGTCTTAACCCCTTCGCATACTGTCAAAGAAGTCATTATTATTTTTAGTGGCTTTAATCTTGTCTAGCAAGAATTCCATCGCTTCCAAGTCATCCATAGGGTGTAGAAGTTTTCTAAGTACCCATATTTTTTGTAAATTATCTTTAGGAATAAGAAGCTCTTCCTTACGGGTGCCTGATTTATTCACATTAATTGCTGGATAGAGTCTTTTTTCAGCCATTTTACGATCTAGGTGAATTTCCATATTACCGGTACCTTTAAATTCTTCGTAAATCACGTCATCCATGCGTGAGCCTGTATCAATCAAAGCTGTTGCAAGGATCGTGAGCGAGCCACCTTCTTCAATATTACGCGCTGCACCAAAGAAACGCTTTGGTTTTTGAAGGGCATTAGCATCGACGCCGCCAGTAAGTACTTTACCGGATGAGGGAATTACCGTGTTGTAAGCTCTTGCCAACCTTGTAATGGAATCCAAGAGAATCACTACATCTTTTTTATGTTCAACAAGGCGCTTCGCTTTTTCAAGAACCATTTCAGCCACTTGAACGTGACGTGTTGCAGGTTCATCGAACGTTGATGCAACAACTTCACCTTTTACAGACCTTGTCATTTCAGTTACTTCTTCTGGTCTCTCATCAATTAGAAGCACAATTAAAGATACGTCAGGATGATTTGATGTGATGGCATGCGCAATATTTTGCATCATGACAGTCTTACCACTTTTAGGACTCGCTACAATCAAGCCGCGCTGACCTCTTCCAATCGGAGCAATCATATCAATGACACGACTTGTAATATTTTCTTCGCCGCCAATATCTCTTTCAAGCGTAAGAGGTATCGTTGGGAATAAGGGCGTTAAGTTCTCAAAAAGAATTTTATTCTTTGTATTTTCTGGCGCTTCACTGTTAACTTCATCTACTTTTACAAGCGCAAAGTAACGCTCACCATCTTTCGGCGTTCTAATTTCACCTTGAATAGTATCTCCTGTATGAAGATTGAAACGACGAATTTGTGAAGGTGACACATAGATATCATCAGGGCCTGCAAGGTAAGAGGTATCTGGCGATCTTAAAAATCCAAACCCATCTTGCAATACTTCTAAGGTGCCATCCCCGTAAATACTATCCCCCTTTTTTGCTTTGTTTTTTAAGATTGCGAAGACTAAATCTTGCTTTCTCATACGGCTCGCATTTTCGATTTCGTCCGTGATCGCCATTTCTACAAGTTGTGCAATGGGGAGGTGTTTTAATTCAGATAAATGCATGTTTGGGGTTTTCCGATTAGTGTTACGTTGAGGGGCTTTAAGGGGGGGGTTAACTTTAGATATTGCTATCGATAAATGTTGTTAATTGTGACTTTGATAAGGCGCCGACTTTAGTTGCTTCGACATTGCCATTTTTAAAAATCATTAAGGTAGGAATGCCTCTGATGCCAAACTTAGCTGGTGTTTGCGCATTTTCATCGATATTAAGTTTAGCAATCTTTAACTTACCATCGTAGTCTTTACATATTTCATCAAGAATAGGTGCAATCATTTTGCAAGGGCCGCACCACTCTGCCCAGTAGTCAACAAGAACAGGAACAGTGGATTGAAGCACTTCAGTTTCGAATGTTGCGTCTGATAAATGGATAATATTTTTACTCATGATGACCTTTTAATGGATTAATTCTGTAATTAAGCTAGCTAGTGTTGCGGGCAATTTATTTTGGGATTTAGAACTAACTTGAATATTTTGAAAAAACTATGAAAAACATTATAACAACATCTTTAATTAAATCAAATGGCGCGTAAGGCCACGGTTAAGATAGTCTCGAGCTATTTAATAGTCTTTTATTTTCAATAACTTAACAAGTAAATACTTAACTTAGTTTTTGATATATTCAAAAACCTTCACTACTTTTGTGACTCTATCTGAATTTTTGGCAATTTCCTCAGCTTCTTTGGCCTCTTTTTCGTTCAAAATACCCAGAAGATAGACCACCTTATTTTCAGTTACGACTTTGACGACAAAAGGCGAAACCTTATTTTCTTTGAAAAAACGCGCCTTCACATTGGAAGTAATTAAAGTATCCTCAACTCTTTCTGATAAAGAATTCACAGGCCCAATCGTAAGGTCATTCATGACGGATTTGACGTTAGCTAACGCTTTAATCTGATTAGTAATAGTTGATTTAATTTCCTCGCTTGGTACTTGACCTAATACAAGTACATGCGCGTTATAACTTGTGACATTAGTATGAATCTCACCTTTGAGTTTTTGAATGCCAGCAAAAGCTTTTAATTCAATATTAGAATCTTCAAGAATGACACCAGGTGTCCTTCGATCCGCAACAGTATCAATACCTATAGCGCCTCCGCCAATAATGGCACCAGGGCATCCTAAGAGTTGCAGTAAGACAAATGAAATAAGAAATAATTTGAGATGTTTAAGCATGTTTTCCTCTAAAGTTTTATTAACTTAGCATTGATATATGACAAAATGATTATATCTCTTTTAAAGACCATTTGAGTAAGCACTTAAAAGAGCTTTAAGTGATTAAAAAAAATTGGGCCGTTGATGATAAGTGGAATATTGTATGTAGTAGCAACTCCTATAGGCAATTTAAATGATATTACTTTTAGAGCGCTTGAAACTTTCAAAACAGTAGATCTCATTGCTTCAGAAGATACAAGACATACCCAAGGTCTTTTGTCTCATTTCTCCATTGAAAAAAAACAGTTTGCAGTTCATCAGCATAACGAAAAAGCTTCCGCACAAAAAATCATTGAATATTTAAAAGAGGGCAAACATATTGCGTTGGTATCAGATGCAGGTACCCCTAATATTAGCGACCCTGGAGGTCTTATTGTCAAAGAGGTAGCAGCTGCGGGTTTTGAGGTCGTGCCTATTCCAGGGGTTTCTGCGGTCACAGCAGCTTATTCAGTTTCAGGGATGGAACATACAAGCTTTCATTTTTACGGATTTTTGCCGACGACGAGTAGTCAAAGAATTAAGGCGTTTGAAAATCTTCAAACGCAATCATGCCCTATGCTTTTTTATGAAGCACCGCACCGCATCATCAAAACTTTGAATGATATGGCTGATTTTTTTGGGGACAAACATCATATTGTAGTGGCACGAGAACTCACCAAAACTTTCGAAAGCATTTACCGAGGTGAAGTTTCAAAGGTTAGAGAGGTTATTGAAAGTGATAGTAATTTTCAAAAAGGTGAATTTGTAATTTTAGTATCTCCTATGCATCATGAAAAAAATGAATTACTGAGCGAAGATCAGCATAGAATATTAAAAATATTACTCAAGCATATGCCAACCAATGCAGCTGTGAAATTGGGTGTAGAAATATTAAGTATCAACAAAAATTATTTATATGATGAAGCTTTGAAAATAAAAAAAGATGACTAAAACTTTAACGATTACTACTCCGGATGATTTTCATGTGCACTTAAGAGATGATGCACTTATGGCGTCCGTTGTGCCTTATACCGCAAAGCAATTTGCAAGAGCACTCGTGATGCCGAATTTAAAACCACCAATTACGACTGTAGATCAAGCGATTCAATATGAATCAAGAATTAAAAAGGCTTTAAAAAGTGATACCCACTTTCAGCCACTCATGACTTTGTATCTCACAGATAACACTTCACCTGATGAAATTAAAAAGATCCCTGAGCATCAAAACATTGTAGGGATTAAATATTACCCAGCCGGTGCCACAACTAATTCAGATTCTGGCGTTAAAAACATTGATGATCGTTACGATATTTTTGAACTCATGGAAAAATTAGATGTAACACTTTTACTCCATGGCGAAGTGGTCGATTCAGCAGTTGATATTTTTGATCGTGAAAAAGTATTCATTGATCAACATTTATCAAAGCTACATAAAACATTTCCTAATTTGAGAATTGTGTTGGAACACATCACAACAAAAGATGCTGCCGACTTTATTTTAAGTACTTCCAAAAAAGTGGCAGCAACGATTACACCACAACATCTTTTATTAAACAGAAATCATATGTTTATAGGCGGCATCAATCCTCACCATTATTGCCTTCCCATTTTAAAAAGAGAGACCCATCGACAAGCGCTTTTAAATGCAGTGTCATCGGGCAATACGAAATTCTTTTTAGGTACCGACAGCGCGCCTCACCTTAAGTCAACAAAAGAAAATGCTTGTGGTTGTGCAGGTATTTTTTCTGCAACAAGCGCCATTGAGCTTTATGCTGCCGTTTTTGATGAGCTTAATGCGCTGGATAAACTAGAAGGTTTTGCAAGTTTCTATGGTGCAGATTTCTATGGGCTAGAAAGAAATAAATCATCAATCAATCTTGTTAAAGAGGATTGGGTTGTTCCTGAAAAAATTACTGTAGGTGATGAAGCTATTGTTCCGCTATATGCTGGAAGAAAAGTTGCTTGGCGTTTAATGTAATAGAAAAGTTTGATTAGTTATGGAATTCTTCTTCAGTTAAATCCATTAACCTAGAGCATTTGATATTCAAAGCCTTGGATATTTTAAATACAGTTTCAATGGAAGGTGTTTTTTTCCCATATTCGAGTTCAGATATATAAACTCTTGCTAGATCAGCTTGAAGAGATAGACTCTCTTGAGTTAATTTTTTTCTAACACGGATTTTTTTTAAGGCCCGGCCGAAGGCTTTTGTTTTTGTTGGCATAGGAAAATGTTAAATGACTATCCCAAAGCCGTCTTCCATCTATAGTTTACTAATCCAGTTGCAATACCTTGTTAGCAATGCACCTATGACTTTTTGTAAACTTTAAACAGCAAAAATATAGGTTGTACTGTAAATATTAAATGCACCAAAAAGTGACATTTGATAGGTGTGTTAAAATCCATGCGAAGCTGACTAGACAGTCGCTGCTTGTTAACTCAAGGAGAGGAAAGTCCGGGCTCCATAGAGCGGAGTGACGGCTAACGGCCGTACGTTGCGAAACGAGGACGGAGCAAAGTCAAATAGAGTAGTAATAGCACGGCTCGTGTTGCTACCGGGTAGACTGCTTGAGTGCATGAGCAATCATGTGCCTAGATGAATGACTGTCCACGACAGAACCCGGCTTATCGGTTGGCTTCAACTTTTTCTTAAAAATCTTCTAGTTTTATCCGTCCAAACCCTTGTCATATATGAAAAAACCTTCAAAAAAGAGCTTGCAGAGCTCTTTTTTATTATCTATAGTGTCATTAGTGGAAAAAAGTGGTTTTTTGTGGGAAATTTCTAAGTAGAACTAAGGGTATTTAGTAATTTCCCACTTTTTTTGAATTAAATAACTAGGTCGGGAATTATGTTTAGAGGCGCTAATCTCTTGAATATTGATGCTAAAGGCAGAATGGCTATGCCGACAAAGCATAGAGAGGATTTGCTCACCCAATCTTCAGGCGATTTAGTCATTACAGCTCACCCCCATGGATGTTTACTCATTTATCCCCAAATGGCTTGGGAGCCTATTCAGTCCAAGATCATGGCACTTTCAAGTTTTGATAAAAAATCGAGTGCATTACAAAGATTACTCGTGGGTTATGCAGAAGACATATCTCTAGATACAGCAGGCCGATTACTCCTATCTCAAGAATTAAGAGAATTTGCAAAGGTAGATAAGCAAGCCATGTTAGTTGGACAGGGAAGTCATTTTGAACTTTGGGATAAAGAAGCTTGGGATCAACAAATGCAGAATGCTACAAAACAAGAAGCTTCAACTATGCCAATTGAACTAGAAGGATTCTCACTTTAACGATGCAATTTAATTTAATGCCTCATGAATCAAGCGCAACCTAATTTTAATCATGAGCACATTACTGTCCTTTTAAGCGAAGCAGTTGAGTATTTAGTTTTAAAAAAAGATGGCGTCTATGTGGATTGCACCTTTGGGCGTGGTGGGCACAGTAAGTTAATTTTAGAAAAATTAAACCAAGAAGGCAGATTAATTGCAATTGATCGAGATAAATCTGCGCATGAAGAAGGTTTGAAAATTAAAGATACGAGATTTGAAATTGTGCACGCACATTTTTCTGAAATCAATGAAGTATTAGAGGCAAAAGGCATTTCAAAAGTAGATGGCGTACTGCTTGATTTGGGTATTTCATCACCACAAATTGACGAGGGTGATCGTGGTTTTAGTTTTAGATTTGATGCTTACCTCGACATGCGTATGGATCAATCAAAAGGGGTGACAGCGGCTGAGCTTTTAAAAAAAATTGAACAAAAAGAATTAGAAAAGATTTTAAAAGAATATGGCGAAGAAAAATTCGCAAGAAGAATATCTACTGCGATTATTAAAGAGAGAGATGAAGTAGGTTCGATTGAAACGACAAAACAACTTGCAAAAATTGTCGCAGACCATATGCCCAAAAAAGAAATTGGACAAGACCCTTCAACAAGAACATTTCAAGCATTAAGAATTTACATAAATCGAGAACTGGAAGAGTTGAAAGAAGTGTTGCCTAAAATTTTAAAGTTATTAAAAACAGACGGAATCTTGGTAGCGATTAGCTTCCATTCGCTCGAAGACAGAATTGTGAAGCAATTTATAAACGATGAGAAAAATAGAGATACTTTACCCTCTAATTTTCCTATTAGAAGTGATGAGTTACCAAAACCTCGGTTGAATATTGTGACAAAACCTATAAGGCCGAGTGAGGCTGAAGTAAAACGTAATCCAAGAGCAAGAAGTGGAATTATGCGAGTTGCTGAAAGGACTGCGCATTAGATGACAAAAGTGAATTTCATTTTATTCTTTGTAATCCTAATTATGGCGCTTGCAAAAATAAACTCACAGCACCAATCAAGAAAGCTTTATTTTGAACTTGACCAACAAAAAGAGATTAGCCAAAAGCTAAACTCTGAGTATAGCCAATTGCAGCTTGAGCAAAGTACTTGGGCAATGCATGGAAGAATCGAAGAGGTCGCAAAAAAATTATTAAAGATGAAAACTCCTGAACCTAAAAAAATTATTTTGTTGGAGCGGCCTTGAGTTTATTTATCAACAATAAAGTCGAGAAAACATTTTTTGAGCTCTCGGGTATTCGAAGAAGATTAATTTTACTTCTATTTTTAGCTGGATTCGTAACGCTTATATTGAGAGCATTCTATCTACAAAGCCTAGATAAAAAATTTTTACAATCGAAAGGAAATGCTACAAGTACTAGGGTAATTTCTCTTTACGCAGATAGGGGAAAAATTACCGATAGGAATGGAGATATCTTAGCGATCAGCAGTCCGGTAGAGTCAGTTTGGGTAAACCCACCAAATGTGAAAATAACAAAAGATCAAAAATTAGAACTAGAAGATATTCTTAAGTTAAGCGCATATGAAGTTGATCAAAAATTACTAAACAATAAAAAAGAATTTATATATCTTAAAAGACAAATCTCGCCTGAAGATGCAAGAAGATTACAAGCGCTGAAAATACCTGGAGTATTTTTTCAGAAAGAGTTTAAGAGGTTTTATCCAGCCGCTGATATCGCAGCTAATTTAGTTGGGTTTACTAATCTTGATAATATAGGACAAGAAGGTATTGAGCTTTCTCAAAATAAGTTTCTTTCCGGTAAGCTCGGCAGTAAAAAAGTGATTAAAGACCGTGCTGGCAAGATTGTTGATGATCTCCAGGAAGTGAAACTACCTCAAGATGGTCATGACATAAAACTTTCAATTGATGCAAGAATTCAATATTTAACGTATAGAGAATTAGCCAAATCAATTGATATTCATAAAGCTAAAGCAGGCTCGGCTATTGTGCTCGATGCAAAAACGGGTGAGGTACTGGCTATGGCGAATCTTCCTTCTTATAACCCCAACAATTTTCGCGAAGGCGGCGGCCCTTCAAGGAATCGAGCAGTGACAGATGTATTTGAGCCTGGATCTACGATCAAGCCATTTACGGTATCTTCAGCATTGGATGCTGGAATCCTGAATCCAAGTTCATTGGTGGAAATTTCATCAGGATTGATGAAAATTGGATCAGCCACAATTCATGATGCACATGCTGATGGAAGTAAACCTTTTATGACAGTCTCAGAAGTGATTGCAAAGTCTTCAAATGTAGGTGCAGCAAGAATTGGATTGATGCAAACACCCAAGAATTTATGGTCTACCTTAAATAAAGTAGGATTTGGAATGCAAACAGGGGCTGGATTTCCGGGAGAAGCATCTGGAAGACTTCGTGATTATAAAAATTGGGGGAAAGTAGATCAGGCAACCATATCTTTCGGACATGGGATTAATTTAACCCTTCTTCAATTGGCTCAATCGTATACAGTTTTCGCTAATGACGGAGAAATGAAGCCGGTTACATTATTCAAAAAAGATGAAATTCCTATGGGTACTAAAGTATTTTCAAAGCAAACAGCTAGAACAATGGTCGAAATGATGGAACAAGTTGTTGAGGAAGGTACTGGAGGGAATGCAAAGATTATAGGTTATAGAGTTGCAGGCAAAACAGGAACTGCTGAGAAGATTGGAGCAAATGGAGTTTATGAAAAAAATAAAAATATAGGTTCATTTGTAGGTCTTGCTCCAGTTTCAAATCCAAGAATTATTATGGCAGTAATGATAGATGAACCAAGTCTTGGGAGTCATTACGGTGGAGCGGTAGCAGCACCAGTTTTTAGTAGTGTAATGGCTGACGTCATGAAGATATTAAAAATTCCTCAAGACATAAAAACTAAAAATAAGGTTATGCCACAAGATAATAAAGACCCTAAAGAAACGATATGAAGAGTGTATTAAAAAAAATTGGACATCACCTCTCTGATATATCAAACGATAGTAGAAATATAAAAAAGAATTCTTTGTTTTTAGCCTATCCCGGGATACATGATGACGGAAGGTCTTACATTGAAGCGGCTATTAAAAAAGGAGCCAAAGCAATTCTTTATGAAAAGAAAAATTTTGTTTGGAAAAAAACATGGAATACAGACCACTATGCTGTTGCAGAATTAAAAAATAAGGAAGGTGAAATTGCTCACTCGTTTTTTAAAGAGCCCTCGAAGCAAATGCTCACTATAGGTATTACTGGAACTAATGGAAAAACATCATGTGCATATTGGACAGCCGAAATACAAAACCTGTTAGGTAAAAAATCTGGAGTAATAGGAACTCTAGGATTTGGATACAAAAAATTGAAATCTCATCCGCATACAACACCTGACGCGATAACAAATCATCGTATTTTAAGACAATTTAAAAATCAAAAAATAGAATCAGTTGTAATGGAAGTTTCATCTCATGCATTATCTCAGGGAAGAGTGAATGGGATTCTTTTTGATATTGCCGTTTTTACGAATTTATCTAGAGATCATCTAGATTACCATCTTAACTTTAAGAATTATTTCAATGAAAAAAAGAAGTTATTTAAATTCCCATCATTAAAAGTTGCAGTTATTAATATTGATGATCCTTACGGGAAAAAACTTATAACTTTTCTTGCAAAGAATAAAACTAAAGTTTTAAGTTATGGGATTAAAAGTGGCGATATTAGAGCAACCAATATTGAATATTCAAATTCGGATACTTATTTCCAAATTGTATATAAAAAAGAAAAATACAAAGTTAAAGCGCCAGTAGTAGGCGAGTTTAACGTATATAACTTACTAGCAGTTATTGCTTCATTAATAGCATCAGGCTATTCAATACAAAAAATTGTAAAACAGCTAAGTTTAATATCCCAGGTTCCAGGGAGAATGGAGAGAATAGGATCTAAAAATACTCCTAAGATTTTTATTGATTATGCTCATACGCCAGACGCTTTAAAAAAAGCGCTTCAAACTCTTAAAAAACAAACTGATGGGAATCTTATCTGTGTATTTGGGTGCGGAGGAGATAGAGATAATGGAAAAAGAAAAGATATGGCAGAAGTAGCTTCTAATATAGCTGACATTAATTTTATTACATCAGACAATCCAAGAAATGAAAGCCCTGGAAAAATTATTAAAGAAATTAGCAGGTATATGGAAGGGTCTTATCGTATTGAATTTGATCGACATAAGGCAATACAAAAAGCAATTAAAAGTGCTAAAAAAAATGATGTAATTCTTATCGCTGGAAAAGGACACGAAACCTATCAAGAAATTAAAGGCGTTAAATATCCATTTAGCGATCAAATATTTGTAAGAAAAGCACTCAAAGCTTATAAGGCGAACTGAATGCGAATTACTTTAAATAAGATTAAAAAAATTGTTTCTGGTAAATATTACGGAGATGCTTCTTTACTTGAAAAAACTATTAAAAACATTTCAATTAATAGCAAAGATATTAAAAAGAATGATTTATTTTTAGGTATTAAGGGTGAAAAATTTGATGGAGATAATTTTGCAATAAATGCTATTAAAAAAGGAGCATTGGTCGCAGTAGTCTCTAGAGACAATAAGAATTTAGAAAATAAAATAATCGTTAAAAATGGGAGAGAGGCTTTAGGTAAGATAGCCCAGTATTGGAAAGCTCAATTTAGGTTACCTCTTGTTGCTATTACCGGCAGCAATGGTAAAACAACTACAAAAGAAATGATTGGCAGCATTCTTTCTTGTCATGTTAGCAGCAAATCAAAAGTGCTGATGAGCAAAGGAAATTTTAATAATGATATAGGACTCCCACTTTCGTTATTAAATATTAAAAAAACTCAAAAATTTGCTGTAGTTGAAATGGGTATGAATCATAAGGGTGAAATTAAATATTTAAGTGAGATTGCAAAACCAGATGTCGCGGTAATTACAAATATAGGAGAGGCCCATATTGAATTTTTTGGTTCAAAAGAAGGTATTGCAAAAGCGAAATCAGAAATATTTTCAGGGCTAAAGAGTAATGGTATTGCGGTTATTAATAGAGAGGATGAATTTTATAGTCTTTTAAAGGCTGCTGCTCTTCGTAAAAAAGTTATCACATTTGGATTAACTGCAAAATCTGATGTATTTATAAAGAAGACAGTTCAAGGCATTTCTCATATTAAAACACCAAAAGGAATCCTAGAAATTAAAGTCAACTTAAAGGGCGAGCATAATTTAAAAAACGCATTAGCAGCTATTGCCGCTTCTATCGCACTAAAAATACCATTCAAAGCTATTAAACGTGGTATTGAATCTATTAAGTCAGTGCATGGAAGACTGGAACTTAAAAAAGGACTTCATGGCTGTATCTTGATTGATGATACCTACAATGCAAATCCTGCTTCAATGCGCGCTGCAATTGATGTTCTTGCAAATCAAGATTGTGAAAAAATATTAATTATTGGCGATATGGGTGAGCTAGGCAAAAAGGAGGTTGAGTACCATAGATTAATAGGAGCTTATATTAAAAAAAACAAAATACTAGATGTAGTTGGTACGGGAAAATTGACCAAACATGTGATAGATCATTGCAAAGGTAATGCAAAATGGTTTGAGGATAAAAAAGCACTTATTAAGTACGTCAAAACTAAGATAAAAAAGAATTCATGTGTGCTTATTAAAGGTTCTCGATTTATGAAAATGGAAGAAGTTGTAGAGGCGCTTACCTAAAATTTTTAAGAAAGATAAAAATTATGTTGCTCGAATTATTTAAGTTTTTAGCAAAAGAGATTCATGGGTTTAATGTATTTAATTACATTACATTAAGAGCCGTGATGGCAACTATCACATCATTAGTGATTTCTTTCGCTTTTGGTCCGTGGCTAATTAAGAAACTTAATCAGTTCAATATAGGACAGGCTGTAAGGTCAGACGGCCCAAAAGATCATTTAATTAAAACAGGCACACCCACAATGGGCGGTGGCTTGATATTAGTATCGATTATTGTATCGACCTTATTGTGGGCGGACATAAGTAATAACTACATTTGGTTATTATTGATTGTCACGCTTGGCTTTGGCCTTATTGGATTTATGGATGATTTAAAAAAAGTGATTTATAAAGATCCGAATGGTATGAGTGCGGGGCAAAAATATTTATTGCAATCAATCATAGGTCTTGGAGCATCTATATATCTTTGGTCTAACGCGGTAACTCCTGAACAGACCTCACTTATTCTTCCATTCTTTAAGGATGTAAGTTTTACGATGAGCGGACCTGCTTTTATACTTTTAAGTTATATCGTCATTGTAGGGAGCAGTAATGCAGTCAATCTAACAGATGGTCTAGATGGCCTTGCCATTATGCCAGCTGTATTGGTTGCTAGTGCGTTGGGTGTTTTTGCTTATGTCGCAGGTAATTATGTCATAGCTAAATATTTAGGTATTCCTTATATCAGTGGCGCTGGTGAGTTAGCTATATTTTGTACTGCAATGGCTGGAGCTGGTTTGGGGTTTTTATGGTTCAACACTTATCCTGCGGAAGTGTTCATGGGCGATCTAGGCGCACTTGCTCTTGGTGCCGCCATTGGCACAATTGCAGTAATTGTGAGGCAAGAGATCGTTTTATTTATTATGGGTGGTATTTTTGTGGTCGAGACTTTTTCTGTTGCCATCCAAGTCATGTACTTTAAATACACAAAATTTAAATATGGTATTGGTAAGCGAATTTTCCTTATGGCACCACTTCACCATCACTATGAGAAAAAAGGATGGAAAGAAACCCAGGTCGTTGTTAGATTTTGGATCATAACAATGATGCTTGTATTAATCGGAATCTCATCCCTGAAGATTAGATGAGCATCAATTTTAATAAAAAGAAAATTCTGGTAGTTGGTCTTGGAGACACAGGCCAATCTGTCTTGCATTTTTTAGCGAACAAAGAATGTGATATTCAAGCTATTGATACAAGACTAGATATTGATAATTTTGATGAGATAAAAGAAAAATTTAAAGATATTAAATTTTCTATTGGAGAAAAATTTAACGATGACATCATTAATGATGTTGAATTAATTATTATTAGTCCAGGCGTGTCATTGAGAGAAAGTTATTTACAAACGGCTCTAAATCGAGGCATACCTGTAATTGGCGATATTGAAATCTTTGCGCTAGTTAAACCGGTGAGTTCAAAAGTGATTGGCATTACAGGATCAAACGGCAAAACGACAGTTACATCTCTTGTGGGAGATTTATTGAAAGCAGCTGGCATATCAGTAATTGTCGGGGGAAATATTGGAGTCCCCATATTAAATACCTTAAATCAAAAAGCGCCAGAGGCTTATGTGCTTGAACTGTCTAGCTATCAATTAGAAACGACATATTCATTGGCGCTTGAAGCAGCCGTCGTCTTAAATATTTCGGAAGATCATATGGATCGATACGGATCAATCGAAGAGTATGCCAAAGCAAAATATAGAATATTTAATCATGCTAAAAAAACGATCTTAAATAGAGATGATGATTATCTTAAATCTAAGATTAATGAAAGTTCAGTGACCTTTGGAAATCATTTGGACGAGAAAAATTACGGTATTAAAAAAAATGGGAATCAATATTTCATCGCAAAAGGCAATTCTGAAATTATTTCTATAGATGAAATTAAACTTAAGGGCGCACATAATATTCTAAATATCATGGCTGCTTTGGCTCTTTGTGAGTCATTTATGATTTCAAAAGATGTGATTAAAAAAGTACTAAGTCAATTTAAGGCCCCACCTCATCGAGTTGAATATATTAACTCTATATCAGGAATTGATTTTTATAACGATTCGAAAGGTACCAACGTTGGCGCTACAATTGCCGCTATTCATAGTATGACGAAGCCAATCCTACTGATTGCCGGAGGGGATGGGAAAAGTCAAAATTTTAAACCATTAATAGGCCCGTCTAAAGGTAGAGTTAAAAATATTGCATTGATTGGTAAAGACGCAAAAATAATGCAAGAGGTATTTAGCGGCGGAGTCATTCCGACAACTGTTGAAAAAAATCTTGAAACAGCAGTTATTAAATCTTTTGAGTTAGCTGAAGCGGGCGATATAGTTCTTCTTTCCCCAGCATGTGCAAGTACAGATATGTTTAAAAATTATGTACATCGCGGGGAAGTTTTTAAAGATTGTGTGAGTAAGTTAAAAAATAAATCATGATTGATAAATTTTCTAATAAATCGACAATAGATAAACCTTCCTTTGATCAAGGCCTGTTTTGGGTATCATTAATATTAATTGCAATTGGCCTTATTATGGTTTATTCATCCTCTATTTCTTTTGCTGAATCTAGTAAATTAACTAAGCATCAAAATTACTTTTTCTTATTAAGGCAATCAATTTATGTTTCACTGGGATTTGTTGTCGGATTTATTATTTTCCAAATTCCAATTCGCTGGTGGCAAAAAATGTCTCCTTATTTATTTATGGCAGGTATGGTCTCACTTATCCTCGTCCTCATTCCGGGTATTGGCCATGTGGTGAATGGAAGTAGACGTTGGATTTCACTATTTGTATTAAATATGCAGCCCTCGGAATTTATGAAATTATTTACAGCTATGTATGCCTCCGATTATGTTTTAAGAAAATCAAAAGAAATTGGTAGCTTTCTAAAAGGTTTTCTTCCAATGGCAGCTGTGATTATGTTGTTAGGTGCATTGCTATTACTTGAACCAGATTTTGGCGCTTTTGCTGTGATCCTAGTTATTGCAATGTGTACATTAATTTTAGGTGGTATAGATAAAAAAATACTGATGGGCCTTACTATTGTTGCGCCTATTGGTATGGCAGCATTAATTTACAGCTCTGACTATAGATACCAAAGGCTGATAGGTTTTTTTAATCCATGGGCCGATCCCTATGGAAAAGGTTATCAATTGTCACACGCTCTTATAGCTTTTGGACGCGGCGAATTTTTTGGAGTAGGGCTTGGTGGTAGTGTCGAAAAATTACTTTACTTACCCGAAGCTCACACTGATTTTATTTTGGCTGTATTAGCTGAAGAGTTTGGTTTTTTTGGCGTACTTATTGTTATTGGATTGTTTTCATGGCTGGTAATCAGGGCTTTTGGAATTGCTAAAGAAGCTATTATTAATGAAAGTTATTACTCAGCCTTACTATCTCAAGGCATTGGCATTTGGTTTGGTACGCAAGGTATTATCAATATGGGTGTGAATATGGGACTTCTGCCTACAAAAGGTTTAACCCTGCCACTTCTTTCTTACGGCGGAAGCGGTATCCTGGCTAATATGATTGCGCTTGCGATATTACTCCGAATTGATTGGGAAAATCGAAGAGGGCTAAGGGGGATTTAGTCTAATGAAGCCCAATAAAAAAATATTGATTGTTGCGGGAGGAACTGGAGGACACATCTATCCAGGTATCGCAATTGCTGATTATTTAAAAGCTAAAGGTTGGATGATCACTTGGCTTGGCACAAAACATGGCATGGAAAACAGATTAATAGAAAAAAAGCCTTATCAAAAAGTAATGATTGATATTTCAGGCGTCAGAGGCAAAAGTATTTTAAGTTGGTTAAAACTGCCATTTACACTTTTAATTGCTTTAATACAGTGTGCAATCACAATTAAAAATGAAAAGCCAGATGTGGTAATTGTTATGGGGGGTTATGTTTCATTTCCCGCAGGGGTTATGGCAAGACTCATGGGCAAGGAACTGATTGTGCATGAACAAAACTCTATCCCAGGACTCACTAATAAATTATTGGCGATGATTGCTACAGAAATATATTCTGCATTTCCAATTAAGTTTATACGTTCCTCTAAAAAAATTGGGAATCCAGTGAGAAATGCTATTAGACAAATTCAGCCACCAATTAAAAGATTTAAAAATAGAAAGGGACCTTTAAGATTGCTTGTAGTCGGAGGCAGTCTGGGCGCTAAATTTTTTAATGATACGATTCCTTTAAGTATCAAAAAAATGCATCCTAAAAATAGACCAACGATTATTCATCAGTCAGGCGAGAAAAATTTTCAAGAGTTAAAAGCAGCATATAAGAAGAGTGATATTAAAGCAGACTGCAGAGCTTATTTAGACAATATTGAAAAAGTTTATGAATGGGCAGATTTTGTTATAGCCAGATCCGGAGCCCTTACAGTCTCTGAATTTTCGGCAGCTGGTATTCCTAGCTTATTAGTGCCCTTTCCTTTTGCAGTTGATAACCATCAGTTTTATAACGCAAAATACTTAAGTGACAAGAAGGCTGCGCGACTTATAATTCAGGAGGAATTTACATCAGACTTATTAAGTGAATTACTTCAAGAAATGACAAGAAAAAAATGTTTGATTATGGCAAAAGCAGCATTAGAAAATGTTACGACAAAGCCTGAGGAAGTCATTTTTCAAGCATGCGAGCGATTGATTAAAAAATGAAACACAATATAAATAGAATTCATTTTATAGGGATAGGTGGCTCTGGTATGAGCGGTATTGCAGAAGTGATGCATAACCTAGGGTACTTTATTTCCGGTTCAGATATTCAAGAGTCAGCTGTGACTTCTCGCCTTAAAGATCTCGGCATTAAAATTTTTATTAACCATTCATCTGACAATATTCGAGATGTTGATGTTGTTGTAATTTCTTCTGCAATCGACCAAGACAATCCAGAACTAAAAGCAGCTATTAATAATAAAATACCAATTATGCCTAGGGCAGAAATGCTTTCAGAATTAATGCGTTTTAAAAAAGGCATTGCAGTAGCAGGTACCCACGGCAAAACAACAACTACAAGTTTAATCGCTTCTATTTTAGCTGAAGCTTCAATGGATCCAACATATGTGATCGGCGGCAGGCTTTCTTCTTTAAATGCGAATGCAAAATTAGGAAACGGTGAATATATTGTAGTTGAGGCTGATGAGTCCGACGCATCTTTCTTGCATCTAACTCCCGTATATTCAATTGTGACAAATATTGATCAAGATCATATGGAAACTTACGATAATGATTTTGATAAACTCAAAAAAACATACATTGAATTCATTCATCGTCTTCCATTTTATGGCGTGGTGATTCTATGCATTGATGATCCTGTAATTAAATCAATTATTTATGAGATTTCTAGACCTATCATCACATATGGCTTATCAGAAAATGCTGACGTTCACGCAGAGGAAGTTAATGCAGATGCAGGAAAAATGCATTTTAAAGTCACTATTAAACATTCTGATGTAATTAAAAAAGATGTCACCTTAAACCTTCCAGGTAAGCACTATGTAAGAAATGCATTAGCAGCAATAGCGCTTGCTGATGAACTTGAAATCCCCATTTCAAAAACAATCGACGCTCTAAAGAATTTCAAAGGGGTGAGTCGTAGATTTGAAACATATAAAGACCTAATTTTTAACGATAAAACTTTTATCTTAGTCGACGACTATGGCCACCATCCTGTAGAAATTGAAGCAGTGCTTGACGCGGCACGAGAAGCCTATCCAAGTACATCTATTTATTTGGTATTTCAGCCTCACCGCTATACAAGGTCGCGAGACTATTTTAATGAGTTTTTAAGGGTGCTTCATAAGGCAGATCAAGTCCTACTTACCGATATTTATTCGGCAGGAGAAAAAATGATTCCAGGAGTAAGTTCATCAGCAATGATGGATAGTATTAATAAGATCACAAACAAAGTTTCTTTCGAGAAGGATATTACGAAACTAGCTAAAACAGCACTTCAAAATATCAATCAAAAATCAATTTTAATTGTCATGGGTGCAGGATCGGTAGGAAGGGTGACTAAGGATATTTTAAATATTGTAAATTCATGAAGAACGTATTAATTTTAAAAAATGAATCATTAAATAAATACAACAGTTGGCGTGTAGGTGGGGCAGCTGATGCTTTATTTTCACCTAAAAATTTAGAAGACTTAAAATATTTTTTAAAGCATGAGTCATATTTAAAGCCTCTTACTTTTATTGGATTGGGATCTAATATTTTAGTCAGAGATGGTGGAATTCGCGGCACTGTGATTGTTATGCATGCAGCTTTAAATGAAATTCAAATGACTGATCAAGGCGTATATTCAGAAGCGGGTAATACATGTGCAAAAATCGCCAAAAATCTAGCTAAAGAACATTATGTAGAAGGAGAATTTTTTGCAGGTATTCCAGGGACGGTTGGGGGCGCTTTGGCAATGAATGCAGGTTGTTATGGCTCTGAAACATGGAATTTTGTTACCAAGGTCAATATGATCGATGAAGGTGGCAATATAGTTACGAGATTAAAAGATGAATTTAAAATTTCTTATCGCGAAGTGATTAAGCCTAATTTAAAAGAATGGTTCGTAGGTGCATGGTTTAATTTTAAGAAGGATCTGACAGCCGATCCAGAGAGCAAGATAAAAGAATATCTTAATCATAGAAAAAATACGCAGCCTCTTAATTGGCCAACAGCAGGCTCAACATTTAGAAATCCAAAAGATACCTTTGCAGCAAAACTCATTGAAGACTGCGGCTTGAAAGGTTTTAGAGTTGGCAATGCTGAGGTTTCAGATAAACATGCCAATTTTATTATTAATTTAGGTGATGCATCTGCAAAAGATATTGAAAATATTATTGACTATGTTGAGTCCGAAGTATTTAAAAGAAAAGGTATTAAGCTCGAAAGAGAAGTCAAAATTTTAGGGGATTTTCTAAGTTGATGAATGATTTTGGAAAAGTTGCAGTGCTTATGGGTGGCGACTCCAATGAGAGAGCTGTTTCACTTCTAAGTGGCGACGCAGTATTTCATGCCCTAAACCGATTAGGTATTAATGCTGAAGCTTTCGATCCCTCATTTAGAGATATTGAAGAAATTAAAAGTTATGACAGAGTTTTTATAGCCTTGCACGGCAGAGGCGGTGAAGATGGATCTATGCAAGCCTTTTTAAAGTCTAAAAATGTGGCATACACTGGAAGTGATTCTTTAAGTTCTGCCATTGCAATGGATAAACTTAAAACCAAATTATTATGGCGCACATTAAATATTTCAACGCCAGATTTTCTTCAGGTCACTGAGAAAACTTTATATGCAGATATCATAAATTTAATTGGATCTCCATTTTTTATTAAACCATCTAATGAAGGGTCAAGTATTGGTATTGATAAGATCAAAAACGAACAACAATATAAAGAAGCTTTTTTAAAAACGTCGAAAATTGATTCAAATGTGATTGTTGAAAAATTTGTGGATGGTGAAGAATTTACAGTAGGTATTGTGAACGGTAAGTTCTTACCAGTCATTAAAATAAAGCCAACCAACGAGTTTTATGATTATGAAGCTAAATATCTTAAAGATGATACGCAGTATATTTGCCCTTCAGAGATAGAAAAAAATAAAGAAACTTTAATAGCTCAAGAAGCTTTGGAGGCTTTTAACTCAATCGGATGTTCAAGCTGGGGCCGTGTTGATTTTATGATGGATAAAAAAAATGATCACTTTTTTATAGAAGTGAATACGTCGCCGGGTATGACAAGTCATAGTTTGGTCCCTATGGCCGCAAAAGAGATAGGTATTGATTTCGATCAATTAGTTTTAGAGATACTGAAAACTGCAAATGTTAAATAATTATTTAAAAGTTTATTGGTTAGGCAATTTAGTTTTTTTACTTAATATTATTTTATTACTTTTTTTATTGAGTTATCAATTTATGCATTTTGCTAAATTTCCTATTAGAGAAATTAAGGTCGTGGGTCAATATCAGCATCTTGATGAAGATCAGGTGAGTATGATTTCTGATCGATTTGTTAAAGGTAACTTTTTTTCGTTAGATTTATATAGTACCAAGGAAGCTTTTACAAAACTGCCTTGGATAAGAAAAGTGAGTTTAAAAAGAGTTTGGCCTGATCGATTGGAGGTGTTTGTCGAGGAGCATCAAGTCATAGGAAGGTGGGGCGCTATTGCTTTGGTGAATGAGAATGGTGAAATTTTTCATGGTGCATCTGATGAAGATCTCCCATTATTTTTCGGTCCAGAAGGTACCGAGACTTATATAGCACTGGAGTATAAAAAAATGCAAAGTATTTTGGATAAAAAACAATTAAAAATTGCGCAAGTTTCCCTATCTTCTAGGTACACTTGGGACATTAGAACGACTAACAATATGAAAATTATTTTAAGTAAAGATAACATCGAAGAAAGTCTGTCTCGCTTTATGGCTCAGTACGACAATATTTTGGCCTCAGTTAAACGAATTGGCTCCGCCGACTTAAGATATCCAAATGGTTTTGCTATTAAGAAATCTACTGAACCAAACCAAAAAATTGATAGTGGTGAGAGGCCGCTTATATGATTAAACAAAAAGAAGAAAAAAATCTCATTGTAGGGCTTGATATTGGAACATCTAAAATTGTGGCTATTGTTGCTGAACTACAACCAGAT
Organism: Candidatus Methylopumilus sp.; assembly: GCA_026399645.1. Lineage (GTDB taxonomy): Bacteria > Pseudomonadota > Gammaproteobacteria > Burkholderiales > Methylophilaceae > Methylopumilus. The sequence goes on along the minus strand of JAPLQN010000059.1, from coordinate 55,719 downwards.
GGTTTATTGAATGTGATCGGATTAGGTCAACATAGCTCAAAAGGCTTAAAAAAAGGTGTAGTCATTAATATTGATTCCACTATGGAGGCAATTCAAAGAGCAATTGAAGAAGCTGAATTGATGGCGAATTGTAAGATTACCGATGTTTATACTGGCATTGCAGGTAGCCATATTAAAAGTATCAATTCTCACGGAATGGTCAAAATTAAAGATGCTGAAGTCTCTCAATTAGACGTTGATAAAGTAATTGAAACTGCATGTGCCATTACACTCCCAAATGATCAGCAAGTTCTACATATTTTGACGCAAGAGTATGTAATTGATGGGCAGGAAGATGTTAGGCAACCGCATGGCATGAGCGGTATGAAATTAGAGGTTAAGGTTCATATTGTCACAGGCGCTATTGCCGCCGCGCAAAATATTGTGAAATGTATCAAGCGTTGTGGGCTTGAAGTGTCTGAATTAGTGCTGCAACCTTTGGCTTCAAGTATGGCAGTCCTCACGGATGATGAAAAAGAATTGGGCGTCTGTTTGGTGGATATTGGTGGCGGGACAACTGATATTGCGGTACTAAGACATGGCTCTATTCGACATACGGCTGTAATCCCGATTGCTGGTGATCAAATCAATAATGATATCGCGGTTGCATTCAGAACGCCTTTACCATCAGCAGAAGAGATAAAAATTAAACATGGATATGCTGCAAGAAGTTTAGCTTCAGCTTCAGAGCAAATTGAAATTCCTGTGGTAGATGGGAAAGAGTCTAAAACCATCTCAACACTCTCATTAGCAGAGGTCATTGAAGCTAGGTTAGTTGAGCTTTACGAACTTGTAGCGCATGAGTTGAAACGGAGTGGCATGGAAGATATGATAGCTTCTGGAATTGTAATTACAGGCGGATCATCACTGATGAAAGGCATGGTCAATCTTGGAGAAAGTGTATTCAGGATGCCAGTCAGAATTGGAACGCCAAGAAATGTAGGCGGTTTGTCTGAAGTCGTAGACAATCCCAGGTATTCAACAGGCATTGGATTATTGCTGATGGGTAAAGGACAGCTAGAGAAAGAAATGATGAATCAAATTGACGGTAATTCAATAAATCAAATCTTTATGAAAATGAAGAATTGGTTTCAAGGTAACTTTTAATTCTTGGAGATCGGATATGTTTGAAGTTGTTGATAGCAAGTCGCAAAATGCCATCATAAAAGTCATTGGTGTCGGTGGCTGTGGCGGAAATGCTATTGATCATATGATCGATAAGAATTTAACAGGTGTTGAATTTATCTGTGCCAATACTGATATGCAAGCTTTGAAAAAAAGTCGGGCAAGCCATATATTGCAGATTGGTCAGGAGATGACCAAAGGCTTAGGCGCGGGTGCCAAGCCTGAAATTGGAAAGCAAGCCGCTATTGATGACAAAGAAAAAATTATTAGCTCTATTAAAGGTGCTGATATGTTGTTTATCACAGCAGGGATGGGAGGGGGAACCGGGACAGGTGCTGCACCTGTAATTGCTCAAATTGCAAAAGAATTAGGTATTTTAACTATTGCAGTTGTGACTAAACCTTTTTTATTTGAAGGTAAAAGAACAGCGATTGCTACTGATGGTATTAATGAATTAGTTCAGCATGTAGATTCCCTAATTGTCATTCCAAATGAAAAGTTAATGGAAGTTTTAGGGGAGAACATACCATTCTTAGAAGCTTTTAATGCAGCAAATGACGTTCTGCATAATGCAGTTTCAGGTATTTCAGAAATTATTAATAGCCCAGGGCTGGTGAATGTTGACTTCGCTGATGTTAAGACTGTTATGGGTGAAATGGGGATGGCAATGATTGGTTCTGGTGTTGCACAGGGCGATCATCGTGCATATAAAGCATCTCAAGCTGCAGTTGCAAGCCCTCTTTTAGAAGATGTGAATTTAGTAAATGCGCGAGGTGTATTAGTAAATATCTCTGCAAGTAGTAAATTTACACTTAAGGAGTACCATGAAGTTATGGAAACGATTAAGCAGTTTGCTGCTATTGATTCCACAGTGATTGTTGGTAATGTTATTGACGAGGCAATGGGCGATTCTATTCGAGTGACTGTTGTAGCGACAGGACTCGCTCAAAACGTAAAACAAAGAATGCCGCGTATTGAACCCAGACCTAACATGCAAAATAAACAAAGCTCAATCCAAGAAGAGAACTCTCTAGATGATGAGCCAGATGTATTCAGCTCTAATGAAAATAGGGCCCAGGTTGAAATTATGAAAATGTCAGGCATGGAGGAATATGATATTCCTGCATTCTTAAGAAAAAAAGGCGAGTAAGCACTCAATGATTAAGCAAAGAACTATTCAAAAGTCAGTGCAGACTTCTGGTGTCGGTCTTCATAATGGTGAAAAAGTGACCATGACTTTAAAGCCTGCCGAAGCGGATCAAGGTATTGTCTTTAGAAGGGTTGATCAGAAGAAAATTAATGAGGTTAAAGTAAGTCCTGAGGCTGTTAAAGATACCAAAATGTGTTCAGCTATTGGTCAAGATACTTCGCGCGTAGCTACCGTTGAGCATTTAATGTCTGCATTATCAGCCACTGGTATCGATAATATTATTATTGAACTGGATGGATCTGAAGTGCCCATTATGGACGGAAGCTCTATACCATTTATTTACCTTCTTCAAACAGCGAAGGTCAAAGAGCAAGATGCCGCGAAAAAATTTGTTTTGATTAATGATGTAATTGAAGTAAAAGATAAAGATAAGTGGGCAAGGTTCGAGCCATACAATGGATTTAAAGTTGATTTTACAATCGATTTTCCTCATCCTGTTTTTGACGCATCGACTAATAAAGTTGCTTTGGATTTTTATGATGAATCCTATATCACAGAAATTAGTCGTGCACGCACATTTGGATTTATGCAGGAAGTTGAGTACTTAAGATCTAATGATTTAGCTAGAGGTGGATCACTCGACAATGCCATCGTCTTAGATGAGTACAAAATTATTAATAAAGATGGATTACGCTACAACGATGAATTTGTGCGACATAAAATACTCGATGCCGTAGGTGATCTATACATGCTAGGTTATTCAATTATAGGTAATTTTAAAGCGTACAAATCTGGCCACGAATTAAATAACAAATTATTGCTTGCACTACTTGCCAATAAGAAATGTTGGAGATTAACAACATTAGATAGCCAAGATCCGAAGACCTCTAATTTAGCAACGCGTTATACCAATTCTAAGAATGGAATTTTAAATCAAGAAATGGCAGGAGTTTACCAATGAACATTTTAAGGCTATTTATATTCATATTGCTTGCAATATTAGTTGCATTTACATTTTTATATCTAAACACAAAAAATAAAAAATATATAAAGTATTTAAAACTTACTTCAAATATTACATTAGTTCTACTCCTTATATTTATTTTAAGATTGCTTTAATTTCTAAGTGACTAATTCAAAAAAAACGATTGCAATTTTTGGAGCGTCAGGATTTTTAGGATCCAGCCTTGTTTTAGCTCTCACGCAATCTCACCATAATCTAAAATTGTTTTCTCGGAACAAAGAAAAAATTAAATTATGGACAGTCAATCCACACGTTCAAGTATTTAACTTAGATCTTAATAATCTTGCACAAATAAAAAAAGATTTAAAAAAGACAGATGTTGTAATTAATCTCTTAGGTATACTTCATCAGACTAAAAAAGAGTCTTTTGACAACATTCATCATATTTGGCCCAGTCATTTGGCTAAGGTAATGAAAGATTTAGGTATTAAGCGATTGCTTCATGTAAGCGCGTTGGGTGCAAGTATCAATGCTCCTAGTTTGTATCTTAAATCTAAAGCTCTAGGGGAGTCTGAATTACTTAAGCAAAAAGATTTAGACTTAACTTTATTAAGGCCTTCTATTATCTTTGGGGCAAAAGATAACTTTATTAATATGTTTAAAATTCTAGTTAAATGGCTTCCAGCGATAGTTCTCCTGTCACCTAATTCTAAATTTCAACCCATTTTTATTGAAGATGTGTCAAAGATTTTAATTAAGACACTTTTTGACAAAAAGACATACGGAAAAATATACGATCTAGGTGGCCCCGATGTTTATTCGCTCAAAGATATCATTCGCCTTATTATTCGATCAGAAAAATTAACTCGGATAATCATTCCGCTTAATAAAAGTCTTTCATACCTATTCGCTTTGATTATGGAAATGATGCCAATCAAGATATTAACGCGCGATAATTGGAGATCAATGCAGGTTGATAATGTAGCTAATTCAGAACGTGGAATCTCCTACCGATATTCCTTTGAGCATTTAGAGCATTACCTGTGCAATAAGAAAAAGAGCTCTCCAGTGCGTTCCAAGTATGGTTTTTATAGAACCAAATCTGGTAGATAAATGAAAATATATCTCGTAGGCGGAGCAGTTCGAGATCAAATCATGGGCTTATCAGTTAAAGATAAGGACTATGTAGTCGTAGGGTCCACTTCTGAAGAAATGGTGAAACTAGGCTATAAACCCGTGGGTAAAGATTTTCCAGTTTTTCTTCATCCAAAAACACATCAAGAATACGCCCTGGCCAGAACAGAGCGTAAAGTTTCAAAAGGATATAAGGGCTTTAAAGTTTACGCTTCTAAGGAAGTAACCCTAGAAGAAGATCTGCAACGAAGAGATCTTACAATCAATGCAATAGCAAAAGATAAAAAAGGACAAATTTTTGACCCTTTTGGCGGCATAAAAGATATAAAGAATAAAGTTCTACGACATGTGAGCTCTGCATTTGTAGAAGATCCAATTCGAGTGTTACGCATTGCTCGATTTTCTGCTCGATTTCACAAGTTTCAAATTCACCCTAAAACAGAAGCCCTTCTCAAGCAGATTGTAAAAAATAAAGAAATCGAAACTGTTGCTTCTGAGAGAGTCTGGCATGAATTCTCAGTGGGATTTACAGAAAAAAAATCCTATTTGATGTTTGAAGTACTTAACCAATGTGGTGCGCTCAAATTATTACTACCAGAATTAGATTATCCAAAAAATAAAAGCTCAATTAAAAGAAGTTTAGAATATGCAGCCAAATACAAATACTCGGCTGATGTTAAAGCGGCTATATTTTTCATGTATACCTACCCTTTAAAGGTTGGTATTAAATACAATGAGAAAATTTTTATAAGGCTTTCTGTACCGAATGCTATTAAAAAAATAGCAGAGAAGTTGATATCTAATCTATCCGACTTAAAGCAATTTAAAAAACTTAAGCCACGGCAAGTTTTAGATTTGATCTATAGAATGGATTTATTTAGGAATCCGGAACTCCTCCCAGAAGTAATGCAAATTTTTGAGGCTTATATCGAAGGTCAGCTAGGCCAGAAAAATACAGCACAAACTACTTTAAAAGCGGTTCAAAAGTATTTAAAACATCTTAACAAATTGAATCTTAGTGCAATTAGCCAAAATAAACGCGGCGTCGATGTTAAGGCTGCTATTTACGAGGCGCGTCTCGAATTACTGGCCAAGCTTATCTAGTTTGCTGTATAAGATGAGTAATTTTTGTAATTCGTTTATTCACAAAAACTGTTTTTTTATTTTGTCTTGATACCAAGATAGTCTTCATACCAATCTTGTAAGCCGTTTTTAAATTGGCAAGATCATCTTCAACCATCGTGCATTGATGAGGTTTCTCTCCGAGATGCCTTAAAATTTTCCTAAAAGCATACAGAGAAGGTTTTGGATTATATTTTGTCGATTCAATACTGTAGACTGCTGAAAAAAATCTTTCAATTTTTAGAGATTTAACAATTGCGATTGCATAATGAAGTGGCGCATTTGTAAAAACTATTTTTTTGCCCTTGAGTCTTTTTAAGGTATTTTTTAAGGCGTGAGATTGCTTGACGAATTTAGAAAGCTCATGCGCATCGTGCGTTTTGAGTAAAAATTCTTTTGGATCGACACCATGATTTTCCATGAGCCCCTTCAATGTTGCACCATAGACTTTCCAATATTGGTCGCGAAGTTCATGCGCAGCATCATGGCTGATATTAAGCTTTTGACTTACATATGCAGTCATAGATTGATTAATGCGTGGAAATATTTTAGAACTTGCGTCGTGAAGCGTGTCGTCTAGATCGAAAATCCAAATTTTTGACAATTATTTTGCCTTAATTAAAGTGCCCACACCTTCGTCAGTTAATACCTCTAATAAAAGTGCGTGTTGCACTCTCCCATCAATAATATGCACACTTCTAACACCGCTTCTTGCAGCATCAAGTGCTGAACTTATTTTAGGTAGCATACCACCTGATAATGTCCCATCTTCTACAAGCTTATCTATCTCATTCGGGGTTAGTCCTGTGAGAAGCGAACCTTTTTTGTCTAATACGCCAGGTGTATTTGTTAGTAAGATTAGTTTTTCAGCATTCAATACTTCAGATAATTTTCCCGCGACTAGATCGGCATTAATATTGTAAGTCTCACCATTAGCTCCCACACCAATCGGTGCTATGACAGGAATAAAATCTCCCTCATCTAAAAAATTAATAATACTAGGGTTGATGGATGCAATTTCACCTACGTGACCAAGATCGATTGTTTTTTTGGGGTCTGTCTCATCTTGCACTATGAGTTTTTTAGCGTGAATAAAGTTTCCATCCTGGCCTGTGAGACCCACAGCTTTTCCACCATGTCTATTAATGAGATTTACAATCTCTTTATTCACCTGGCCACCTAAAACCATTTCTACAATATCCATGGTTTCAGTGTCGGTTACCCTCATACCTTGTATAAACTCACCTTTTTTACCAAGTTTATCCAAGTGCTCATTTATTTGTGGACCACCACCATGAACAACAACAGGGTTCATACCAACTAATTTTAAAAGTACGACATCGCTAGCAAATGATTGTTTTAAATTTTCGTCGATCATGGCATTGCCGCCGTACTTAATAACGATGGTTTTGCCAAAGAATTTTTTGATGTACGGTAAAGCCTCACTTAATATTTTGGCTTTGTGTTCTGGTTGAATATCTTGACTCATTTTTATGCCTATAGTTTTTTTAAAGATTTTAAAGCTTTTTAATAAAAAATTTTGAATTTCTTTGTGGCAAATAAGACTCTATTCTTTTTTTAGGAAGCTTTTGAATATTCTCTTCTTTAAAGCCCTTCTCAATAAACCAATGTTCAGTTCTTGTTGTTAAGGCAAAGAGATATTTGTAATTTTTCTCTTGCGCAATTTCTTCGCAGTAATTGTATAGTTTTGAGCCAAAACCTTTAGATTGGTAATTTTTGTTAATAGCAAAACATGCAAATTCAACATGCTCGTCATAAGGGTATAGAGCTGCACAACCGATAATTTTATTATCATGCTCGATCACGAAAAAGTTTTCTATCTCATGGTCAATTCTTTCCTTACCTCTTTTAACAAGATAACCCCCAGCCTCCAAAGGATTGATAAGCTTATGAATTCCTTTAACGTCGTTATGTGAAGCAGGCCTTATAGCGTCAAGGGCTTTTTCGGTAATAACTGTTCCTACACCTTCATCCGTAAATAATTCTTGAAGAATCGCACCATCGATATGCCTATTAATGAGATGAATTTTATTTATGCCTGCTTCAGAAGCTTTAATAGCAATCTCCAGAAGATCTAAGTCATTTGAGTTGATGTTAATGAGCTCATGTTTTTTTGGATAGTTTTTTGAAATACTTTTATAAAGGTTAATTGCCTTTTCTAACGTCATCTCGTGAAGAAGTTCATTCCTTAGATTAAAAATGCCATCAGAATCTATGAGAAGGATAAGTTTATCCGCTTCTAAAGCGATAGAGGTTTTGAGTGCCACATCTTCCACCGTGAGATTGAATACTTCACCTGTAGGTGAATATCCAATTGGTGAGATCACTACCAACTCTTTATTATCTAATTTTTTCTTGATGGCAGCGCTGTCAATTTTTCTTACTTCCCCTGTATGTTGCATGTCGATACCATCGATCACACCTAAAGGCTTTGCAGTAATAAAATTTCCACTAGAGACTTTAATATCACTCCCTGCCATAGGCGAGTTTAAAAGGCTTGATGAAAGTGTAGATTCAATATTGATCTTTATGAGGCCATTAGCTTCTTTAACTGCTTCCATACTTAAATCGTCAGTGACTCGAACATTTCTTACAAGTTGAGTTGAAATTTTTTTCTCTTTAAGTCTTTGATCAATTTGAGGTCTTGCACCATGAACGAGGATAATTTTGACGTTTAAGCATGTTAATAAATTAATGTCATGGGAGAGTGCAGTAAATTGATCTTCATCGAGAAGCTCACCGCCGAAAGCGATGACAAATGTTTTATTGCTAAAGGTGTTGATGTACGGAGCTGCTAATCTAAACCATCTTGCAAATGTTTGGCTGTCCAGTTTTTGAATGGGGTTTGCAGGAGCGTTATTTTGAAAAAGACTTGAGGGCGCGCAATTAAGTGCTTCACATATTTTTAATAAGTGCACCTCACCGATATTTTGCTCGCCTCTTTCTATTCTAGAAAGATTCCCAGGATCGCTCGCAATTTTTTTTGCTAAGACCTGCAAGGTTAGCCCTAGAGACTTCCTTCTTTTTCTGATTGCTTCGCCAAGAGACATAAGTGACTAATTTGCTTAAAATACATATTTTACATGTATTTTTTATAAAAATATCAAAATTTTTGCGTTTTATGCAAAATCACCCCATAAATTTTGCATAATTGAGAGCGCTACAATGGAGGTTGTTTCCGTTCTTAGAATTCTCTTACCAAAATTTACTGGAATAAAGCCACTCCTTAAAGCCAAATCCATTTCTTTTTCTGAAAAACCGCCCTCAGGCCCCACAATAAAAACAATAGGGGAAGAAGGTTTTTCTAAATGATTAAGATTTTGAGCTTTCGTTGGCGTCAGGATTAATTTTAAACTATAAGTTGTTTGGTTTTGATTGCTAAGCCATTGGGTTAAATGAGTTGGGCTTGAGATCTCAGGAATAATGCTTCGCCCAGTTTGTTCGCAGGCTGAAATAGCAACCGTTCTCCAGTGCTCAATTTTTTTATCTGCTCTTTCACGATCCAGCTTAACAATAGATCGTTCAGTCAATAGAGGCTGAATAGATTGGATGCCAAGCTCAACCGCTTTTTGAATAATCCAGTCCATTTTGTCGCCAGCTGCAAGACCTTGCGCGAGGGTTATTTTTAAGGGCGACTCATGATTCACTTCATACCTATCGATAATCTCAACAGAGGTTTTATGTTTGGATAATTCAATTACTCTTACGACGTAATCAAAACCGTCACCATTAAAGAGCGCAAATTGATCACCTACCTTTAACCTTAAAACTTTTATAGCGTGAATATGTGTTTGAGCGCCTAACTCAACGACATGTTTGAGTTCTAGGTTTTCGGAGTGGTAAAATCGATTTTCTTCCATAGTCAATTCTATTAAATAGGTAAGCTATATTAAGGCATAAAACATGGTTAGTTTAAATACTCCACTTTGCGATTTTGGTTGGAAAGCGATCGATTTTAATTTACATGGGGTCGACGATACCTTTTGGAATATAGAAAAATCAAAAGGGGCTAATGGCTTACTCGTCATGTTTATATGTAATCATTGTCCTTACGTGAAAGCAATTTTGCCAAGGCTTGTGAGTGATGTTCTGGCGCTAAAAGATCTAGGCATTGAAACGATTGCCATTCAAAGTAATAACTCTGAGAATTACCCTGAGGATTCATTTGAGAATATGAAACTCATTGCGAGCCAATTTAACTTTCCTTTCCCTTACGTAATTGACGACAGTCAAGAAATCGCACGCTTCTATAATGCTATTTGCACACCTGATTTTTTTGGCTTTAATCGCGATTTAGAGTTGCAATATCGTGGACGCTTCGACGCCACAGGTCGAGGAGAGCCACCACCTAATAATACGCGAGATTTATATGAGGCAATGCTTCTTGTTGCCAAGACTCAGAAGGGCCCTGTCGATCAAAAGTCGAGTATAGGTTGCTCAATCAAATGGCGAGAATGAAAAGCATTTAGCTTAAATAATCAAGGGGCAAAAAGACCCTATTCACCTTGCTGAAAAGGGCTATTTAAGCAATAATTTAGCTAAAAATAACACTAATTTTTTAACTTTACATTTAGTACACAAATATTTAAAAAAATATTTGTAATGCTGTCAATTTCGGGAGGCAATAATGGCAACACGTCAAGATTTAGCTAACGCGATTCGTGCGTTATCAATGGATGCAGTTCAAAAAGCAAACTCAGGACACCCAGGCGCGCCTATGGGCATGGCTGAAATTGCTGAAGTTTTATGGAATCATCATTTACAACATAACCCTTCAAATCCAAACTGGGCTAATCGTGATCGTTTTATTCTTTCGAATGGCCATGGATCGATGTTGATTTATTCATTGCTTCATCTCACAGGTTACGATTTGCCGATGGACGAAATCAAAACATTCCGTCAGCTTCATTCTAAATGTGCAGGTCACCCCGAATATGGCTATGCACCAGGCGTAGAAACAACCACAGGACCTTTAGGTCAGGGTATAAGTAATGGGGTAGGTTTTGCAATGGCAGAAAAATTACTCGCTAACCAATTTAATAAACCTAATCATAAAATTGTAGATCACCACACATATGTATTTTTGGGTGACGGTTGCATGATGGAAGGTGTTTCTCATGAAGCTTGTGCTCTTGCAGGCACATGGGGTCTTGGAAATTTAATTGCATTCTGGGATGACAACGGTATTTCTATCGATGGTCATATCGAAGGTTGGTATACAGACGACACAGCTAAACGTTTTGAATCCTATGGTTGGCATGTAATTCCAAATGTAGATGGCCATGATTTCGAAGCTATCAACAAAGCAGTTGAGGCGGCTAAAAAAATTACAGATAAACCATCATTAATTTGTTGTAAAACTATTATTGGTAAAGGCTCACCTAACAAATCTGGATCGCATGATTGTCATGGATCAGCATTAGGCGATGCTGAAGTGGCTGCTACAAGAGAAGCTATTGGTTGGAAGCACGATCCTTTTGTAATTCCTGAAGACGTATATGCAGGATGGAGTGGTAAAGATAAGGGTGCTAAAGCTGAAGCAGCATGGAACGATAAATTCGCAGCGTATGAAAAAGAATTCCCAGATTTAGCCGCTGAATTTAAACGTCGTATGAAGGGTGATCTTCCAAAAAATTGGAAGGCGTCCACTGATGCCATGATTAAATCAGTAAATGAAAAAGGTGAGGTATTAGCGACACGGAAAGCTTCACAAAATGCTATTGGTGCGCTTGCTCCAATGTTGCCAGAATTTGTGGGTGGTTCAGCAGACTTAACAGGATCTAACTTAACAAGCTGTTCGTCATTCCAGCACGTAAGCGGCAAGACACCAGGCAATTACATTTCTTACGGTGTACGTGAGTTTGGTATGGCAGCTATTATGAATGGTATGGCACTTCATGGTGGCTTGCTTCCATTCGGCGGCACTTTCCATATATTCACAGATTATATGAAGAACGGTATGAGAATGGCAGCACTTATGAAGCAGAGGGTAATCTATGTTTTAACGCATGACTCAATTGGTCAAGGCGAAGACGGCCCAACACATCAGCCGATCGAAAATACATCAGGCCTTCGTTACATTCCTAACATGGATGTATGGAGACCAGCAGACTCGACTGAAACAGCAGTAGCATGGGTAGTTGCTGTTGAAAGTATCCACAATCCAACGAGCTTAGTGTTAAGCCGACAAAATACTTCATTTACAAAAAGAACTGATGCGCAAATTGATTTAATTCGCAAGGGTGCTTATGTATTAGCAGAAGCGGAAGGCGGTAAGGCAGATGTCATTTTGATAGCAACTGGCTCAGAAGTGGATCTTGCATTGAAGTCACAAGTTGCATTAAAAGAGCAAAATATTAAAGCGCGTATTGTTTCCATGCCATCAACAAATGTATTTGATCGTCAAGATCAGGCATACAAAGATAGCGTATTAACTAAAGGTGTAAAACGTGTATCGATCGAAGCCGGTATTACCGATTTCTGGAGAAAGTATATTGGTCTAGATGGTGCAGCTGTTGGTATTGATACATTTGGCGAGTCAGCACCTGGTGGCGCATTATTTAAACACTTTGGATTTACAGTAGAAAATGTCGTTTCAACTGTTAAATCAATTCTGTAATTATTATTGAGTAAGTTTAATAAGGCATCTCAAATTTGAGATGCCTTATTTTTTACCAAAGGAAATCTTTATGGCAGTTAAGATAGCAATCACAGGATTTGGAAGAATAGGGCGTTTAATCTTAAGAGCGATTTACGAGTTAAATCATGAGGATATTAAAGTAGTTGCCATTAATGCTAGTCGCGGTGATGCAGCATCTAATGCTCATTTATTAAAATACGATAGCGCGCATGGAAAATTTAATGCTGATATCAAAACGAATGATCATGAAATTATTATCAATGGCGATACTATCAAATTTTATAGCACAAGAAATCCTGAGGACTTACCTTGGGGTAAGTTAAATGTAGACGTAGTCATGGAATGCACCGGTGCTTTTACTAGCAAAGAAAAATCGATCATACATTTGAAACAAGGTGCTAAGAAAGTATTGATTTCATCACCAGGTGATAAAGATGTTGATGCTACTATTGTTTACGGCGTAAATCATCAAACTTTAAAAGCTTCTGACCTTATTGTCTCGAATGCTTCTTGCACAACGAATGGTCTGGCGCCAATGGTAAAACCGTTGCATGAAAAATTAGGGATTGTCACAGGACTTATGACAACCATTCACTCATATACAAACGATCAATACTTAAACGACAATCAACATAAAGATCTTAGAAGAGCGCGTTCTGCTGGAGTTTCTATGATTCCCACCAAAACAGGCGCTGCAGAGAGTGTTGCATTAGTGATACCTGAATTAAAAGGTAAGCTTGATGGCATTGCAATTAGAGTGCCAACATTAAATGTATCATTAGTAGAGCTTACTTTTACACCTAAAAAAGCAACATCAAAAGAAGAAGTAAATCGCATTATGAAAGAAGCAGCTAACCAAGGTATATTAAAAGGCATATTAATTTACAATGATGAGCCTTTAGTATCTGTTGATTTTAATCATACAGAAGCTTCATCTCATTTTGATGCAAATCTCACTAAAGTAAGTGAAGACGGATTGCTCGTAAAAGTTTTTGGCTGGTATGACAATGAGTGGGGTTTTAGTTGCCGCATGATTGATACAGCTTTAGCTATGATAGCTGCCAAATAATATTTGATTAATGAACATCAAAAGACTAGTCGATTTAAATCTTAAAGATAAAAGAGTTTTTATTCGCTCTGACTTGAATGTCCCTATTCAAGATGGAAAAATTACATCCCCTAAAAGAATTTTAGCTTCCATTCCGAGTATTACCTTTGCCCTTCAAAAAGGTGCCAGTGTTATGGTGACGTCTCATTTAGGCAGACCTGAAGAAGGAAAATTTAATGACAATGACTCATTAAAGCCTGTGGTGGGGTTCCTAAAAAATCATCTTGATTATCCTGTTCGCCTTGTTTCGGATTGGGTTAGTAATCCCTTTGATATAACTCCAGGCCAACTCATAGTTTTAGAGAATTGTAGATTTAATATTGGTGAAAAACGTAATGAAGAAGTGTTAGCAAAAAAATATGCCTCACTCGCAGATATTTTTGTCATGGATGCATTCGGAACGGCGCATCGTAAAGAGGCATCAACTTATGGTATTGCAGAATACGTAGATATTGCATGTGCAGGTATTTTATTTTTGGCTGAGCTAGAGGCTCTTGAAAAAGCGCTACTAAACCCTTCAAGGCCTATGATTGCTATTGTAGGTGGAAGCAAAGTTTCATCTAAGTTAAGTATATTAGATACATTATCTGACAAAGTTGATCAGCTTATTGTTGGCGGCGGAATTGCAAATACTTTCATCAAGGCAATGGGCTTTGAAGTAGGTAGCTCTATGTATGAAGAAGAGTTAGTTCCTGCAGCAAAAAAAATTATAGATAAACTATCTAAGCGAGGTGCGTCTTTACCTGTTATTTCAGATGTAGTTTGTGGTAAAAAATTAGATGTAAATGAAAGAGCGTCAACAAAGAATATTAAAGATGTGAGCAAAGATGACATGATCTTTGATCTAGGCAAAGACTCGGTGGATGAAATTGTGAAATGTATTCAGAATGCAAAAACTATTATTTGGAACGGTCCCATCGGTGTATTTGAATTTGATCAGTTTGCAAAAGGCACTGAAACAATGACGAAAGCAATCGCAGACGCGTCCGCATTTTCATTAGCAGGAGGTGGTGACACTATTGCTGCGATTGAAAAATTTAATGTTGCAAATGATATTTCATATATCTCAACTGCAGGTGGTGCATTTCTAGAGTTTGCAGAAGGAAAAAAACTTCCTGCAATTGAAATCTTAGAAAGAAGATTTTAAATGACCGAAAATCAATTAATTGCAACATCAATTAAGAGTCTTCCTTTGCTTCATAAAGGAAAAGTGAGAGATATTTATGAGATTGATGATCAACATCTATTGATTGTTACGACAGATCGATTATCTGCATTTGACGTTGTGATGAGCGAGCCTATTCCATTTAAGGGGTTTGTTCTTACGCAGATGGCTGACTTTTGGTTTAATAAGCTTTCCTTTGTAGTCGTAAATCATTTGTCTGGAATCTCACCAGAAAGCGTTGTGGCTGAAAATGAAGTCACTCAGGTAAAAAATCGTGCCATTGTCGCGAGAAAGTTAAGGGCCTTACCTATTGAAGCAATTGTCCGAGGTTATTTATCAGGTAGTGGCTGGAAAGACTATCAAAAAACACAATCACTATGTGGCATAAAACTTCCACAAGCTTTAAAAGAGTCTGCGAAATTAAGTGAGCCTATATTTACGCCTTCTAGTAAAGAGGCAGTTGGCAGACACGATGAAAATATTTCATATGAAGAATGTGAAGCTCGCGTTGGCAAAGATGTCACATCCCGCATTAAAGAAATTAGTATTAAGTTGTATCAAGAAGCTTCAGCCTTCGCTCTCACAAAGGGTATTATTATTGCGGATACCAAATTTGAATTCGGTTTAGATGATGAAAATCATTTAGTGCTTATTGATGAAATATTAACGCCAGACTCTTCTCGGTTTTGGCCACTAGATCAATATCGTGAAGGGGCCTCGCAACCAAGCTTTGATAAACAATTTATTAGAGACTGGCTAGAAAATAGTGGATGGAATAAAACACCACCACCGCCTTCATTACCAGAGGATGTGATTAGAAAAACAAGTGAAAAGTATTTGGAAGCTTTTAAAAAACTTACAGGCCAAGACATTAAAAAGTAAATTAAATTAAATAAAAAAGGCGCCTTAATTAAGGCGCCTTTTTTTATTCATCAATTAAAGAAGCGGCACGATGAGAAGAGCCACAATATTAATAATTTTAATAAGTGGGTTAATAGCAGGGCCAGCAGTATCTTTGTAAGGGTCACCTACAGTGTCACCTGTGATAGCTGCTTTGTGCGCTTCCGAACCTTTACCACCATGATTACCATCTTCAATATATTTTTTTGCATTATCCCAAGCACCACCACCTGTGCACATAGAGATAGCTACAAATAAACCGGTCACAATCGTTCCCATAAGAAGGCCACCTAATGCTTTAGGACCTAAAGTCAAGCCCACAATAATTGGAACCGCAACAGGAAGTAATGAAGGCACAATCATTTCTTTAATAGCTGCTGTCGTTAACATATCAACGGCGCGAGCATAATCAGGTTTGCCTTTACCAGTCATAATGCCTTTGATGGTTTTGAATTGACGTCTTACTTCTTCAACTACCGCACCTGCAGCTCTTCCAACAGCTTCCATGGCCATCGCAGCAAAAAGGTAAGGAATAAGACCACCAATAATTAATCCAATAATAACTAGCGGGTCACTCAGATCAAATGTAGTTGCAATACCGACAGACTCTAATTTATGTGTGTAGTCTGCAAAAAGAACAAGCGCTGCAAGGCCAGCTGATCCAATCGCATAACCTTTAGTGACTGCTTTAGTTGTATTTCCAACTGCATCTAATGGATCAGTTACATCACGAACGCTCTTAGGTAATCCAGCCATTTCAGCAATGCCGCCTGCGTTATCGGTAATTGGACCGTAAGCATCTAATGCGACAATAATGCCAGCCATACTTAACATCGATGTAGCCGCAACTGCAATACCATAAAGACCAGCAAGATGGTGAGATACGAAAATTGCAATACAAACAGATATCACAGGCAAGGCTGTTGATTTCATTGAAATGCCAATGCCAGCAATAATGTTTGTTGCGTGACCTGTTTTGGAAGCGCGCGCAACGTGCCTTACAGGCTCATAATCTGTGCCCGTATAATATTCCGTAATCCATACCAAAGCTGCAGTTAATACAAGGCCTACGATACATGCTTGGAATAAAGCCATAGAGGAAACGGTTACATTTTGAATTGAAACGCCTTCAGGAAATACAAAGTTTGTTACATAGTAGAAAGCTATAAGTGAAAGTCCGCCGGCTACGATGAGGCCTTTATATAAAGCAGGCATTACATTTTTCATTTTAGGTGTAGCTCTTACAAAGAAACATCCAACAATCGACGTCACGATAGATGACGCACCTAATAGAAGTGGATAAATAATTCCGCTTGCACCATTATTTGTAATGACGAGCCCACCAAGGAGCATCGTTGCAATTAAAGTTACCGCGTAGGTTTCGAATAAGTCTGCTGCCATACCTGCGCAATCACCAACATTATCACCGACGTTATCTGCAATCACAGCAGGATTTCTTGGATCATCTTCTGGAATACCAGCTTCAACTTTACCTACTAAGTCGGCACCTACATCAGCCCCCTTAGTAAAGATACCACCGCCTAAACGGGCAAAAATTGAAATAAGTGAGGAACCAAAAGCGAGCCCAATAAGAGGATTTAAATCAGTTGCTTCAGCTCCACCTAGATACATATAAAACCCGGTGACACCAAGAAGCCCAAGTCCTACCACTAATAAACCTGTAATAGCCCCACCTTTAAAAGCTACATCTAGTGCTGGAACGATGCCTTTTGTAGCGGCTTGTGCAGTTCTTACATTAGCTTTCACTGAGACATTCATACCAATAAAACCGCAAGCGCCGGATAGAAAAGAACCAACGACAAAACCTATCGCAGTATCTTTTGATATAAAGATACCAATTAAGATGGCTAGCACGACACCTACGATCGATATCGCTTTGTATTGCCTTGCGAGGTAGGCTTTTGCCCCTTCTTGAATAGCAAGGGCAATTTCTTGCATTTTTGCATTGCCAGCAGGTAGTTTAAATATCCAAGCGCTCATCACTGCACCATAAAGAATTGCCAATAGCGCTGCGCCAATAATAAGGTTGAGTTCTGACATACATGCTCCTAAATTTTGAAATCTTAAAATGAAAAACTTATGTAATAAATTATCACATTCAATAACTTTGTGACTAGAAAACTACATATTTTAATTACAAATTATCCTGCGAAAAGCATTGACAAGCCGATTAAAAATAATGAACAAGCAAATATTTTTTTTAATGATAAAACAGAAATTTGATGAATCCAGTTTGTTGCCAATCTTGCAAAAATGAGACTTGAGGATGTCATCAATATAAGTCCAGGAAGGTAGATGTAACCGACACTAAATTGAGGGAGTTGACTTACATGTAAGCCATTTTTGATAAATCCGAATGAAGCGCCTAAGCCAATAAATATTCCTAAAGAACTTGAGAGTCCGACAGCAAGTCGCGGGTTAACTTTATGATAAATGAAATAAGGGACAAACATTGTTCCGCCTCCAATCCCAATAACGGTAGAGATAGAAGCGATGGTAAATCCATAAATATTTGCCAAAAAAACGGTCGGTAATTGCACAATACTTTTGATTGTAGGTGCCTTAAAAATCTCATAGGCAGCTAGAAAAGTATAGACAATAAAAGCATGTTTAATGAATGCGATATTTAAATGGGGTATGACAAAAGCCATTAAAGTTGAGCCTAATAAAACTCCAGGGACATATTGAGCAGCAATCGACCAGTCCATATTATTTCGTTTTGTATGATAGAAGCTTGACATCCCTCCTGTAAAAACAATAGAAGCGAGCGACGTCCCAATGGCCATTAATATCGATTGATCAAAGGCAACTTGATGAAAATGGATTAAGACAAACGTAAGGATGGGAACGATGATAAGGCCTCCGCCAATGCCAAGAAGTCCTGATAAAGTCCCAACAATGCTTCCAGCCAGGATAAGGATGATCGCTTCAGTCAGCATTGGTATGATGTTTAATCAATCTAATCAGACGGTGTCTTAAAGGCGAATCTTCTAGGTTATTTAATAAATTTTCTAAAGCAAATTTAGCTTGAGCAGGAAAGCTTTTATCTCTAGGAGGGATAGTTTTGGAATTTTTAATTACCAATTTTATTCTTAAGGATTTAATGGGATTAGCAAAGGGTATCTCTTTTTGAATCCCTTCATTCAAGTCCTTAAGCAGCGTGGACTCAATAAATTTTAATTTGCTCGCAATGCCACTATTTTCAACATAAATGATCAAAACGTCATCTTGAATCCCGCCGACATGAGACAAAGGGGCTAATTTGCTTGGGGCTTTGATAGACCATAGCTTTTGATAGCCAGAAATAGAGCGATTTTTCTCTCTAATCAAGGAAAATACTTCACTTTCCAAAAGCTTGTTCACGGGCTTCATAAGTTATAATTATCTATTATTTAAGCTAAATTTTAGATTTCAATGCGAATTATCTTTGTAACAAATAGTACATCAAAGCCAAAAAGTGTCCATTTAGTGACTTTTATTGCCATACTATTTTTGTGCTTTATTGCGTTTATTCAAGGAATTAGCTGGCTTGATTCAAAATATAACGGCGACGTGGAAGAAAAAAAATCATTAATTAACCTGAAGCTTGACCTTAATTTGGGTAGCTTTCAAAAGAATTTAGATATTTATGCAACCCAAATTGGTGAGCTTCAGGCCCGACTGATCCGTATAGATAATCAATCTCAGAGACTTCAAGATTTTGCTAAAGAAAAATTAAAAACAAATGAAAAAATTCCTAAGCCAGCACCTATAAAATCCTCGGGCCAAGGAGGTCCTTTTCTTCCTGGAAAGAATTTTTCCGAAGCAGAGCTTCAGTCATTTATTGATAAGTTAACGCTTGATATTGAAAAACATGAAGAACACTACAATAATTTAGAAGCCACTTATCTAAAACAAAGTGTGTTTAAAGACACCTTGCCAAACGCTTCCCCGGTAAACGCTCCTTTTAATTCATCAAGTTATGGATGGAGAGTAGATCCTTTTTTAGGTGTTAGAGCGTTTCATGAAGGATTAGATTTTAGTGCAGAAGCTGGCCAGCCCATTAAAGCCACTGCTGCAGGTATAGTTGTAGCAGCTGAAGCAACGTCTGAGTATGGCAATATAGTGAGGATTTCTCATGGATCTGGCCTTGAAACACGATATGCGCATGCGGCTAAATTATTAGTTAAAGAAGGTGATCGCATTAAAAAGAATCAAGTTGTAGCGTTGGTAGGCAATACTGGAAGGTCGACAGGCCCTCATCTTCATTATGAAATCAGAATGAATGGCGAGTCTTTAGATCCTCGAAAATATCTTCAATATTAATTATTTCAAATTATTTCGACTAAGAATATTCACATTATGTTAAAGACCATTGTTAAGAATTTATTTGGAAGCAGAAACGATAGGCTTCTCAAAGATTACGGCAAAAAAGCCCAGCAAATAAATTTATTAGAAGATGCAACTAAAAAACTTAGTGATGCAGCCTTAAAAGCTAAAACCACTGAATTTAAAAAACGACTTAACGAAGGACAAAAGTTAGATGATTTATTAGTTGAGGCTTTTGCTGTGGTAAGAGAGGCAAGTCGACGCGTATTAGAAATGCGTCACTTCGATGTTCAACTCATTGGTGGCATGGCACTTCATGACGGAAAAATTTCAGAAATGCGAACAGGTGAAGGCAAGACGCTTGTTGCAACCTTACCGATATATCTTAATGCGCTTTTGGGCAAGGGCGTTCATGTTATTACCGTCAATGATTATCTTGCAAAAAGAGATGCGGAATGGATGGGCCAGATTTATAGATTCTTAGGTCTTGAAGTTGGTATTAATTTATCTAATATTTCGAGCGAAGAGAAGAAAAAAGCTTATGAGGCCGACATTACTTACGGTACAAACAATGAATTTGGTTTTGATTATCTAAGAGATAACATGATCTTTTCTAAAGAAGAGCGTGTTCAAAGAAACTTACACTACGGTTTAGTAGATGAAGTTGACTCGATATTAATTGATGAGGCGAGAACGCCTTTAATCATTTCCGGGCAGGCCGAAGATAATGTAGATCTTTATACTAAAATTAATTTAGTTGTGGCAAAGCTTTCAAAACAAAAAACCGAAGAGGAAGGTGGAGATTTTTGGATAGATGAAAAAGCACATCAAGTAATTCTATCTGAGAGCGGGCATGAAAATGTAGAGAAGCTATTAATTAAGGCAGGTCTATTATCTGAGCAATCGAGCTTATATGATGCAACTAATATTTCACTCGTTCACCATGTTAATGCTTCATTAAAAGCAAGAAACCTATTCAATAAAGATCAACATTATGTCGTGAAAGACAATGGCATTATTATTGTCGATGAATTTAGCGGAAGAATGATGCCTGGCCGAAGATGGTCAGAGGGTATCCATCAAGCTGTTGAAGCTAAAGAAGGCGTTGAGATACAAAAAGAGAATCAAACGTTAGCCTCAATTACATTTCAAAATTATTTTAGGATGTATGAGAAATTATCTGGTATGACAGGTACGGCTGATACTGAGGCTTTTGAGTTCAACCAAATCTACGGGCTTGAAACCATCATTATTCCGCCACATCGAACCACGCAAAGAAAAGATATGATGGATAAAGTGTATCGCACTTCACAAGAGAGATATGCTGCGGTCATTGAAGATATTAAAGAATGTCAAAAAATTGATCAGCCAGTATTGGTAGGCACCACTTCGATTGAAAATTCAGAGCTTATTTCAGCGTTACTTACAAAAGTAAAATTAAAACATCAAGTATTGAACGCAAAATATCATGAAAAAGAAGCGCACATTATTTCGCAAGCAGGTCGTCCGGGGATGATTACTATTGCGACGAATATGGCAGGTCGCGGAACAGACATTGTGCTTGGCGGGAGCATTGAAGCTGATATTCATGCAATTAAGTTAAGCGATAAATTAACTGATAGTAAAAAAGAAAAAGAAATTAAAGAAATTAAAGACGCATGGAAAGAACAAAATAGCTTAGTCGTTAAAGCAGGTGGTCTTCATATTATTGGTACGGAAAGACATGAGTCAAGACGTGTCGATAATCAATTAAGAGGCCGCTCAGGAAGACAGGGTGATCCTGGATCTAGTCGCTTCTATCTATCGCTAGAAGATTCGTTGTTAAGAATATTTGCATCTGATCGAGTATCAGCCATTATGGAAAAGCTAAAAATGCCAGAAGGTGAAGCGATAGAGCATTCATGGGTAACAAAAGCCATTGAAAATGCGCAAAGAAAAGTTGAGGGTCGTAATTTCGATATCAGGAAACAGTTGCTTGAATATGATGATGTTGCGAATGATCAAAGAAAAGTGATTTATGAGCAAAGAAATGAATTGATTGACTCAGACCAAACCGCTGACACAATTTCAGCAATGAGATCTGATGTTCTTCGCAATCTTGCTGAGAGTCATATTCCACAAGGCAGTATGGAAGATATGTGGGATATCCCTTCCTTAGAAAAAGTTTTATTTCTAGACTATGGATTAAGTCTTTCTATCCAGGGATGGATTGAAAAAGAACCTCAGATTGCTATTGAGGAAATTTATGAGAGAGTGATTACTCTTGCGAATAAGCAATATCAAGAAAAAGAATCTTTAGTGGGTCAGGACGTTATTCGACATTTTGAAAAAACAGTTATGTTACAAAGCATAGATCACCATTGGAGAGAGCATTTATCATCTCTTGATCATTTAAGGCAAGGCATACATTTACGTTCTTATGCGCAAAAAAATCCCAAACAAGAATACAAGAAAGAAGCCTTTGAATTATTTGGATATCTTCTAGATACAGTGAAGTCTGAGGTGACTCGTATTACGATGGTCGTAAAGATCAAGGACGAAGCTGAAGTCAATGAGATCGACAAAAAAAATAAAGATGAAGTTAAAAAGTCATCGAGCAAAAAAGCCGACATAGAAGATGGTTTGCCTAAAGTAGGTAGAAATGATCCATGCCCATGTGGAAGCAATAAAAAATATAAACATTGCCACGGCACTTTAGAATAGTTAGAGAAAGACTATTGTGATGACTGAATCACCCTGTATCGGCATTTGTCTTATCAGTAAAGAGCACCACTTTTGCGAAGGGTGCTTTAGAAGCCAAGATGAAATTGCTCAGTGGATAGCGTTAAGTGATGAACAAAAAAAAGAGATTAATGAATTGGCGTCTGAAAGACAAATTAAGCTTATTTCGTTTTAAGTTTTTTCTTATACTCGCATAAATCATAAATAACACAAACACTGCATTTCGGGTTTCTTGCAATGCACGTATATCTTCCATGAAGTATCAATAAATGATGCGCATCTTGCAAAAATTCTTTCGGGGTTAATTTAATTAATTTTTTTTCTACCTGAAGTACATTTTCTCCCGGTGCTAAATTAATGCGATTTGCGATTCTAAATATATGGGTGTCCACTGCAATAGTTGGCTCGTGAAAAATAGTATTTAAAATTACGTTCGCAGTTTTTCTTCCTACACCAGGTAGCGCTTCAAGTGCTAATCGATCCTGAGGGACTAGACCTTCAAATTCGGCATCGATAATCTTTGAAGTTTCAAGTATGTTCTTAGCTTTTGTTTTGTATAGCCCAATTGTTTTTACACAAAGCTCAATATCCTTTAATTGCATTTGAGCAAGTCGTTTTGCGTTAGGTGCTTTATTGAACAACAACAAAGTTGCTTTATTGACTGATTTGTCAGTAGCTTGGGCAGATAATATGACTGCGATAAGAAGCTGGAAGGGTGTTTGATAAATAAGCTCTGTCGTAGGATGGGGTGTGGCTTTCGATAGCAACTCAAAAATCTTAAATCGCTTTTGAGGGTTCATGGGAAAAGCTACTAGCGTGCTTCGATATGATTTTTTAATGCAATGAGGCAAGCTAAACTAATAAAAGCTCCCGGGGGAAGAATCGCTAAAAGAAATCCTTGGTAGTCACTAAAAAAATGAATGACAAGATTGCTTGCTGAAGATCCGAAGATAAGGTCAATGCCAGATAACAAAGTACCTTTACCAAAGATCTCTCTCAAAGCACCAAGCACGGCTAGCACCATTGCTAAACCAAGTCCCATATAAAGACCATCGAAAAAAGAAGGGACTGTCTCATTTTTTGCTGCAAAAGATTCAACGCGAGCTAACACAATACAATTAGTTACAATAAGAGGAATAAAAATGCCTAAAGCTTTATAGAGCGGTTCTATAAAAGCGTGAATACTAAAATCAATGATTGTCACAAGTGCCGCTATGATGAGAATAAAAACAGGAACTCTAATTTCTGTGGGTACAAATTTTCTAATGGGAGATATAGAACCATTCGATAAAGCCATGACAAGGGCAGTCGCAATACCAAGGCTCAAGCCATTAACCACAGAGGTTGTCACTGCAAGTGTAGGGCATAGTCCAAGGAGCTGAACTAATCCGGGATTTTGCTTCCATAATCCATCTACTGCAATTTTTTTAATATCACTCATGATGCAAATAGCCTTTTTTTGTTTTCTTTGACATAAAGAAGACTTTTATAGGTAGATTTAATAACAGCTCTGGAAGTAATGGTTGCCCCGGACACATAGTCAAAATCACCACCATCCTTTTTTACTGCCCATTCTTTTTCTCCCGTTTCATCTAGAGATTTAAGATTAAAATTTTTAATCCAATGACTTTTGTCAACTTCAATATAATCCCCTAAACCAGGCGTTTCTTTATGTGTAATCACTCTTACACCTAATATTTTATCTTTTTGGTCAACACCTACAAGGGTTTTTATTTCGCCACTATAACCATCGGGAGCTATCGTTTCAATAATCACTGCAATAACCTGATTATTTTTTTTTGCACGATATATATCAATATTTTTTTTATTTCCGATTAGCGGATTAGGCTCAACAGAAATTGTATCTTTCACTAAATTATTATCATAAAGGTTAGACGGAACCACTTGATTTAAAAACATACGCTTTGCTCTTGCATCACTTTCTTCAATAGGAGTTTTTGTGAGGAAATAAGAAATACTCAAAGCTGCTGAAGCAACTAAAGAAAATATAATCATAGCTGATGCAGTTATTGAAACTTTTTTAAAGGAGTCTTTGAACATAAAGTTATTTATGACCGAAAATTCGTGGTTGAGTTAGGCTGTCTATTAGAGGTACAAAAATATTCATAATCAATACAGCAAAAGCAATACCTTCTGGATAACCACCAAAAATTCGAATAATGAAAACCAATAGCCCTATTGCAATACCAAAATATATTTTCCCTTTAGGAGTTGTAGGACCACTTACAGGATCCGTAATAATAAAAAAAGCACAGAGAATACTTCCACCACTCATAACGTGAAATAGTGGTGAGGCATAGGTATCGGGGGCAATACTATAAAATATTGACGCTATAATAAATAAGCTTGCTAAGAATGAAACTGGTAAATGCCATGAAATAATTTTCTCTTTAAGCAAATATAGTCCTCCTGCGAGATATCCTAGGCTAATCAATTCCAAACCCTTCCCTCCAAGAAAGCTAAATATTTTGTTTTGCTGAATGACGCTTAATGGTTGGTGTAAGGTGAGCTGGGTCTTAATGTAATCAAGAGGCGTTGCAGAGCTCATAGCATCAATTGTTTCTTTAGATAATAAACTGCTATTCATAATAATTTTGATTTGATCAAGCCACTCAATATTATTTTCAGTGAGAGAGCCAGGTATTTGCCATTGACTCATTACCAAAGGAAAAGAAATAAGTAAAATTGCATATCCCAACATAGCTGGGTTAAATAAGTTATAGCCAAGTCCACCATAAACATGTTTACCGAAGGTGATGCAAAGAAGCGTGCCTATAACGATAATCCACCAAGGTGCGATCGACGGGATAGACAGGGCAAGAAGCCACGCAGCTACAAGACCACTGCCGTCCAAAATAAAGACCTTGATAGGAAGTTTTCTGATTGCAAGAATAGCGCTTTCAGTCAATATCACTGTGAGTGACGCTAGAAGAATATTTATAATAACACCAAGCCCAAATGCATAAACATATAAAGCGATACCAGGAATTAAAGCGAGTAAAACTTTGAACATAATGACGCTTACTGAGGGAGCATCTACAATATAAGGGGATCTATTATCCATATTAATTTTTTATATTTTCTTGTTGGGTTTGTTTCACTCTTTCCATGGCTGCTGCAATTGTTGATTTTTTCTCATCATCAGCTTGCTTCTCATTAGCCCCTAAGGCTTTTTGTGCATTTCTTTCAGCACGTTCTTTTTTCTCCCTTTCTATTCTTGCAAGCCTAAATTCATTTCTCTCTCTAGCAGTGTTTGCAGCTTCTTTTGATTTGTCTTGAGCAATAATCTCACTTTTTGCATATCTATAAAACTGAACAAGAGGAATTTTGCTTGGACATACATAAGTGCAGCAGCCACATTCAATACAGTCGAATAAATTGTAATCTCTGGCTTTTTCAAGCTGAGAAGATTTTGAAAACCAATATAGTTCTTGAGGTTGTAAGTTGACCGGGCAGGCATCTGCACATCGGGCACATCGAATACAAGGCATTACAGGTTTTGGTGCAGGGAATAATTCTGGCGAACTTTCGATGACACAATTCATTGCTTTTGTCACAGGCACATGAATTGATGGCAAATCAAATCCCATCATAGGACCGCCCATAATAAATTTTTTGGTTTTGTTTGAAGAGCCGCCTGCAGCAACTATTAATTCTGATAAAGGTGTTCCGAATAATACCTCGTAATTTTGAGGCGCTTTAACAGCTCCTGTAATTGTTACAACTCGACTGATCGATGGCTCGCCTAATTCAAGATATCTATAGATAGCTGCTACCGTAGCTACGTTGAATACTTGAATACCTAAATCTACAGAACGCTTCTCTTTCGGAACCTCAATACCCATTAAGAGATAAATGAGTCTTTTTGCATCCCCGCTTGGATACACAGTTGGAACCACCTTAATTTCAATAGTCGTTTTTTGAGCTGCTTTTTTTAGCGCTTCATAGGCCTCAATTTTATTGTTTTCAATACCGACTACACACTCTTTTGCGTCAAGGATAGTTTGGGCAATTAATGCCCCTTGAATAATTTCATCAGCTCTTTCCCTCATTAACATATCGTCACAAGTGATGAATGGTTCACACTCTGCAGCATTAATGACCAAAGTATTGATGGGCTGACTTTGATTTATTTTTAATTTCATGTGGGTTGGAAATACTGCACCACCTAAACCTACAATTCCTGACTGAGAAAGCGCTTCGATTAATTTAGAGCGGTCTAGTTTTTTCCATGAGATAGGCTTTTTTTCAACCCATGTATCTTTAAAATCCGGTTCGATTGTGATACAAAAATCAGGCAGGCCCGATGGGTGGGGTAGTATTTCTTCGCTAATTTTTAAGATCTTCCCAGATGTGGGTGCATGGATTGAGGCGGAAATATTGCCATCAGCTTCAGCAATAATTTGACCTTTAAGGACTTGATCGCCTGGTTTAACTTTAAGTTTCGCAACACGACCTACATGCTGTCTTAATGGGAGCACTAATTTTTTTGGAATAGGCAAACTTCCAATAGGTAAACTTGTTGATAGCGATTTATTTTCATTGGGGTGAACGCCACCGTTAAATTTAAAAATATTTTTGAATTGCATATCGCTTAAGCCCCGCTAGCATTTTGAATGTTATAGACAGGATATTTCCATTTCCATGATTGAGAATTTTCAAGAACAGGCTCCATGGTGATGCAATCAACCGGACAAGGAGGTAAACATAATTCGCATCCGGTGCACTCGCTCGCAATGATGGTATGCATTTGTTTCGCAGCACCTAAAATAGCATCAACCGGACACGCTTGAATACAAAGAGTACAACCAATACAAGTTGACTCATCAATCAAAGCAACTGATTTTGGTTTTTGTACGCCATGCTCTTGATTGAGCGGTTTAAATTCTACACCCATCAGCTCTGCTAACGCTTTAGCGCCGGTATCGCCGCCTGGAGGGCATTGATTAATATCAGCCTCACCTTTAGCAATAGCAGTTGCATAGGGTTTACAGCCCGGGTAGCCACATTGCCCACATTGTGTTTGTGGAAGTATCGCGTCAATTCTTGCGACCATGGGGTCGCCATCTACCTTAAATTTAATCGCTGAATAACCTAAGACCAATCCTAAAAGGACAGCAAGAAAAATCATAACAAGAAGTGCGGTAAACATTAGCGATCCAAACCTGCGAAACCCATAAATGCCAGGCTCATAATGGACGCTGTGACAAGTGCTACTGCAGTGCCTTTGAAGGCAGTTGGTATTTCAGCGCCATCTAGGCGCTCTCTTAATGATGCAAATAGAATGAGTACTATTGAAAAACCAATTGCACCCCCAAAGCCAAATAATGCTGACTCTATAAGTGTCTGACTTGATTGCGCATTCAAAAGAGGAATGCCTAATACAGCGCAATTAGTGGTGATAAGAGGGAGAAAAATACCTAATAGTTGATAGAGTAAGGGGAAGTTTTTTTCCATAAGCATCTCAGTAAACTGAACAACGCCTGCAATGACTACAATAAATGAAATGGTTCTTAAGTAGATAAGATCGTTAGGTTCAAGAAGATAGTGATTAATCGCCCAGCTGGTCATTGAGCCTATAGTTAATACAAAAGCAGTGGCAGCAGACATGCTGATTGATGTTTCTAGTTTCTTAGATACCCCCATAAAAGGGCAAAGCCCTAATATTTTGACTAACACGATATTGTTGACCAATACCGTGCTAATGATGATTAAGAAATAGTGTTGAATCATAAAGATAAATTATACGTTTAAAATTGCTTAAAATATTTATAGGTAAGTTCTCTGACTATTAAGTCCTGTGGAAGTTTAGGATCTTTTTAGTCGTTGAAATATACCAATAATTCTATATTACTTCAAAGAATAAAATTTTATAGTAATATAACTTTTTTTTATATAATAAATGATCAATTTTTTTGGTGTTTAGCTATTTAAGTTAAAATAGCGACTTTACTAATTAATAGCCAATCTCATGTCACCTCAAGGCAGTATTGTTGCAATTGTTACCCCTATGTTTCCTGACGAAAGTCTTGATATCGAAGCGCTTCATGGGTTAATTGATTTTCATATTAATGAAGGTACAGATGGTATTGTGATTGTAGGCACAACAGGTGAATCACCTACAGTGACCTATGAAGAACATTGCCAGCTTATTGAAACGACGGTCAAGTACGCTAATAAAAGGATTCCAGTCATAGCGGGTACAGGCGCTAACTCCACACAGGAAGCTATAGACCTTACAAAAGAAGCTAAACGTTTAGGTGCAGATGCTTGTTTGTTAGTTACACCTTATTACAATAAGCCAAATCAGGCAGGACTGTTGCAGCACTTTACCAAGATTGCTAATGAGGTTGCCATTGATCAAATTCTTTATAACGTTCCTTCTAGAACAGGCTGTGATTTACAAAATGACACAGTATTAAAGTTGAGCGAAATTCCTAATATTATTGGCGTTAAAGATGCAACAGGAGATATGACTCGGGGTATAGATCTTATTAAAAGGTTACCATCTCATTTTTCAATACTAAGTGGGGATGATGCTACCGCTTTGTCCTTTATGTTACTTGGCGGCAAGGGTGTTATTTCTGTGACAGCAAATGTGGCCCCTAAATTAATGCATGAGATGTGCGCATGCGTCATGTCTAAGCAGAACGAAAAAGCTATCGAAATCAACCAGCAATTGTTTTCCCTTCATACAAATCTATTTATAGAGTCGAATCCAATCCCTGTAAAATGGGCACTTAAAACAATGGGTCTTATTAAAGAAGGCATTCGATTACCTTTAGTAGAACTTAATCAAGAGCATCACAAAATTATTCAAACTGCTATGAAGGAAGCTCATATTTAATGAAATTACTCGCACAAAGCAAATGGTTCTATGCATTACCGTTATTCTTACTCTTGAATGGCTGCGAAAATATTCCTTTTATTGAGCAAGTCACGGCGCCGGACTATAAAGCGACTGGTAGATCTCGCCCATTAGAAGTGCCTCCTGATTTAACTTCAGCTTCAACAAATGATGCATATGCAATACCTGGTTCCACGAGCTATTCAGAATTTAAAAATGGTCAGCAACAAGATAATGGCCAGCCAAAAATTTTACCTAATCCAGAGGGGATGAAAATTATCAAAGCGGGCGCTCAAAGATGGCTCGTCGTGAATGCCCCTGCAGAGAAAATATGGCCATTGATACGTGATTTTTGGATAGATATGGGCTTTGCTGTAAAAAAAGAAAATCCAGAAACAGGCGTTATGGAAACTGAATGGATTAAGCAAGAAGACCTAAAGGTTGATGATAAAAAAGGCGCATTGGATAGATTTGATGCATGGCTTGATTCGCTAGCATCAGGTACAGCTAATCGTAAAAAATTTAGAACTCGATTAGATCGAGGCCTTCAAGAAGGAACTACTGAGATCTATATGACGCATCGAAGTGTAGATGCTGCGCCTGATGATGGAAAAGAAAGAGTCAGAACCCCTTACGGTGTTGTTGATAATGGTTATAGAAATGAAGCCAAAACTCAGCTGGAAGCTAAGGGAGATTCAAAAGATGATGAATTGGATGCAGAGCTTTTAAGAAGGCTTATGGTGAAACTCGGCGTAGCAGACAAGCGAGCAAAAGAAATTATTGCTGCACCTGTCAGCCAAAAGAGAGCTGAAATTAAAAAAGAGGCAGATGGAAGTTCCTCGCTCGAAATTCAAGATCCATTTGACCGCGCCTGGCGCAGAGTGGGCTTGGCTCTAGATATCATTGGATTTGTGATCGAAGATAAAGACAGATCAAATGGCATCTATTTTGTAAAATATGCTGATGTTGATATTGATGACGGCCCTAAGAAGAAAAAAGGTGTTCTAGACACTCTTATGTTTTGGAGTGACGACGATAAAAAAGATAAGCAAGCTAAAGATACAAGTCCAACTAAAGAAAAGCCTTTATCTGAAAGACTTAAATTCTGGGGTGGTAGTGACAAAGAAAAAACTAATCCAGAAAAACAATACCGCATTAAAATCATTTCTATTGATAACGGTGGCTCTCAAGTTGTGATTGAGTATCAGGACGGTAAGAAAAATACTTCATCTACCGCAAATCGAATCATCTCGCTTCTTTATGACCAATTAAAATAAAGATGCAATTCGCATCTTTAGGTAGCGGAAGTGCTGGTAACTCATTTGTAGTTAAGCAAAACAAATCACTTTTAATGGTTGATTGCGGTTTTGCAATTCAAGATGTCGTATCTAGATTAGATCGACTTAATGAGACCCCTGAAAGTATTACAGGTATTCTCTTAACTCATGAGCATGAAGATCACGTCAAAGGCGCTTTTAAACTGGCGAACAAATTTAAGATTCCTATTTGGCTTTCCTACGGCACTTATAAAATGTGTGAAAAACATATGATTAAGTCTTATGAAATTGATTTCCATATGATTGATAGCCACAATGCATTTGAAATAGCAGACTTTACAGTTCAGCCCTTCCCAGTTCCTCATGATGCAAGAGAGCCTACTCAATTTGCATTGAGTGATGGCAATCGTAAATTAGGCATTTTAACGGATACAGGCACTTCAACGCCTCACATTGAAAATATGCTCCAGCATCTCGACGCTCTCATTATTGAATTTAATCATGACCTTAGTTTGCTTGAATCAAGCGAGTATACATATTCCCTGAAGAAAAGAATAAGTGGAAAATTGGGCCATTTAGACAATCAAACAGCAGCGGATATTTTGGGGAAAATTCAATTTAAACAATTAAAGCATCTCGTGGCAGCTCATCTTAGCGAGAAAAATAATACTGAGGATTTAGTGAAAGAAGCAATTGTAGGAAAAATAGGATGTGAACGGGACTGGATAAAAATTGCAACGCAAGCCGACGGGACGTCGTGGCAGGTGATATAAAAAAAGCCGGTTAGAAACCGGCTTTTTTAATAAACAAATAGATTAAATATCTATTATTTAGCTTCAGCAGCTGGAGCAGCTTCAGCAGCTGGAGCTGCATCAGCAGCAGGAGCAGCTTCTTCTTTTTTGCCGCAAGCAGTTAAACCAATAGCTAATAGTAAAGCGATAAGTAGTGAACGTGTCATTTTTAATCCTTAAAATTAATGTTGAATTCGGGGTCTATGAACGATACCCTAGCCAATATTCTACAACAAAATAAGCGAGATAGTTAATATTATTGAATAAAATCAATAAATCCCGAGAGATAGAGGGGTAGCAAGACTATCCCCAAAGCGTTCAAATCCTTTTTGTTCAAAGTAGACTTGATTGAGATTTCTCTATTATTTGCAAGTTGCTTTAGATACATGATGGTCTTCTTATCAGCCTCAATCAGCTCACCATTGATGTAAAAATTATTTTTTATAAAAAGCATTCTTGTTTTTGGATTAAGTTTCAGCGGTTTTTTTACAAGATCTTTTATAAAGACTTCGACTGTCATAGATTGAGAAGTCTCGAAAACAGCACCTTCGATAGGCTCTGTGAGTAGTTGACCAATAAAATTATTTATTGAGTTCGCATTCCAGCGTAATTGATTCACAATCTGCTGAATTTTTTTAATCATATTCGAATTAATTTCAGCTGGATTTTTTTGAAGATTTAAATTTGGATCTTTATAAAGATCATTTTTATTTGTAACGAGATTATCTTGAATAAAATCTAAAAATTTAGATTGGATCTCAAATGTACCAGGTGCCCTGAAACCGATAGAATAAGTGAGGCAATCATCGCTCTGAGATACCCCCCAGTGACCCACATTAGGTGGTAAATAGAGTAAATCTCCGGGCTTAAGTACCCATGTATTTTTTGCCTTAAAATTAGTAATTATTTTAATAGCTGATTTTTTATCTAAAGAAAATTTCTTTTGCTCGCTAATTTTCCATTCTCTTTCGCCTTTTGCTTGAAATAGAAATACATCATAAGAGTCAAAGTGAGGGCCGACACTGCCTTTTTTTGTAGCAAAGCTAACCATCAAATCATCAAGACGAGAATAAGGTATAAATTTGAAAAGATTTAAAAACGACTCAGCAAAAGGAAGATGATGATTAATATTTTGAACAAGTATTGTCCAGGGCGTATTAATTTTTTTAGGGAGATCTGATTTTTTAAAAGGGCCATACTTGACTTGCCAAATACCTCGTTTGAATTCAATAAGACGAGATATTGCATTTTCGTTTTGCGCTATTCTAAAAAGATCTTTTTCTGTAATTGGGGATTTGAAATTCTTAATAGCATCCCTAATTAAAAGAGGTTTTTTTTGCCAATATTTTTTTAGGAAGATATCGTTAGATATTTTTCCAAGAATATGATTTTTACGATTTAATCGCATAATATTTATTTAGCCTTATAACTTCCTAAGTTAAAATAACAGTGTTATGAGCCACCAATTAATTCGTTCGCTATTATTTAAGTTTGATGCAGAATTTTCGCATGACTTAACCCTTAAGGCACTATCTCTTTCTAATAAAATGGGTTTGCTGAGTTTCTTAAAAGCCCCTCAACCCTCTAAGCTCAGAACTGTCATGGGAATTCCCTTTCAAAACCCTGTGGGACTAGCTGCAGGCCTAGATAAGAATGCAAGCCATATTGATGCCTTAGGTAAATTAGGTTTTGGCTTTATTGAAGTTGGAACCATCACCCCAAGACCTCAACTCGGCAATCCAAAACCTCGCTTATTTAGGTTACCCGAAGTTCAGGGCATTATTAACCGTTTTGGCTTTAATAATATAGGTGTTGATGCTGCAGTTGAAAATATAAGATTGAGTAAATATAAAGGCGTACTTGGAATTAATATCGGTAAGAATTTTGATACCCCTATAGAAAGAGCCGCTGAGGATTATATTGTATGTATGAAAAAGGTCTATCAGTACGCAAATTATATTGCGGTCAATATTTCCTCACCTAATACAAAAAATTTAAGAGATCTCCAGGAAACGAAAGCGCTTAATATTTTATTGGCACAAATTAAAGAAGAGCAAACTAGATTGAATGATTATTATGGGCGCTATGTGCCTATTGCTTTAAAAATTTCACCTGACTTAACACCTAAGCATTTAGATGCAATATCAAAAAGCATCATTAAAAATAGAATTGATGGAGTCATAGCGACTAATACAACTGTTAATAGAGATTCAGTAAGGGATCTTTCTAATGGAAAAGAATCTGGCGGCATGTCAGGCAAGCCTTTATTTGATATGTCCAACTCAATTATTCGCGAGCTTTATTTAAGGCTTCAAGGAGAAGTTCCAATTATTGGTGTGGGCGGTATATCTTCTGGAGAAGATGCAGCAGAAAAAATAAATGCAGGTGCTGAGCTTGTTCAAATGTATTCAGGCCTAATTTACCAAGGAAGAAAGCTCATTCTTGATGCTTGCCATTCCATTGGTTAATGATATTGATTAAACCAAGGTTATATACCTATAGGCGCTGTCCTTATGCTATTCGATCAAGACTAGCCTTGCATCAAGCTAATATTGATTATGAATCTATAGAAATTTCACTCAAAGATAAATCAAGCGAATTCTTAGCATTAAGCCCTAAAGGAACAGTTCCCGTATTAGTGGATATAGATGGCGCAGTCATCGAAGAAAGTCTGGAGATTATGTTATGGGCTCTCAATCAACATGATCCAGCATGCTGGCTTTTGAATGATGAGCATACTAGCCGTAAACTCATTGATGAAAATGATCTTAATTTTAAGAAAAATTTAGATAGATACAAATATGCCGATCGCTTTCCAGAGCATTCGAAAGAATACTATCGTTCTCAATGCGAAATTTTTCTGAATGTATTAAACGATAAATTACAATCTAATCATTACTTAATGGCAGAAAGAATAACTTTTGCTGATGTGGCAATCTTTCCATTTATAAGACAATTTTCATTGGTAGATGAGACTTGGTTTTTAAATTCTAAATATGAAGAATTAAAAAAATGGCTAAATGATTTTAAAAACGCCGAAATGTTTCAAGAGGTGATGAAGAAGAATTAAGATTCCTGAAGGATGGCTTTATTTTCTTCTTCGAAAATTAATTTCACTTTGTCATCACTATCAATATCAATCGTTACATTGCCACCATTAGTGAGCTTACCAAAGAGTAGTTCATCTGCAAGGGCCTTTCTAATTGTATCTTGAATGAGGCGTGACATTGGTCTTGCTCCCATGCTTGGATCAAAGCCGTTTTTGGCTAGGTACGATTTGAGAGACTCCGTGAAAGTTGCATCTACTTTTTTCTCATGTAACTGATCTTCAAGCTGCATCAGGAATTTGTCGACAACTTTTAAAATGACATCATGACTGAGAGGTGCGAATGATACAGTTGCATCAAGTCTATTTCTAAATTCAGGTGTAAATAAGCGTTTGATTTCCGCTTGCTCGTCACCCATTTTTTTAGACTGTGTAAATCCCATAGAAGTTTTTGATAAAGACTCTGCACCAGCATTGGTTGTCATAATCAGGGTAACGTTTCTAAAGTCTGTTTTTCTACCGTTACTGTCTGTTAAAGATCCATGATCCATTACTTGTAGAAGAATATTAAAGATATCAGGGTGCGCTTTTTCAATCTCATCAAGAAGAAGAACGCAATAAGGTTGTTTATTGACAGCTTCCGTCATTAAGCCACCTTGCTCGAATCCAACATAACCTGGCGGAGCCCCAATAAGCCTTGATACTGCATGCCTTTCCATATATTCACTCATATCGATACGAACGAGTTCAATACCTAGGATATAAGCTAGTTGGCGAGCTACTTCTGTTTTTCCAACACCTGTTGGTCCGCTAAAAAGAAAATTACCTATAGGCTTATTTGGAACGCCCAATCCACTTCTTGTCATTTTTATAGCACTAGATAAATTTTCAATCGCTTTATCTTGACCAAAAATAACCGCTTTAAGATCACGCTCGAGATTTTTTAGAGCATGCTTATCATCATTAGAAATATTCTTTGGAGGGATTTTAGCAATCTTAGCTACGACTTCTTCAATTTCTTTGTTAGTGATTACTTTCTTCTGTTTATTTTTTGGAAGTATTCTCTGAGCAGCACCTGCCTCATCAATGACATCAATCGCTTTATCAGGAAGATGCCTATCATTAATATATTTTGCAGAGAGTTCCGCAGCGCTATGAATTGCTGCAACAGAATACTTTACGTTGTGATGTTTTTCAAACCTAGTTTTAAGGCCTTTAAGAATATTAATCGTATCAAGAATGCTTGGCTCATTAACATCAATTTTTTGAAATCTTCTCGCTAAAGCATGATCTTTTTCGAAAACCATTCTATATTCTTGATAAGTCGTAGCACCAATACATTTAATAGATCCGTTTGATAATGCTGGTTTAAGAAGGTTAGATGCGTCAAGCGTTCCTCCGCTTGCAGATCCGGCTCCTATGAGCGTGTGAATTTCATCAATAAATAAAATAGCATCTTTATGTTCATTGAGTTGTTTCATGACAGATTTAAGCCTTTGCTCAAAATCTCCCCGGTATTTGGTGCCCGCTAACAATGTGCCCATATCGAGCGAGAATATGGTTGTGCCTTCTAGAATGCTGGGCACTTCTTTGTCTACAATTCTCTTTGCAAGTCCTTCAGCAATTGCTGTCTTCCCAACACCGGCTTCACCTACCAAAAGAGGATTGTTTTTTCTTCTTCTACAGAGGGTTTGAATGACTCGTTCAATTTCTGAATCTCGACCAATCAGAGGATCAATTTTCCCGGCTAATACCATCTTGTTGAGATTAACCGTGTAAGTTTCTAGTGCTTTGCTACTAGATGATTCTTGATCACTTTCTTGTTCTGCAGATGGTTTAGGAGTTTCACCCTCATTTAATTTAGATACTCCATGCGCAATAAAATTAACTACATCAAGTCGAGTGACGCCTTGCTGATGAAGAAAGTAAACTGCATGTGAATCTTTTTCGCCATAAATTGCAACTAATACATTTGCCCCATTGACTTCTTTTTTGCCAGAGGATTGCACATGAAGCATTGCTCTTTGAATGACTCTTTGAAATCCAAGTGTAGGCTGTGTATCAACCTCATCTTCTCCAGATATAGTTGGCGTATGTTCGTCGATATATTGGGTTAATTCATTT
The DNA here is from genome assembly GCA_026399645.1 of Candidatus Methylopumilus sp. Classification (GTDB taxonomy): domain Bacteria; phylum Pseudomonadota; class Gammaproteobacteria; order Burkholderiales; family Methylophilaceae; genus Methylopumilus. The sequence goes on along the minus strand of JAPLQN010000059.1, from coordinate 19,195 downwards.
CTAAGAATTTCAATATTTGAACCGCAGGCTTTAAGCACATCTGCTGCAGAAGGGTTATCAAGCATCGCAAGAAGCAAATGCTCAACCGTAATAAGTTCGTGACGCTTTTGTCTCGCATCCATAAATGCCATATGCAGGCTTACTTCGAGTTCTTGAGCTATCATAATTTAAATTTAATCAATTCTTTCAATAATACATTGCAAAGGATGTTGGTGTTCTTTAGCAAAGTTTAGCACTTGATTCATTTTTGTTTCTGCAATATCTACAGGGAATATCCCACATACACCCAAGCCCTCTGTATGTATTTTTAACATTATACGAGTGGCCTCATCAACACTTTTATTAAAAAAACGCTGAATTGTATTCACAACGAATTCCATGGGCGTAAAGTCATCATTCAGTATAATAACTTTATACATGCTAGGAAGTTTAGTCTTAGCTTTTTTTTTACTATGCTTTATGTCTTCAGTTGCATTTACTTTTGGCATGAGCTAATTCCTATTTATTATTGTGATTAAAAAAAATAAAAACTCAAGCAATTCTTCAGGAGAATTTTAAAAAAATTACGACAGAGGGTAGATTTTTATGCTCTTTACAATTCGGTCGTGAGACTGAAGGACTTCCATAGTATGGTTGGCAATCTTGAAACTTGTATTCGGTTCTGGGATATCTTCGAAGTATTCTAACACTAAGCCATTTAATGTCTTAGGCCCGTCAATTGGAAATTGAAGATTCAATTTTTTATTAAGTGTTCGAATCGTTAAACTGCCATCTACAATCCATCCCCCATCTTCGTCTTGACTAAATTTAGATGATTTCGAAAGAAAATCTAAATTAAATTCACCAACAATTTCTTCTAGAATATCTTCAAGACTTATAAGCCCAATAAACTCACCATGCTCATTTACAATTAAACCAATTCTTTCTTGCCTATCTTGAAAGTGCTGCATTTGAGTGTATAAAGGTGTGCCAGATGGAATAAAGTAAGGTTCTGAAATGAGCACCTTTAAATCATCCTTTGTAATTTTATTTAATGAATCATGGATATTAAGTTGCTTAATAATTTTTTGAGTATTAAGTAACCCTAAGATACTGTCAGGCGAATTTATTTTTACCAGTATCCTGCTGTGCTGGAAAGAAAGTAATTTCTGAATAATTTCTTCATCCATTAAGTCAAAATCAATTGTTTCAACAAAAGTATGCGGAATCATAATGTCGTCTACCGTAATACGCTCGAGCTCAAATACATTAAGTAGTATTTTGCGATGCTGATTCGGAATGAATTGACCTGCTTCTGAAATAATACTTCTTAATTCATCCATTGATATTGCATGAAGATTATTATTCAAATCAATTTTGACATTAAATATTTTTACAAAACTTAATACAAAAAAGTTTACTACCGCAACAATCGGATAAAGAATTTTTAAAAGAGGGTAAAGGATATAGCCACAGAAAAATGCAAATCTCTCTGGCTTGGAAGCTGCAATAACTTTCGGAGATACTTCACCAAAAATGAGAATTAAGAATGTGGTCACTAAAGTTCCAGCCATAAGGGCTATTTGACCTTCTCCATAGAGGCGAACTGTAATAATAGTTACAATCATTGCAGATGCTGCGCTTGCAAATTCTTTACAAAGGAGAATGACGCCTAAAAGCTTTGCAGGCGAAGAAAGTAATTTATTTGTGAGTATTGCGGCATGATTGCCTTGAGAGACTAAGTGTTTTAACCGATAGCGGTTGAGTGTCATTAAGCTTGTTTCAGCAAGCGAGAAAAAAGCAGCAATAGCGAGCAAAGCTATAAGAATGACAAATTGATAACTAATAGAAAGGGTATTCAAAGTTTAAAAAAACTTATGGATTAATTTCTTGTGACGTATCTTCTTTGGGTTGATCTGGAACGAGATTGCGCTGAGATACACCAAGCCACATTGCAACTGGACATGCAACAAGCACTGATGAATAGATGCCAAATAAAATACCAATAGTTAATGCAAGAGCAAAGTTATGAAGTGTTTCCCCGCCAAAAAATAACATCGAGCACACCATTGTTTGAGTCATAAGATGTGTGATGACAGTTCGAGACATAGTTCTTGTGATTGCATTGTCAATGACTTCAACCACATTCGCTTTTCTCATTTTTTTAAAATTTTCTCTGACGCGATCAAAAACCACAACCGATTCGTTTACAGAATAACCTAATACAGCAAGGATAGCTGCGAGGACCGTGAGGTTAAATTCCCATTGGAAAAATGCAAAGAAGCCTAAAATAATAATGACATCATGCATATTTGCAATGATGGCAGCAACTGCAAAACGCCATTCAAATCTTAATGCGAGATAAGCAATAATTCCAAAACAGACAAGTAGCAGGGCGAGTGCGCCATTTGCATAGAGCTCTTCCCCAACTTGTGATCCGACAGACTCTACTCTTTGAATCTTTGTATCTTTATCACTTTCAATAAGTGCTGCTGATACTTTTTCTGATAATTGAGCGATAGATAAATCTTGTCGAATAGGCAAGCGGATTAATACATCTTTACTTGTACCAAAGTTTTGTACTGTCGTGTCTTTAAGATCAATTTTATCCATGACTTGACGAATCTTATCGATATCTGCTGGGTGGCTATAACTTACTTCCATAAGCGTGCCACCAGTAAAATCTACACCAAGATTAAGGCCTTTGATGCTTAAAAAGAGAACAGAAATAATAAATGTAATGAGAGAAATGGTCGTAGTTAATCGACCGTAACTCATAAAAGGGATATCTTTTTTTATTCTAAATAATTCCATAATTAATCTTCTTTCGGTCTAAAAATTTGACCAATAGACAATTTATCAATTTTGCGACGATAACCATACATAATATTGACAAGCGCTCTTGATACTAAAATAGCACTGAACATAGAAGTTAAAATACCTAATACGTGAACAACAGCAAACCCTTTAATAGGGCCTGTACCAAACATGAATAAGGCAAGACCTGCAATTAATGTAGTGACATTAGAGTCAAGAATAGTATCAAAAGCCCGATCATAACCAGCATGAATACTTGCTTGCGGCGTGTTGCCATTTCTAAGTTCTTCCCTGATTCTTTCATTAATGAGTACATTTGCATCAATCGCCATACCTAATGCCAAGGCAATCGCTGCTAATCCAGGAAGTGTTAGGGTAGCTTGAATAATAGATAATAAAGCGACGAGTAATAATAAATTTACAGCAAGCGCAAAAATAGAAACGCCACCAAAGGCCATGTAGTAAATAATCATCATGATAGAAATTGCTGCAAAACCCCATAAAGTCGAGTGAACACCGCGTTTAATATTTTCTTCCCCCATGCTAGGACCCACTGTTCGCTCTTCAATAATTTGCATAGGTGCAGCCAATGCTCCGGCTCTTAATAAAAGAGATATATCAGTAGCCTCTTGAGGGCTATTCATACCAGAAATTTGTACTCGACCACCACCAATTTCCTGTTGGATGACTGGGGCTGTTACAACTTCCGTTTGCCCTTTTTCTACAAGAAGAATAGCTAAACGCTTCCCTACATTTTCTCGCGTGACTTGTTTAAATATGTTTGAGCCTCTTCCATCTAGAGTGACATGAACAACAGATCTTCCTGATTGTTGATCGACCCCAGGCCCAGCATCTGTGATTCTTTCGCCTGTCAGTAATACATTTTTCTTAACGAGGATGGGTCTACCATCTCTATCTTTAAAAAGATCGTCACCATAAGGTGCATTACCTTTTTGTGCGCTTTCTAACGAAGCGATATCTGTTTTATCTTCATCGACTAATCTAATTTCCAGTGTCGCTGTTCGACCAAGAATTTCTTTAGCTTTTGCTGTGTCTTGAACGCCAGGAAGTTGGACTACGATTCGATCTAAACCTTGTTGTTGAATGATAGGCTCAGCAACGCCCAGTTCGTTAATACGGTTATGAAGTGTTTGTAAGTTTTGTTTGAGCGCAAATTCTTGAATTTTTTTCTTGCCCATTTCGCTCATACTAATATCAAGCGCTTTATCTTTACCAAACGATGATTCATTGACCATTAAATCCGGGTAATTTACTTTGATAAGTTTTTTAGCTTTTTCGAGATCTTCTTGACTGTCGAATTGAAGTTTTACAATTTCGTTTAATCTAGAAGCACCAATATAAGAAATACGTTCTTTCCTGAGTGTCATGCGGAAATCATTGAGGTTGCTCTCAGCTGCTTGTTCCGATGCAGCTTTCATATCTACCTGAAGCAGAAAGTGCACGCCACCTCTTAGATCCAAACCCAAATACATTGGAATAGCACCAATTTTAGATAGCCATGAAGGCGATTTAGAAACTAGGTTAAGTGCAATGACATAGTTAACACCTAGCGCATTTTGAAGAATATCTTTTGCTTTAAGTTGGTTATCAGGATTTGCAAATTTAATTTTAATGCCATTGGGTTCTTGCACGATGCCATCGAAAGGAAGATTTGCCTCTTTTAAACTACCTTCAATCGAAGCCAATATAGATAAATCTAATTTATCTGATGACTTGGTTGGCATGATTTGAACTGCAGGCGATTCCCCAAAAAAATTAGGAATTGAGTAAATAAGCCCAATAAAAATTGCAATTAAGACAAGACCATACTTCCATTTAGGGTATTGATTCATGATGAACTTAAGCTATCACTTCAGAAATTAGATAGATTTTATCGTGCCTTTAGTTAGCAAGGTTATGACGGATTGTTTCTGGATATGAATTTGAGTGCCAGCCGCAATTTCTATGGTGACATACTGATCTTTAATTTTGACCACTTTACCAAGTAAGCCTCCATTGGTCACAATTTCGTCATCTTTTTTGAGGGAATCAATCATAAGCTTATGGGCTTTTGCTTGTTTCATTTGTGGGCGAATTAACATGAAGTAAAAAAGTACAAAAATGATGATAAATGGCAAAAAGCTCATGAGATCAGTGGGTACCGCATCAGCGGCATATGCGTAACTTATAAACATTTATATTCCTACAGGTAATTAATTTTAAAGGTTAATTTTAACACAGCAGACATTTATTGAATGCCGCGTTGACGGTTTTGATGGAATATTTTTCTATAAGTTTCAAATGTTCCATTTTCAATAGCAAGCCTAGCTTCTTGTATTATTTTTTGATAATAGGACAAGTTATGGATCGTATTTAAGCGAGAGCCCAGCATTTCCCCAATCCTAAAAAGATGGTGAAGATAAGCGCGAGAATAGTGTTGGCATGTATAACATCCGCAATCGCTATCGATTGGATTGGTATCATTTTTATACTGTGTATTTTTAAGCTTTAAATCACCATACCTCGTAAATAGCCAGCTATTCCTGGCATTCCTTGTTGGCATCACACAATCAAACATATCAACACCATGCGCAATGGCTTCAATAATGTCCTCTGGGGTACCTACCCCCATTAAATAGCGAGGCTTGTCTTCTGGCATTTTAGGCGCGATAAAATCAATCACTTTGCGCATCTCTTCTTTAGGTTCGCCGACAGATAATCCACCAATGGCATAGCCATCGAAATTAATTTTTTTTAACTCATCAAGTGAATGCTCTCGAAGGTCCTCGAACATACCACCTTGAATGATTCCGAATAAAGCATTCTTATTTGTTTCGTGAGCCACTTTACTTCTGTAGGCCCATTTCAAACTTAGCTCCATAGAAGCTTTGGCTTCGTCATGCGAGGCAGGATAGGGGGTGCATTCGTCAAAGATCATGACGATATCTGAGTTCAGTGTTTTTTGAATTCGCATCGATTCTTCAGGGCTTAAGAAACAAGTGTCACCGTTAATAGGCGATTTAAACTCTACACCTTCCTCAGTAATTTTTCGCATTTTGCCAAGACTCCATACCTGAAAACCGCCAGAGTCTGTCAGCATTGATCGATGCCATTGAATAAAACCATGCAAACCTTTAAAGGCTGAAATTGTTTCTAGTCCTGGACGAAGCCATAAATGAAAAGTGTTACCAAGGATAATTTCAAAACCAATTGATTCTAGATCTTGAGGGCTTAAAGACTTTACAGCACCATAGGTACCCACGGGCATAAATACCGGAGTTTGGACTGTGCCATGTTGAAGCTTGAGTTCACCTCGTCTAGCTTCACCATCTTTTTTTATGAGCTTAAATTGCATCTTTGATTTTTAGTTCTCGATAGCGGTAAGTCAATGAGTATAAATTAGAATTAATGAAATCGTTAAAGCTTTGTTATACTAAAAGATTGAGTTTCCAACTAAAAATAACACATGAAAAAGTTAAAAAGTATCGTAAAAAATAAAGAAGATTTATTAAGAAATAAAATAGGTAAGCATACTTTTTATTTGCTTCCTAATTTTATTACAACAGCTGCTTTATTCTCCGGATTTTATTCCATCGTTCAGGCGATGAATGGAAACTATGAGCTCTCTGCGATTGCGATTTTTATTGCCATTATTATGGATGGATTAGATGGACGAATCGCACGACTGACTCATACTGAAAGTGCTTTTGGAGCGGAATACGATAGTCTTTCCGACATGGTGTCATTTGGTGTAGCGCCTGCACTCATTTTATATGTATGGACATTAAAGCCCTTAGGTAAGTTGGGTTGGATTGCGGCTTTTATTTATTGCTGTTGTGCAGCCTTTAGACTCGCTCGCTTCAACGTTAAGTTAGACCAAGATGAAAAAAAATATTTTTTTGGATTACCAAGTCCGGCAGCGGCAGCATTACTTGTAAGTTTTGTCTGGGTATCCAATGAAAACGGCTTTAGTGGCAACGAGATTTTTTTCAATATGATTAAAATGAAATGGGTTTCTTGGTCACTCACCATAGTGATTGCACTTTCAATGGTCAGTGAAATTAGATTTTATAGTGGCAAAGATATTAATCTGAGAAATAGTGTTCCATTCGTCGCTATCCTATTAGTCATTTTGGCATTTGTACTAGTGTCTTATAGCCCACCTGAAGCCATTTTTATTGTAGTGGGTTGTTACTTCTTGTCAGGCTATTTCAATTTCATTAGAAATTTTAAATTTAAAAATAAGGCAATAGTGAATGCAACAAGAAACACAAAATAACAAACTGATCATTTTTGATACCACCTTAAGGGATGGGGAGCAAAGTCCTGGTGCATCCATGACACAGGAAGAAAAGTTGCGTATTGCAAGACAGCTTGAGAAGCTAGGTGTCGACGTTATTGAGGCAGGCTTTGCAGCGGCAAGCCCTGGAGACTTTAATTCTATAAGCGCTGTTGCAAAAAATATTAAAGAGTCGACTGTATGCTCACTAGCACGTGCTGTTGAAAATGATATTCGCAAAGCTGGCGAGGCTATTCAGCACGCAAAAAAAGGACGTATCCATACCTTCATTGCGACTAGCAAAATTCACATGGAAAATAAACTTCGCATGTCAGAGGATGAAGTATTAGATCGAGCCATTCAAGCTGTGAAATGGTCTTTGGAATATACCGACGATGTCGAATTTTCTGCTGAAGATGCAGTACGATCCGAAATGAATTTTCTTGTAAAAGTGTTTAACGCTGTGATTAAAGTGGGTGCTAAAACAATCAACGTGCCCGATACAGTTGGATATTCGATCCCAGGTGTTTGGGGGGAACGTATGAAGGCCCTCATTAGTCAAGTTGAAAATTCTTCAAAAGTTGTATGGTCAACGCATTGTCATAATGACTTAGGCATGGCAGTTGCAAATTCACTTGCAGCCGTGATGAACGGCGCGAGACAAGTGGAATGTACGATTAATGGATTGGGCGAAAGAGCCGGTAATGCAAGTCTGGAAGAAATTGTGATGGCAGTGAAAACCAGAAAAGATCTATTTAATTTAACGACAGGTATTGATACGACACAAATTGTCCCGACTTCGAAATTGGTCTCAACCATTACAGGCTATCCCGTTCAGCCCAATAAGGCGATTGTAGGAGCGAATGCTTTTGCACATGAATCCGGTATTCATCAAGATGGCGTTCTAAAACATAGAGAAACCTATGAAATTATGCGCGCTCAAGATGTAGGTTGGGGTGCAAACAAGATCTCACTTGGAAAATTGTCAGGTCGTAATGCATTTAAAACAAGGCTCCAAGAATTAGGTATCGACATTCAGTCAGAAGATATTATTAACGCCTCATTTGCAAGATTTAAAGATTTAGCAGATAAAAAATCAGAAATTTTTGATGAAGATATCCATGCGCTTATGAGCGAAGAATATACTTCTGAAGCGATAGAGCATTACAAATTAATTCATTTAAAGGCCATGTCAGAAACAGGCACAACGCCTCATGCGGTCATTAAAATTTCAGAAAATGGAAAAGAGGTTACGGCCGAATCTTCTGGGGGCGGGCCTGTAGACGCCACATTTAAAGCGATCGAAAAGATTGCAAACTCAGGCTCAGAACTTCAACTTTATTCTGTGAATAACATCACAAGCGGCACAGACGCTCAAGGTGAAGTGACTGTCAGATTAGCCAAGGGCGGTCGTATTGTGAATGGCCAAGGTGCGGATATAGATATTGTGATTGCATCTGCTAAAGCGTATATCAATGGATTAAATAAACTCCATTCCAAATTAGAACGTGCCCACCCTCAGGTTTAGAGGTTAATTTGAATTTAGCACTCTTCGATTTAGATAATACTATTTTAGCTGGCGACAGTGACTACAACTGGAGTCGATTTCTTATTCAAGAAGGCTATCTAGATGGCGCAATTCATGCTGAAAAAAATGAAAAATTCTACGCGGATTATAAAGCCGGCACGCTAGATATATACGCATTCGTTGAGTTTCAATTTAAGCCACTTGCAAGAAATCCTAGAACTGTTCTGAACCAACTCCTTAAAAAATATGTAGAAGAAGTGATTAAGCCTATGATCACTGAAAAGGCGCGTGCGCTTGTCAAAAAGCATCAGGAAGCAGGTGACCTGATCATTGTGATTACAGCGACCAATAGCTTTATTACAAAACCAATCGTCGCATTATTTGACATTGAAAATTTGATAGGCACTGATCCTGAGGAAAAAGAAGGTGAATTTACTGGAAAAGTTTCGGGGCTTCCTTCCTTTAAAGAGGGGAAGGTCACACGTCTAGAAGCATGGCTTCAAAGTAAACATTTATCATTAGCTAGTTTTGAAAAGTCATATTTCTATAGCGACTCTCATAATGACCTACCTTTAATGCAAAAAGTCACACACCCTGTAGCGGTTGATTCTGACGATATTTTAAGTGAGTATGCGACATCGAAAGGCTGGCCTCAAATTTCTTTGAGATGATGTCTTATCTATGAAGAATAATTTCTAAAACGAATTTGCTGCCAAGATAAGACAACAAAAGAAATGCAAAAGCGGTGAGTGAAATATAGATAGAATTTCTACCACGCCAACCATAAAGTCTTTTGCCCACTAAAAGAAGCCCATAAATAAGCCAAGCTAATATTGAGAAAACGCTTTTATGGTTAAACTGAAGTGGAGTTCCAAAAAGTTGCTCTGAAAATAGAATGCCGCTGATAAGGGTGATGGTTAATAAAATAAACCCAATTTTATTAATATTAAAAAGAAAATTTTCCATTTCAATTAACGGTTGGAAGCCACTTAAGATCATGTCTATTTTCTTTTTTTGATGTAATTTTTTTTCAAAAATTAAAATGAAAATGGCTACGTAAGCTGAAAAAGTAAAAAGGCTATAAGCCAATAAAGCGATCGCAATATGCGTAATAAATAATGGTGATAAATCAGTTGTGAGAAAGTGATTTGATAAAAATAAGGGATGTATGATCAGTAAAAAAGCTGATGGGATAAGCAAAAACGGCTGCAGATAATTAAAATTTTTATTAAAATTAAGTATCCAAAAAATCAAAATACTAAAGAACGAAGTGGCAATTAGGGCATTAGAAAACCCCAGATTGATTGGATTAAAAGAAATACTGGCTTTAAGAATTGTAAAGTGAGCCAATAAACCTATACCAATCAATAGTGCATTTAAATTAGTGAGATTTTTGTCTGGTATTTGTTTTTTAAATAGCAACAGACTTGGTGTGAGGTAACACACACAAGCGATTAAAATAGGTAACCAAATTTCCATAATTTTTAATTGGTAATTAAAGGTTTAATATACCATGTACATAAAGAAGAGTTAACTTAAAACAGGATGAACGCATGTTAGAAAATCTAACCGACCGACTACAAAGTGTCATTAAAACAATTCGAGGACAAGCTAGATTTACTGAGCAAAATATCAGTGATGCGATGCGCGAAGTTAGAATTGCTTTAATTGAAGCGGACGTTGCTTTAGCTGTCGTAAAAGATTTTATTGATCGCGTTAAAACTAAAGCGCTAGGTGTCGAAGTATTACAAAGTCTATCCCCAGGGCAAGCGATTATTAAAATCGTCCAAGATGAACTCACGATCCTCATGGGTGATCAAAATGTGTCATTAGATCTGAACGTTGCTCCCCCAGCTATTATTCTCATGGCAGGCCTGCAGGGCTCTGGTAAAACAACCACTTCTGCCAAGCTTGCTAAATTGCTTATCGAAAAAAAGAAAAAAGTGTTACTTGCGAGTGCTGATGTGTATCGCCCTGCAGCGATTGACCAACTTAAAACACTTGCAAAAAGTCTGAATATTGAATGCTTTGATTTAAACCCCTCCCAGAAGCCATTAAAGATTGCAACAGAAACGATCGATTACGCAAAAAAACATTTCTTTGATGTGGTGATTTTTGATACCGCTGGTCGCTTAGGTATTGACGTTGAAATGATGGATGAAATCACAGCCCTCCATAAAAAATTAAATCCAGTAGAAACTTTATTTGTGGTCGATGCCATGCAAGGACAAGACGCAGTGAATACTGCAAAAGCTTTTGGTGACGCATTACCTTTAACAGGTGTTATTTTAACTAAGCTAGATAGTGATACGCGTGGTGGTGCCGCTTTATCTGTGCGTCAAGTCACAGGTAAGCCTATTAAGTATATTGGGACAAGTGAAAAAATTAATGGCCTAGAACCTTTTCACCCTGAAAGAATGGCGTCAAGAATTCTTGGCATGGGCGACATTGTAAGTCTTGTCGAAGATGCGCAGAAAACATTAGATGTTAAAGAGGCTGAGAAGTTAGCAGAAAAAGTTAAATCAGGAAAAAATTTCGATCTAGAAGATTTCAAAAATCAAATAGGGCAGATGAAAAAAATGGGTGGTGTAAGTGCCATGATGGATAAGATGCCAGCTCAATTTACGAGTGCTGCATCTAAAGTTAATCCTGAAGATGGCGATAAATCACTTCGTCAAATAGAAGCGATCATTAGCTCAATGACGCCTCTTGAAAGAAGAAAGCCTGAATTGATTAAAGCTACAAGAAAGAAAAGAATTGCTTTGGGATCTGGTGTGCAGGTTCAAGATGTGAATCGCGTCCTTAATCAGTTTGAAGAGATGCAAAAGATGATGAAAATGTTCTCCAAAGGTGGTTTAGGCAAGCTTATGCGAGGCATGGCTGGCAAAATACCTGGTTTGAGACCTTAATCTTCCCTAAACATTATTGACCAAACAGTCCCAATAACGGATAATCACGTGTTTTGTTTCTTCTGGGTTGGTAGCTCAGTTGGTAGAGCAGCGGACTTTTAATCCGTTTGTCGCGGGTTCGACCCCCGCCCGACCCACCATTTATATCAAGGACTTTGGAGTGGTAACCTTCAAAAGTCCAACTCAAATTACCTCTTAAACTTCGTATAGACTGCATAATAAAATCAGTGGCTCTATTATTTTTATAGACACTTCATTTCTAATAGCTTTAATTTTATTAAACTTAAATTTGATTAGAAATTAAAAAATATTTTGCATCATTTATTATTTCATTTTGCGGTATTTTTAAATACTTCTTGTTTAGCTTTTATTAAAATGGCGCGCCCGAAGAGATTCGAACTCCTGACCCCTTGGTTCGAAGCCAAGTACTCTATCCAGCTGAGCTACAGGCGCATAAATACTAGAGGTGATAAAAATGGCGCGCCCGAAGAGATTCGAACTCCTGACCCCTTGGTTCGTAGCCAAGTACTCTATCCAGCTGAGCTACGGGCGCGTTGTGACATTATAACTTAATGATATTGAATAATGGCGGAGAGCGAGGGATTCGAACCCTCGATACAGGTTTAAGCCCGTATGCTTCCTTAGCAGGGAAGTGCCTTCGACCTCTCGGCCAGCTCTCCAGAAGCGCGAACGATACGCTAAATTGCTTTAAAAATCAATTTCTAGGGTTTATGCATCGAGCCCAAAAGCTTTATGAAGAGCTCTGACTGCAAGCTCAAGATATTTCTCGTCAATAAGTACTGAAATTTTAATTTCGCTTGTTGAGATCATGTCAATATTAATGCCTTCTTCAGACAATGTTCTAAACATTTGGCTTGCAACACCAACGTGAGAGCGCATACCAACACCTACGATGGATACTTTTGCAATTTTATCGTTTCCATTTACTTCTCTAGCGCCCACGTGACCCTTAACTTTTTCATTAAGAATGCCTAAGGCTTTATTTAAATCAATTCTATTCACGGTAAATGTAAAGTCAGTTGTTCCAACAGCGCCTACATTTTGAATAATCATATCGACATCAATATTGGCATCTGCAATGGGACCTAATATTTGATAAGCAATACCTGGCTTATCTGGCACACCAAGAATACTTACCTTGGCTTCATCGCGATTAAAAGCAATACCTGAAATAATGGGATCTTCCATTTTATTTTTTTCCTCAAATGTAATGAGAGTGCCGTCACCTTCTTCTTCAAAGCTTGATAACACTCTTAATTTAACCTTGTATTTACCTGCGAATTCGACTGCTCTAATTTGAAGTACTTTTGATCCTAGACTTGCCATTTCTAACATCTCTTCAAAAGTAATTGAATCTAATTTCTTAGCTTCAGGCACCACTCTAGGATCGGTTGTATAAATACCATCTACATCGGTATAAATTTGGCATTCATCAGCTTTAAGAGCTGCGGCTAGCGCAACCCCGGTAGTATCTGAACCGCCTCGCCCAAGGGTTGTAATACTGCCTTGTTCATCCACACCTTGGAATCCAGCAACGACCACTACATAACCTTGATCTAAATCATCTTGAATATTGTTATGGTCAATTTTTAAAATTCTAGCTTTAGTGTGAGAATCATCCGTTAAAATTTTGACTTGGGAACCGGTATAGCTTTTGGCTTTAATGCCAAGTTCAATTAAAGCAAGCGTTGTCATACCAATACTGACCTGTTCGCCTGTAGATACTATGACATCCAACTCACGTGGATCAGGCTCGGCCATAATTTCTTTAGCAAGCCCAATGAGTCGATTAGTTTCACCAGACATGGCAGATACCACGACAACGATTTTGTGTCCGAGCGATTTATATCGAGCTACACTTCTTGCAACAGCCCTAATTCTTTCTGGCGTTCCAACTGATGTGCCACCATATTTTTGTACAATTAAACTCATAGATATTTAGTTAAGTATTATTTTCTTTAATTTAGTTAAGCAATCACTAAAAGCTTGATCAAGAAGTTCTGGTTTTGATCCTCCAGCCATTGCAAGATCTGGCTTACCGCCACCTTTACCGCCAATCACAATGGCTAGTTCATTTGCGATTTCACCTGCTTTTATTTTGGTTACAAGATCATGAGTCACACCGACCGCTAAAGTGACTTTATCTTGATCAACACCACTTAAAATTATAACTGCACTTTTGAGTTCTGATTTAAGTTTATCAATGGTCTCTCTTAACGCTTGTGCATCGGAAGCGCCTAATTTTTCCATCACAACTTTAACCTCTCCTATAGAGATCGCTTTTTTAGATAAGTTACCACTTTCAGAAGAAGCAATTTTTGATTTCAGTTGCTGAATATTTTTTTCCTGTTCTTTCATAAGATCTTGGATTTGATCAATTTTGCTTAAAAGTTCAGAGGAGGGGACTTTTAGATCGTGTGCTAAACGATCAATGATTGAAACATGTTCATTCATATAATGAATGACGTTAAATCCTGTGGTAGCTTCAATACGTCGAATACCAGAGGAGATGCCTGTTTCAGAAATAATTTTGAAGGCACCAATATCCCCAGTCCTTTTTACATGCGTGCCGCCGCATAGTTCTTTACTTGATCCAATACTAAGCACTCTGACTTCGTCAGCATATTTCTCACCAAAGAGCATCATGGCACCACTTTTTTTGGCGTCATCTAAATGCATAGTTTTAGCTTCCGTATCTGTATTGTTAAGTATTTCTTGGTTCACAAACATTTCAACAGATTTAATTTCATCTGAGGTTAAAGCTTTGGGATGTGAAAAGTCAAAACGTGTTTTCGATTCATCAACAAGAGAACCTTTTTGCTCTACATGTGAGCCTAATGTATTCTTAAGACCTTTATGTAATAAATGGGTCGCTGAATGATTTCGCATAATATTTTTTCTGGAATCATTTTCAACAGATGCTATGACTTCATCTGATACTTTTAAATTGTTTGTTTCAACCACTCCATAATGCACAAAAATTTTTGCTTTGATTTTTAGGGTATCTTCAACTTTAAAAGAACTATTCGAAGTTTTAATAAAACCTTTATCGCCTACTTGGCCTCCAGATTCTGCATAGAAGGGTGTGGTGTCAAGTATGACAATGCCAGATTCACCTTTAAGAAGTTCTGTTTTGGACTCATCATCTTTAAATAAAGCCAAGACTTTTGCCTTGCATTCCATGGCTTCATATCCACTAAAATGTGTAGCGTCACCGTTATAGTCGACATCTATTTTCATTTTGAATTTATTAGAAGATCGAGCCATCGATTTTTGGGCTTCCATCGCCTCATCAAAACCTTTTTGATCGATGGAGATATTTTTCTCTCGACAAATGTCAGCGGTGAGATCGAGCGGGAATCCAAAAGTATCGTGCAGCTTAAAAGCAATCTGACCATCAAAAGTTTTTTGATTTTTTTTAATAAGTGCTTGAATGGACTCTTCTAATATATTCATACCATTTTCAATGGTTTCAAAGAATCGTTCTTCTTCTAGCTTTAGTGATAAAGCAATATTTTTTTTATTTCTTTCAATGTCAGGATAAGCTTTGCCTAGCATGTGAACCACATCATCAACTAATTTATGAAAGAAGGGCTGTCTGCAACCTAGTTTGTAGCCGTGTCTGATGGCTCTACGGATAATTCTTCTTAAAACGTATCCGCGACCTTCGTTACCTGGAATCACACCATCTGAAATTAAAAATGTACAAGCACGAATATGATCTGACAATACTTTTAATGAAGGGTGATGGATGTCTGATGTCTTTGTAATATTTGCAGCCGATTGAATGAGCGGCACAAATAAATCAGTTTCATAGTTTGCATGAACGCCTTGAAGGACTGCGCATATTCTTTCCAAGCCCATGCCTGTATCGACTGATGGTTTTGGTAATACATGCATGACACCTTTTTCATCGCGGTTATATTGCATAAAAACAATATTCCAAATTTCAATGAATCGATCACCATCTTCATCTTTAGATCCAGGTGGGCCGCCAGGTATATGGCTTCCGTGATCGTAAAAAATTTCAGTACATGGGCCACATGGGCCTGTATCACCCATCATCCAAAAATTATCTGATGCATACTTAGCACCCTTGTTATCGCCAATACGAATAATTTTGTCCGGATGGATGCCGATTGATTTAGCCCAAATATCGTATGCTTCATCATCTTCACTATAGATAGTGACTAGGAGTTTTTCTTTAGGAATTTTATAAACTTCAGTGAGAAGTTCCCAAGCATATTGAATCGCATCTTTTTTGAAGTAATCACCAAAGCTGAAATTGCCGAGCATTTCAAAAAAAGTATGATGCCTTGCGGTATAGCCTACATTTTCTAAGTCGTTATGTTTGCCACCTGCTCTGACACACTTTTGGCTTGAAGTCGCTCTGGCATAGTGACGTTTATCAAATCCTAAGAACACGTCTTTGAATTGATTCATACCTGCGTTTGTAAATAATAAAGTAGGATCTTCTCCAGGCACTAATGAGCTTGAAGCTACAATCTGATGTTGTTTATTCTTGAAAAAATCTAAGAAAATATTTCTAATTTCTTCGCTAGAGATAATGGGACGATTCGATGCAGTTGACATACGCTAGCTATTCTTCCTTGGCATTCAATATTTTTTTTATAAGCGAAACATCAAACCCGCGACTTTGTAAGAAGCGAGCCTGTTTTGACCATTCTTCTTTAGAAGAGGGGGGGAGTTTAAATTTCTTTTGCCATACTTGTTTTGCATATAATAATTCTTGGTTTTTAAGAGGGCTTATGAACTGCTCTATCAGTGCCTGCTCTATTCCTTTTTCTTCAAGTTCTCGAATGATCTTATATCGCCCGAATTTATTTTTTTTTGCATGAATAAATTGTTCACAATACCGCTCATTAGACAGCCATCCATCTGACACTAGAGATGATATAAAAAGATCTAGTGCGTCTTCATCAAATTCGAGCGTATGCGCGTACTCACTTAATTTCAATTTCAATTCGAGATGTGAATACTCTCTTTTTGCTAGGTAATACAGCGCTCTTTTTTTAAGTAAAACTAATGGATTGTTTTTTGTGTTACTCAGTTTCGTCTGTTTCCTGAGGTGCAGTCATCGCTTCACTTAGAGTTGATGAGTTTGCCCTAATCTTATCTTCAATTTCTTGAGCAATTTTTGGATTTTCTTTTAAAAATTCTCTTGCATTGTCTTTGCCTTGGCCAATTTTCTCGCCGTTATAGCTATACCATGACCCTGCTTTTTCAACGAAATTTAATTGAGCACCAATTTCAATGATTTCACCTTCTCTTGAAATGCCTTCACCATACAGCACGTCAAATTCAGCTTGTCTAAATGGAGGTGCCACTTTATTTTTAACCACTTTAACTCTTGTTTCAGCACCCACGACTTCATCACCTTTTTTGATTGCGCCAATACGTCGAATATCAAGTCTCACGGAAGCGTAAAATTTCAAAGCATTACCGCCCGTGGTTGTTTCTGGGTTGCCAAACATGACACCAATCTTCATACGAATTTGGTTAATGAATATGACAAGCGTATTTGTTTTTTTAATATTGCCTGTTAGTTTTCTTAGGGCTTGTGACATCAGGCGAGCTTGAAGACCCATATGAGAGTCACCCATTTCACCTTCAATTTCTGCACGAGGCGTCAGAGCTGCTACTGAGTCTATGACGACAATATCTACTGAACCACTTCGTACAAGCATGTCTGCAATTTCAAGGGCTTGTTCGCCTGTATCAGGTTGAGATATGAGTAAGTCTGGAACAACGACACCTAATTTTGCAGCATATTGAGGATCAAGTGCATGTTCAGCATCAATAAAGGCAGCCACGCCACCAAGCTTTTGCATTTGAGCGATGACTGATAGTGTTAAAGATGTCTTGCCTGAGGATTCTGGGCCATATATTTCAACAACACGCCCTCTAGGAAGGCCACCTATGCCGAGCGCAATATCAAGACCTAAGGAACCTGTTGAAACTGATTGGATATCTTGGATGACTTCGGAATCATCCATCCTCATGACGGAACCTTTTCCGAATTGTTTTTCGATCTGCGCTAATGCGGCAGCGAGTGCCTTACTTTTATTGTCATCCATCTAAATTTGCCTTTAATTAAAGTGTTTTTATCACTAATAATTATTTCATACTTGGGAGTTTAAAGTAAGCGCTAAGACCTGATTTAGTGCAAATAGACAGGAAGATTCACGTATATTTTCCCTTGATCCAGGGAAGACTTTTGAAGCATTAAAAATGATCTTATTGTGTTGAGCAATAGCAAAGAAAACCGTACCTACAGGTTTTTCAGTTGACCCCCCTGAGGGGCCTGCAATGCCTGTAATGGATAAAGCTATTTGAGCGTGACTCTCTTTAAGAGCGCCCAAGGCCATTTCGGCAGCCACTTCTTGACTCACCGCACCAAATTTTAAAAGTGTCGTTTGATCGACCTTAAGTAATTCAATTTTTGATTCATTGCTATAGGTGATGAATCCTCGGTCGAACCAGGCGGAGCTTCCAGGAATATTTGTGAGATGCTGGCAAACTAACCCACCAGTGCATGACTCAGCAAGTGCAATCCGCAAATGATTTTTAATGAGCGCATTGCCAAGCTGCATGCTTATATCTTGAATGATTGATTGCGTCATTGAATTGAGAAGTAAATAAGTAGCGCAAAAAATGCAGCCACATAATCGTCAAGCATAATACCCAATCCACCCCCTACATGCTTATCTAGATAATTGATTGGAAAGGGCTTCCAAATATCAAAAATCCTAAAGAGCACAAATAACTCAAAAATTTTAAGGGGATTTAAAAGAGGGTGAGCGATGACTAACATTAAAAAGAAAGCCGAAATTTCATCCCACACAATAGCGCTAGGATCTTTAACTTTTAGTGCTTGCGCTGTTTGATTGCAAATAAAGATACCTACAATTGTAAAAAGTAAGGCCATCATCATCTGTGAGGAAAAACTATAGGACGATATCAATAAATAAATTGGAATCCCAACCATTGTGCCCAGAGTGCCCGGTGCTTTTTTTGAAAGTCCCGCACCAAAACCTAGTGTTAAAAAATGCGAGGGATGCTTTATTAGAAATTTAAGATTAGGCAAAATGATCAAATCCTCTTGGGTTGAATGATATGGATTTGCCTTTTTGGTCTAAAACCTTAAGGGTTTTGTTCTTAGTAATCACACCAATGATGTTGATTGCCGTATCTGTTTTCTTTGCAATTTTTTCTATAGCGAGTCTATGTTTTTTTGGAGCTGTAAATAGTAATTCATAGTCATCGCCACCATTTAATGCGAATTGATATTTTTTTGATGCATGAATAAATGGATCACACGGTATTTCATTGAGCAAAAGAGAGGCGCCAGCTGCGGAAGCTTTTAAGACATGCTTTAAGTCTTGAATGAGACCATCAGAAATATCAATACAGCTATTCGCATAGCTAGATATATGGGAGCCGATTAAAACTTTGGGTGCTGGTGTTTCAAGTGCTTTTATACATTTCACTTTTAAACTAGACGCGAGTTTTAATTTTCCCTGGAGGCTAGCTAAACCCATGGAGGCCATACCTAATTGGCCGGTCACCCATATATCGTCATTTATTTTTGCGCCAGATCTCAATAGACTTTTATTTTTTTTAATGTCGCCCATGATAGTA
>JAPLQN010000081.1 GCA_026399645.1 Candidatus Methylopumilus sp. | reverse complement strand
GTCACTGTGACATAGCGGGTGTCATATTTTTTAATCGATGCCATGATGTCCTCGATATCCATCATCGATCCACCTTGAAAAGCATAAGCGGTATCACAATAATGGCAACGCATCGGACATCCACTTAAGCGAATAAAAATGGTAGGCCATCCCATGCGAGAGGATTCACCTTGCAGTGAATAAAAAATTTCAAAGATTTTAAGTTGTGTCACGTTAAGAATTTAAGACTAAAGAAGTTAAGGTGTAAAAATTTTAGGGCTTAATACTTTCTAAAACTTTTAAGCGCTTTTGAGCATTTTGGATGACATCACTCTTAGGATATTTTTTAATTAAATCCTTCAAGCTTTTTTTAGCTTCAGGGATAAGCGCTAATTGAATTTGTGCATTGGCTAAACCTAATAAAGCTTCTGGATTTTTTGCAAAATCAGGATGTTGATCGAGTAATTTTTGATAGGTACCAATGGTTGCTTTGTAATTCTTTAAATTAAATTGTGCATTGGCTAGAGCATATTTAGCATCAGGTAATAATGCACTATTGGGGAATTGCTTAATAAAATCTGTAAAGGCTTGGAAAGCTTCTTTATTTTTTAAGCCATCTAAAAGTGCGTTCGCTTGATCGTAAACTTCTTGATCTGAAGGTGCTTTTATCTCGGGCGTTGGAGGCGTTTCAGCGACCTTGTTGGATGTTGGAAGCGAGCCTGCAGTTGATTTTTCTTCAATCCTTCGAAGTCTGCCATCCAAATCTTGATAAAGATCTTTTTGGCGTTGTTCAACCGTAGCATTTAAATGACGTAACGTTTCCATATCACCGCGCAATTTAGAAACATCTTGTTTCATTAATTCGATTTGATTCAACATGTCATTGAGGCTGCCACTTTTAATGACAGCCTCAAGATTGACAATACGTGCTTCTAACTCAGCTTCTTTTAATTGCATCTCTTGAAGTTTTTTTCTAGCATCCGTATCTTCAAAGAGTGCCGCATGTAAAGGTGTTGCAAACAAACATGCTAAAAGAATAAGTTTTTTCATTAAAGCTTAACTATTTACTCTTTTTCGTAAGAGATATCGACGCGACGATCTTTACCATAGCATGCGTCATCTTTACAATTTGTATCCGCACGCTCTTCACCAAAACTCACTGTTTCGATTTGTGTATCTTGCGCACCTAATACATTCATAGATTTCTTAACCGACACAGAACGTTTTTGGCCAAGTGAAACGTTATATTCACGTGAGCCACGATTATCCGTATTGCCAGTTAAAGTCATTTTTGCTTTTGGATGTGATGCCACATATTGAGCATGCGCTGCCAAGAGATCTTTATATTCAGCTTTCACCACATCTTTATCATAGTCAAAGTAGATGCTACGTTTAGACAAGATATTATTTGGATCGCGCAAGCTTGCTAAATCGAGATCTTTTTCATCGTTCGATGCAGAAGGGCCCGCAGGCTTTGATACATCAACAATAGGGGTAGAGCTACAGCCGATCAAAAATAATGATAGTAATGATGCAAGAAATAGTGACTTTTTCATTTT
>JAPLQN010000051.1 GCA_026399645.1 Candidatus Methylopumilus sp. | reverse complement strand
TGGACTCATCACGCCATCATTAGAAGAAATGACCCATGTGGCAAAAGAAATGCAGCGCGACCCTCACTTTAGAGGATTAAAGATGCCGCTTCTCATTGGGGGTGCCACCACATCTCGCGCTCATACAGCGGTCAAAATTGCACCGCATTATGATGGACCCGTGATTTATGTGCCCGATGCATCACGGTCTGTTGCAATCATGCAATCTCTTTTGACGCCTGAACAAAAAGATCAATATATTCTCGATATTGGTAAAGATTACGCGCGTGCACGCGAACAACATGCCAATAAAAAAGGTGTGAAATTATTATCGCTTGAAGAAGCAAGACTCAATAAATCAAAGCTTCAATTTGATAAAGCATACACACCTAAAGCCCCAAAATTTTTAGGTAAGCGTATATTTAAAAATATTGATTTAAATTTAATCGCGCCTTATATCGATTGGAGCCCATTCTTTCAAACCTGGGATTTGATTGGCTTTTATCCAGCAATATTGAATGACCCTATTGTGGGAAAAAGTGCAACACAAGTTTTCAATGAAGCACAAACTATGCTTACAAAACTTATCAATAACCGTGCTCTGGTAGCTAATGGTGTCGTGGCTTTTTATCCAGCTAATAGTATCGATGATGATATAGAAATCTACGAAGATGAATCACGTACTAAAACTTTATTTACATATTATGGTTTGAGGCAACAATCTGAAAAACCAAAAGTGGATAACGCACAAAAACCTAATCAGTGCTTGTCTGATTTTGTTGCTCCTAAATCTTCAGGTATTAAAGATTACATTGGTATTTTTGCAGTTACGAGCGGGTTAGGCATGGAAAAATATGAAAAAGAATTTAAAGATAAAAATGATGATTACAGTAGCATCATGTTTAAATCTTTAGCTGACCGTTTAGCTGAAGCGTTTGCAGAGTATATGCATGAACGTGTAAGAAAAGATTTGTGGGGTTATGTTGCTGAAGAAAATATAGATAAAGAAGCGCTTATCAAAGAGGCTTATCAAGGCATTCGTCCTGCACCTGGCTACCCTGCATGTCCAGATCATACAGTTAAAAAAGATATTTTTACGCACTTAAAATTAGATGATATTGATATGCATCTTACCGATTCATTCGCGATGCTACCTGCCGCTTCTGTGTCAGGTTTTTATTTTTCACATCCAAAAGCCCAATATTTCAGCGTAGATAAAATTACAGATGATCAATTAAAAGATATGGCAAAGCGTCGAGATGTATCGATTGAATTTTTAAAAAAATGGTTAGCACCAAATTTAGAATAAAAAAATGCACATTCATATCCTAGGTATTTGCGGAACATTTATGGGTGGTGTGGCATCCTTAGCCAAAGCTTCAGGGTATCGAGTGACCGGTTGCGATACGAATGTCTACCCACCTATGAGCACTCAATTAGAAAGCATTGGCATTGAACTCAACGAAGGTTTTGATAAAAAACAAACTGAATTAAAGCCAGATCTTTACGTAATTGGTAATGTGGTATCCCGTGGCAATCCTTTGATGGAAGAAATTATGAATCAAGGCCTGTCATATATCTCAGGACCGCAATGGCTTTATGAGGCAATTCTAAAGGATAAATGGGTACTTGCAGTTGCAGGGACGCATGGCAAAACTACGACATCATCTATGCTTGCGTGGATTTTAGAATTTAATGGCTATGCACCAGGATTTCTTATTGGAGGTGTACCGCTCAATTTTGATGGCTCAGCTCGTTTGCCGCAAAAAAATAAATCGAACGAAACTTCACCTTTCTTTGTGATTGAAGCGGATGAATATGACACAGCTTTTTTTGATAAACGCTCTAAGTTTGTTCATTATCATCCAAAGACTGCAATATTAAATAATCTTGAATATGATCATGCAGATATTTTCCCAGATCTTCATGCGATTGAAACTCAATTTCATCATTTGGTGCGTATGGTACCTGGTATCGGACGCGTCATTATTAATGATGAAGAAGACAGTTTAAAAAGAGTGATTGAAAAAGGCTGCTGGTCTGAAAAAGCTTATATAGGAAGTAAGCAAGGCTTATCAGTTGGCAAAGTTAATCAAGATCAATCTTTTGAAGTCTTAAATCTTGGTAAATTGATAGGCACTTTATCTTGGGATCTTTTAGGCCATCATAATCGTATGAATGCATTAGCCGCAATTGCAGCTTCCCACCACGTCGGCGTGACATTAGAAGATGCGATAGAAGCATTACAAACATTTAAAAATGTAAAACGTAGAATGGAATGTATCGGTGAAAAAAATGGTATTACAATTTACGATGATTTTGCTCATCATCCCGCAGCGATATTAACCACACTTGCAGGATTGCGAGCTAAAGTAGGTAAAGCAAGAATCATAGCAGTTTTGGAGCCACGATCTAACACGATGAAATTAGGCACAATGAAAAGTGCACTGCCCGAGAGTTTAAAAGATGCCGATCAAGTATTTTGTTATGGTGAGAAATTAACCTGGAATGCCGAAGAGGCTTTAGCGCCTATAAAAAATAAATCATTTATAGGGCACGACATAAAAATTTTTGTTGAAGCTATTTTAAAAGAGACTAAATCAGGCGACCATATACTTGTGATGAGTAATGGCAGTTTTAACGGTATTCATCAAGCCTTATTAAAGGGGTTGGGTTAATTTATGCCTACGGATGAAAGTATATACAAGAATAATATTCTTAAGCTTTCAATTCTTTTATCCTTTATGCTCCATTTTCTTGCAATCCAGCTCATACATTTTAAACCTATTAAACCATTTCAAAATAAACTTTCCTCGATTGAAGTCGTTTTAACAAACTCTAAAGACAATCATCAAGTAGATGCGGATGTTTTAGCTCAAAGTAACTCTAACAAGGGCGGTAACACAGAAAAAGATGTTCATAAAAAAACACCACTACCAATCATCACTGAAAATAAAAAAACATTTCAATTAAATAACCGTGGCGATCAAGCAGTTGCTGGAAGAGCTTCAAGCTCATCACAAGAAAAGATTGTAAAAAAAGACGCGCAAGTATTGAATGAGCCCAAAGCAGTTCAACAGCCTAAAGAGTCAAAAGTTATTAATAAATCAATTAGCAAGGAGGATGTTCTAGCAAGTGCAAGTGAAATTAGTGCATCAGACGCAGCTCTTTCAAATCAAATCTCTAATTTTGAAAAACAACCTAGAAGAAAATATATAGGTGCTCGCACCAAAGAATATAAATATGCGCTTTATGCAGAAGCATGGAGGCAAAAAGTAGAGACTTTGGGTAATATGAATTATCCAGAGGAAGCACGCGAAAAAAAATTTTCAGGCCAACTAAGGATGACGGTTTCTTTAAAGCCTGATGGAAGAATTGATAATATTGAGATTAATCAAAGTTCAGGATTTAAAATACTGGATGAAGCGGCTAAAAAAATTGTGGAATTAGGTGCTCCCTATGCAACATTTCCTGAAGATATTCGAAAAGAAGTGGATATACTGAGCATTACAAGAACATGGACTTTCACGAAAGACGACACTTTGTCATCCCAATAAATGAATTATTACAAACATCATATTTTCTTTTGTTTAAATCAACGCGAGGATGGTGAAGCGTGTTGCTCCGATAAGGGAGCTGAAAGCATGTTCATGTATATGAAATCAAAAATTAAATCGTTCGATTTAAATGGCGAATCAAAAGTGAGAATTAATCGAGCAGGGTGCTTTGATAGATGTGGTGAAGGACCTTTGCTTGTAATTTACCCCGAAGCTACTTGGTATCGATTTATAGATGAGGAAGATATCGATGAAATTATAGAAAGCCATATTCAACAAGGAAAAATAGTAACGCGCTTATTGGCCTAAGGATTTATTTAATAATTCAACCAGGTCTTTTTTTTCTTTTGCTGATATAGGCTGATGTAAGCCTTCTCTTAACTTTTCTCCCCAATACGAATTTGGAAAGTGCGGATCCTCTTTAAAGCGAGGAATAATATGCCAGTGAATATGGGGTGTTTTATTACCTAAGCTTGCTAAGTTAATTTTTTCAGGGTTAAAGATTTTTCTTAAAATCTCTTCCACTTTAAATACACAGCGCATGACTTTAAATTGAAGTGTCTCATCCAAATCCGTCATTTCTTTTGTATGACTAATGAATTCAACACGACAGTAACCTTTGTAATCTTGATGGTCTAAAAGAACCACCCGAAGGATATTGTCACTCCAGATAATTTCCCCTTCAATAAGATTACAAATCGTGCATGAGGTCATTACGACACCTGAAGCATACGATCAAGGGTAAGTTTAGCTAACTTCGCTTCATCTTCAGGCACCTTAATAATATTAACGGGCTCATTATTTACAATATTTTCTAAACACCATGCAAGATGTTGAGGATCAATTCGCGCCATAGTTGAACATTCACAAATGACATGCGACATGAATTGCACAAGTTTATCTTCAGCTTTCATTTGATTTGCAAGGCGATTGACTAAATTAAGTTCAGTGCCTACCAACCATTTCGTGCCCCTAGGAGATTCTGTAACAGTTTTTAAAATATATTCAGTCGATCCCACATAATCCGAGTGAGCACAAACTTCAAAGGGGCATTCAGGGTGAGAAATTACTTTGCCATCCGGATGCTCTTGTCTAAAGCGCTCAATATTTTGAAGTCGAAACATTTGATGAACTGCACAATGACCTTTCCATAAAAAGATCTTAGCTTTTTTAATTTCTGCTTCAGTGAGGCCTCCAAGTGGGAGATCTGGATCCCAAACAGGCATCTCATCTAAGGGAATACCCATTTTGTGACCACTCCAACGACCGAGATTTTGGTCTGGGAAAAATAAAACTTTTTCACGTTGTTTAAATGACCATTCAATAATTTTTGTTGCATTCGTTGAAGTACAAACGATGCCGCCATGTTCACCACAAAAAGCTTTAAGGTCGGCTGCAGAATTAATATAAGTGACAGGAGTGATAACCTCGTCAAAGGAAAGTACTTTTGAAAGCTCCCGGTAACTTCTTTCTACTTTACTTAAATTGGCCATGTCTGCCATTGAGCAACCTGCGGCTAAGTCAGGAAGAATAGTCACTTGGCCAGGTCTTGATAAAATATTAGCGACTTCTGCCATGAAGTGCACACCTAAAAACACGATATATTTAGCGTCAAGCGACTCAACAACACGAGAAAGTTTAAGGGAGTCACCCGTATAGTCTGCGTGTCTATAAACAGACTCATGCTGATAGTGATGACCTAAGATAACTAAATTTTTACCAAGTTTATTTTTAGCTGCAATAATTCTTTGTTGGCAATCTTCATCGCTGATAGATTCAAACGTATTAAATTTTATTTGAGCAAGTTGCATAGACCATCTATTTTACAGTTTTAGTTGATGAATTTCGGCTAATTTTTTAATGGCCTCAACATTAGTCCAAGAGAAAACTTTATCCATAGCTTCTTTCCAATCTACCCATTGGTATTGAACATGCTCATGCTCTGATAGTTGAACTGGCATGACAGATGGAAGTTTAAGACCAAAAATATGTTCTGTATTGTGCGTGATATCTGGGGCATAACGATATCTCCAATGGGCATAAATTTCATAGACGTGAGATAGGTGCCAATCTTCGAGCAAGTATTGATTTGTATTGACACCAGTTTCTTCAAAAACCTCTCTTGCTGCAGCCTCTATTGGTGTTTCATTTTCTTCTAAACTTCCTGTCACAGATTGCCAGAATGCTTTCTTGTCAGCGCGCTCCATAAGAAGTACTTTAAAATCCTCTGTATAAATTAGCACAAGAGATGAAATAGGTTTTTTGAAAGACATGTTTAAATCTTAGGCAATTTAAAAATAATATTTTCTTCAATACCTGAAAGTTCAGTAATAGATGCTTTTGTAAGTGTTTCAATTTTATTTACAATATTTTTAACACTAATTTCAGGTGCGGAAGCCCCAGCAGAAATACCAATATTTTTTTTATTGAGTAGCCAAGATGATTGAAGTGAATCTTCATGATCAATCAGATAAGATTCTACCCCTTCTCTTTGAGCCAGCTCTTTAAGGCGGCTTGAATTAGAACTATTATTAGAGCCTACAATAATAATGAGATCGCAAAGGCTACTTATTTTTTTGACTGCATCTTGTCTATTTTGTGTGGCATAACAAATGTCATCACTTTTAGGCCCCTGAATATTTGGATATTTGATTTTTAATGCGTCGATTATTATTTTTGTATCGTCAATTGAAAGGGTAGTTTGAGTGACATAGGCTAGTTTATCTGGGGAATCAGCAATCAAACTCGAGACATCTTCAATGGTTTCGATTAAATACATTTTTCGGTTTGTTTGATGTTTTTCGATTTGACCCATCGTACCTTCCACTTCAGGATGGCCTTCGTGTCCAACCATAATAATATCCATGCCTTGATTAAGCATTTTGTTTACTTCTACATGGACTTTAGTAACTAATGGGCAGGTCGCATCGATAGGAATAAGTTTACGTAACTTTGCTTCTTCGCGAATGGCCTTTGAAATACCATGGGCACTAAAAATTACATGCGCACCCTTCGGTACATCATTGATATCCTCTACAAAAATAGCGCCCTTTGTTTTCAAATCATTGATGACATATTGATTGTGAACGACCTCATGCCTCACATAGATAGGCTTCCCATATTGATTAAGCGCTTCTTCTACGATTTGAATGGCACGCTCAACACCCGCACAAAAGCCACGGGGGTTAGCTAAAAGAATATTAATTTTATCTGTCATAGGTGCGTATTTTAGGGGTTTTGATAGTGACGGCCTATTATTTTATTCCTGATTGTCCATGTATAATTCGTTTTTATTCAAGATAGACACGTAATCCTATGAAAAATTCAGCGACCTTATTAATTACTTGCCCAGATGCTAAAGGTATTGTGGCAGCTATCGCAGATTTTTTATATCAACATAATGCAAATATTTTGCATGCTGACCAACATCAAGATGGTGAAAATAGCCTTTTCCTTATGCGTGTTGAATGGGATTTAAAAGACTTTTCTTTAGATGAAGCCTCTTTTGCGAAAGCTTTTGAGGTTATTGCCAAAACTTATAAGATGACATGGGAATTAAATCTGTCCAAAGACAAACCTCGCATGGCGATTATGGTGTCACAATACGACCATTGTTTAGCAGACTTACTTCATCGCTATAAAAATAATGAGCTTCAATGTGATATTCCCCTCATTATTAGTAATCATTTAAATGCACAAAAGCTCGCTGAATTTTATGGCATTGCCTTTTTTCATATTCCTGTTGAAAAAGATAAAAAGAAAGAAGCTGAAGCGGAGCAATTCGCATTATTTGATAAATACCAAGTCGACTTCATAGTCCTTGCTCGTTATATGCAAATCTTAAGCGAAGATTTTGTAAAACGTTACCCACAACGCGTGATAAACATTCACCATTCTTTCTTGCCTGCTTTTATTGGTGCCAAACCTTATCATCGAGCTTTTGAGCGGGGTGTTAAATTAATTGGGGCTACGAGTCACTATGTGACAGAAGTCTTAGATGAGGGACCGATCATTGAGCAAGATATCGATCGCATCTCTCATCGCGACCAAGTAGAAGATCTCATTCAAAAAGGCAGAGATTTAGAGCGTATCGTTTTATATAAAGCAGTGCGTTGGCATATAGAGAATCGTATTCTTATTTATGGGAACAAAACTGTTATTTTTGATTAAAGCGGTAGCTTCTTTTCGAGCTTAAATAAGTCGCTCGATTTTTCGCGTGTTCTAATTTCATAAAGCTTATCTTGATCCACCATGACTTCCGCTGCGCGTCCACGTGAATTGTAATTTGAACTCATGCTCATGCCATAAGCTCCAGCCGACATTATACAAATAAGATCATTTTCTTTTAATTTCAAAGATCGATTTTTTGCAATAAAGTCACCACTTTCACATACTGGACCTACAACATCAAATGATTGAGGATCCCCATCATGTTCGCGAACCAATTTAATCTCATGATAAGCATCGTATAAAGTAGGCCTCATGAGATCGTTCATGGCAGCGTCAATGATGGCAAAGTGTTTGATATCGTTTTGTTTTAAATATTCTACTTTAGATAAAAGTACACCTGCATTACCCACAAGCGCTCGACCAGGCTCGAAAATAATTTTGACATTAAGGTCTTTAATTTTATTTAAGATTTCTTTTGTATAAATTTCAAAGTCAGGTGGAGATTCATCTTGGTAACAAATACCAATTCCGCCGCCAATATCAATATGACTTAAATGGATATTATTTTTTTTAAGTTGATCTACAAGAGAGAGCACGCGATCAAGTGCATCTAAAAAAGGCTTAAGTTCTGTAATCTGTGAGCCGATATGACAATCAATGCCTTTAATATCAATATAACTCATATTTTTTGCATCAAGATAGAGTGAAAGTGCTTGATTAAAATCGACACCAAATTTGTTGTCTTTTAATCCTGTTGAAATGTAAGGGTGAGTTTTGGCATCGACATCAGGATTTACACGGATAGAGATAGATGCCTTAATATTTATTTTCTCTGCAACTTCTTGAATACGAATAAGTTCGCTTCTAGATTCCACATTGAAACATAATATATTTGCTTTTAAAGCGGCAACAATTTCAGATTCAGTTTTGCCCACACCTGAGAAAACAATTTTTTGTGGATCGCCACCGGCATAAATGACGCGCTCAAGTTCGCCGCCTGACACAATATCAAAGCCGGCACCTAAGCCTGCAAAGAGATTAAGAATCGCAATATTAGAGTTAGCCTTCACTGCAAAACATACAAGATGATCCGTCTTGAGAAGGCCTTTTTTAAAAGACTCAAAAGTTTGAATCAGCGTATTTTTGGAATAAATATAAGTAGGCGTACCAAATTCCTTCGCAATGGCTTCAAGTGAAACGCCCTCTGCAAAAAGCACACCTTGGGCAGGATGAATGAATGACATTTGGCCCATTATTTATTTTTTCTCAGGGACTGTATCTTGAGGATATTTTTTTTCAGGAATATATAAAGAGCCTTTAGTGCCACATCCAACTAAGTTTAGAAGCAAGAAGACGCTTATATAAATACATAGATATTTTTTCATGATGTCTATACCTTTTTTGACTTGGTTTATTTTAGCATTTTCTGGATGTGTTATATGGAATTGTGCTGTTTAAGTAAGCGGTATGTAATCCATCCGTTGATGAACCCAAATAAAAGTGCTGCTGCACTATAAATAGGTATCAAATAATAGATGCTGGCATGGGGGATAAGCCATAAACGAACAAGGATAAGCTGGCCTGCGATGTGTGCAAAAGAAGAGAGAATGGAGAGACTTAAGGAGCTAAAAATTTTAGACGGTAATTTAATACCAAAATATAAAGTCAAAAGGCTGAGGATTGATCCGGTAAGGCTCAGCATAAAAGTAGGACTTAAAAATTGTCCTAATATGAGACTTGTTGCAAAGACTCTTAAGATACTCACCCACATTGCTGTTTTAAAACTAAACCGATATAAGGCATAAAGCGTGATGATGTTAGCTATGCCTGGTTTTACTCCTGGCATGGGGGATGGCAATATCGATTCAATCAGACTAAGCCCTATGGCAATCGCGCTTAGTTGCGCAATTTGATGATCAAGCAAAGTCGTTTTAATTTTAATAATTGAGCGAGTCATAAGCTTTTGTTTTACCTAAAATTTCAATACTTATTTCATTGGGGATACAAATCAGTATTTGTCCTGTGAAACCAATCCAGCCTTGCTGAACGCAATATTGATTTTTACATGGAGCGGACTTAAAGCGAGCCTGACCATTTTTGATTTCAATCATGCTTTCACCCTCCTTACCCACTAGGCTAATTTTTTTGTCTTGAAATAGACTGAAGTTTCCATATGTTTTACCTTGAAAGTTCACTTGCACAACACTGCCTGTTTCAAAATGCCAGTAAGTCTTAAATGCAAAAATAATAAAGACAAGGCTTATCAAT
Source organism: Candidatus Methylopumilus sp. (assembly GCA_026399645.1). Classification (GTDB taxonomy): domain Bacteria; phylum Pseudomonadota; class Gammaproteobacteria; order Burkholderiales; family Methylophilaceae; genus Methylopumilus. The sequence continues at coordinate 13,993 of JAPLQN010000051.1, read as the reverse complement.
ATAATAAGACCATCGCCAAGAAAAAATTTAGAGCGTAATTTCAATTTGATTATTTTTTTGAGTATTGGGGTTTAAGAATTGAATTTTATCTGCCATTGTTTTAGTCATTGATATGTGTTTATCTTCAATAATTAAGTAGTGATAGATTCGAAGTTTTTTTGCTATATCTTTTCTATCTTCTTTTTTACTGATAAATAGTGGTTTAGATAATACATCCGATAAAGTACCAGCATTTTGAGACGGCTCTATCAGGACAGTCGCAGAATAAACACCTTGGACTGGGTACCCTGTAAATGGGTGGATAAGATGACAATAGCGCTTACCATCATTTATAAAGTACCGTTGATAGTCGCCTGATGTCCCGATAGCCCAACCATCAAGTAAATCAAGTTTTGCAATTGCTTGCGCTCCTCTAGGGTCTTGAATCCCAACACGCCAGGGTTTATTGCCATGTTGGCCAATTGCCATAATATTGCCACCAATATTTATAAGTGCATTTTTAATATGATGCGTATGAATAATTTTGCTTGCTTGGTCAAGCGCATATCCTTTTGCATATCCACCAAGATCAATTTTTACGTGAGAATTTGTGCTCTTAATAGTTGATCCTGAAATGTGAAGTTGGTCTAGCGAGGGACCTCTTTCAACGAGAGCTTTTATTTTCAACTTATTTGGATGCATTGGAGTAAATTCATCTTGATGAAATCCCCAATAATCGATGAGCTCGCCTATAGCTGGGTTAAATAGATGGTTTGAAGCCCTTTCTAGTTCTCTCGCATTTTTAATGATTTCAATAAGTTCTGAAGAGGCGTTTCTGTAAGACTTATTTTTTGAGATAGACTCATTGAGATTTGTCAGATCACTTTTTTCCCATGCATGAAGAGAGTTATGAAGTCTTGTAAATTCCTCAAGAACAGCTTTGGTGACTTTTTCTGCTTTTTTTTCATCTTCACCATAAATAGAAATGTCTACAATGGTTCCAAATACATAATGTTTAGATTGGTATAAGGACGGACTAGAACAAGATTGAAGAAAAGAAAAGCCTAAAACTATAAAAAAAAACTTAATGAAGCGCATTGATAATAAGTTCTGCAGGATTTTGTTTTGTTTGTTTAAAAAGTTCAACAATACCGGTAGGGCTTGTCACATTGATTTCTGTTAAAAAATCTCCAATGACATCAATCCCCACAAAATGAAGTCCTTCGCTTAATAGTTTTTTACCTACAATCGTGGCAATCTCTTCATCTCTTTTTGATAGAGGTTGAGCGACACCTTGGCCCCCTGATGCTAAATTACCACGTGTTTCACCTTCCATAGGAATTCGAGCCAACGCATAAGGAAAAGGTTTCCCTTCAATAATGACAATTCGTTTATCACCTAATTTAATTTCTGGAATATATTGCTGAGCCATGATCATTTGATGGCCATGGTTAGTCATGATTTCTAAAATTACATTAAGATTTTTTTCAAATTCACTGACGCGGAAAATATTTTTGCCACCCATGCCGTCAAGCGGTTTTAAAATGATATCGCCATGATCTTTAAAAAACTGTTTTACAATCTCTGAATTGGCTGTGACGAGGGTTTTTGGTATGAGCTCGTCAAACTGAAGTATGGATATTTTTTCATTCCAACTTCTAATAGAAGAGGGGTTATTAAATACCTTCACATGTGACTTTTCGGCAATATCTAATAAGAAAGTCGTATGAAGATAAGCCTGGTCAACTGGCGGATCTTTTCTCATAAAGAGCGCATTAAAAAATGCGACAGAATGAGTTTCATAAGTTTTTGCATGATTCGGGAAAATATTTACATCAAAGCGATGCGTTCTACAGAATAATTGGTTAGCATCAATATATAAGTCATGTTGTAAACAAAAATAAACTTCATGATTTTGTTTTACGGCCTCTTTCATTAAGGCAAAAGTTGAATCCTTCTTTAAATGAAGCGACTGAGGCGGATCGATGATAAAGAGAATAGGCATATTATTGATTTATTGGATCATGAGTTTCGAGTTCAATGGATGCTGCAAGAAGCGCTAATCTAGCAATCACACCATAAGCATAAAATCGATTGGGCGTTGAAAGAGGTGACTCATCTATCTCAGGCGTTGAGCAGGAAGTTTCGAAGGCTAAAGGTACGAAATGCATGCCAGGCGCATTAAGATTTTCATCTTTACCTCGTGTGGTATGCACACGATAAAAACCACCAATCACAAAATGATCTATCATATAGACGACTGGCTCTGCGACAGCTTCGTTAATACACTCTTCAGAATAGACGCCTTCTTGAATAATCACTTCTGAAACTTCCAAGCCCTCTTTCACAACAGACATTTTATTGCGAGATTTTCGATTTAAATTTCTTAATTCGTCCCCATGTTTCACTGTCATGATACCCATACCATAAGTGCCAGCATCGGCTTTAACAATCACAAATGGCTCATGCTCAATTTTATATTCTTTATATTTTAATTGAATTTTATTTAAGATTTGTTCTACTTTTGTCGCAAGCTCGTCTTCGCCCTGTCTTGCATGAAAATTGATACCACTTGCGCGATCAAAATAAGGGTTTATGAGCCAGGGATCTACCTTAATAAACTCAGCAAATGATTTCACGACCTCGTCATAAGCTTTAAAGTGCTGAGATTTTCTGCGTGATGACCATCCTGCATGAAGAGGGGGTATTAAATTTTGTTCAATATTTTTTAATACATCAGGAATACCGGCAGACAAATCATTATTTAATAATATGGCACATGCATCAAAATTACCGAGTGTCTTATTTTCAAGTACTAACCTATTTCTAATGCGTTTTAAAGGCTCAATAAGTAAAGACTTATTATTTTCAACTGCAATTGTTGTCGGTTCAGCAATCGTTGTATCTAAAGTACCAATACGTACATCAAGACCTGATTTTCTTAATATATTTTGTAATTCAAATAAATTTTTTAAATAATAAATATTGCGTGTGTGATTTTCAGGAATAATTAAAAGGCGATGAGCTTCAGGGCATACTTTTTCAACTGCCACCATCGCTGCTTGAACAGAAAGTGATAAAAAATCTGGATTTAAATTATTAAAGCCTCCTGGGAAAAGATTAGTGTCGACAGGGGCTAATTTAAATCCTGCATTTCTTAAATCAACAGATGCATAAAAGGGAGCTGCATGCTCTAGCCATTGAATGCGAAACCAATGTTCAATGTTTGCCATTTCATGAATGAGATGTTTTTCTAATGAAAGCAGTGGTCCTGTGAGTGCAGTTTTTAAATGGGGCACCATTTAGTTTTGGGCCTCATGCGCTTGCAGATCAGCGTGATAGCTGCTTCTCACCATAGGGGCACTTGCTACCGATGAAAATACCATGCGTTCCGCTTCTTCTTTTAAAGCATCAAATTCTTTTGGATCCACGTAACGATCAACAGGAAGATGATGCGCGCTTGGCTGTAAATATTGCCCAAGGGTTAGCATTTCAACTTTGTGAGCTCGCAAATCTTTCATCACTTCAATGATTTCGGTATTTGTTTCACCAAGCCCCAGCATAAGACCTGACTTAGTTGGTATATGAGGAAACTTTATTTTAAAATTTAATAATAAATTAAGTGAGTGCTGATAATCTGAGCCTGGACGTGCTTTTTTATAAAGCCTTGGAATGGTTTCAAGGTTGTGATTAAACACATCTGGTGGCATTGAGCTTAAAATATCAAGCGCTTTATCAAGACGGCCTCTAAAGTCAGGCACTAAAATTTCGATTTTAGTGTTGGGTGAAACGCTGCGAATCTCTTTAATACAATCGACAAAATGTTGTGCTCCGCCATCTCGTAAATCATCACGATCCACACTGGTAATTACCACGTATTTCAAATTAAGCTCTTGAATGGTTTGGGCTAATTTTTTGGGTTCATCCACATCAGGTGGTAATGGTCTTCCATGGCCGACATCACAAAATGGGCAGCGTCTAGTACAAAGATCACCGAGAATCATAAATGTAGCAGTACCTTGACTAAAGCATTCACCGATATTGGGGCAACTGGCTTCTTCACATACGCTATGAAGATTATTTTTTCTTAAAATTGATTTAATTTCATTAAATCGCTGGCTTTGAGGCAGCTGCATTTTGATCCAATGCGGCTTAGCCTTGATTGGAGCTTCAATAATTTTGATAGGGATCTTAGAAGTTTTCTCAAAATTAATTTCTTTGACACCTATGGGTTTTGAAATATGAGGTTTTATCATTTTAAATTGAGTAGCTGATGTTTAATATCGTTCGCAATTTCGAAACCTATAGCTTCAACCGATACATCATTTATAAATGTTTTTAATTGTGTCATTTGTAAGTTTTTAAAACCACAAGGATCAATCGCTTCAAAAGGCGACAAATCCATATCAATATTCATGCTTAAACCATGATATGAAGCATGATTTTTGATACGCAATCCCAATGAGGCAATTTTTTTATTTTCAATATAGACTCCAGGAGCTTCTATTTTAGCACTGGCTTTGATATCTCGACGGGATAAAAAACTCACAATACTTTTTTCGATTAAAGTCACAAAGGATCTGATTGTGAGTTGGTAACGTTCAAGATCGATAAGGGGGTAGATAATGAGCTGACCTCGGCCATGATAAGTAATTTTTCCACCTCGATCAACAGGTAGCACTTCAATATCAGTTCTTAGGGGGTTTTTAAAATCTTTTCGATTTAAACCTACTGTATAAATAGCCTCATGTTCCGTAATCCATATTTCATCTTGTGTGGAGGTGACTCTTTTGGAAGTAAAAACTTTCATTTTGTTCCATGTAGATTCATAAGGTGTGATACCAAGATATTTCACATTGATAGACATAAATTTACAGAACGACTTTAATCATCGGGTGCGTTGAAAGGGATCGGTAGATATCATCTAATTCTGGTTTACTTGTGACATAAACAAAGCATGTAAGGCTGATATAACGACCTTCACTACTTCCTTTCATCTCGATTGTACTCGGATCAAAACTATCGTTTTTATGTTTAATAATTTCAATGACGGTAGATGTAAATTCATCATGGACTTCGCCCATCACTTTAATAGGAAAATGACATGGAAACTCAATCAGCGTTTCTGGTGGCATATTATGATCGGACATTTAATTCTTTTCTTTAGTGACTACAAAAATACTAATTTTTATTTTTGATTTAATAAGATTTGCGATGTTATTTGCTTCATCTTTCGAATTAAAAGGACCAATCACCACATGAAATAAATCTTCTGAAAATTGTTTTTTAAATGGCGGTGTATTTTCGAGCCCCATATCTAAAAGTTGTTTTAATAAAAGGTCTGCATTTTTTTCATTTTTAAAAGCACCTGCTTGAATATAAAGAGGCTCGTTTGATATTACGACTTCAGCTAGCTTCGTTTGAGCTGGTACCACATCTTTTTCTTTTATTTTTTCATTAATGACATCAGTTGTTTTTTTGAGTGCACTAAATTGTCTCGGGTCAATAAGCTCCACTTCTACTGGACCACTGCCCTTATCAGATAATCTTAATTTGTAAGCCGCGGCAAATGATAAATCGATGACACGATTTTTTTTAAATGGACCACGATCATTAATTCTGACAATAACACTTTTATTATTTTCAGTGTTTGTGACTCGCACATAACATGGAATAGGTAGTGTAGTGTGCGCGCCCGTCATGCCATACATGTCATAGACTTCACCGATCGATGTTTTTTTGCCGTGATAGCGCTTACCATACCAAGAAGCGACACCTTGCTCTTTGTAAGGATAGAAAGAAGTCATCGGAACATACTTGGTGTCGAGTGCAATATAAGTTTGATTCGCGCGTGAATGAAAGGGCTCTACTTTCGGCACTGCATCAGGAATTGCATCAATATCTCCAGGAGGATGATCACCTGGACCATCATCGAGGTAATAGCCCCCACCTTTTTTTAAAGGCACAGGTAGAGAATCATTCTTGAAAGAAGGAGCGCTTGCACAACCTGTTAAGAGAGAAAGGAGCAGAAAACCAAGAAAATTGACTCTAAACATTAAGATGACCCTACAAGTTCTTTATGAGAATGCACACTCATTAATATACCAAAGCTAATTAAAATAATGGTCATAGATGTGCCACCAAAACTAATGAGAGGCAAAGGTACGCCCACCACGGGCATGACGCCGCTTACCATCGCAATATTAATAAAGATATAAGTAAAAAAAGTAAGTCCAATGTTAGCAGCTAGAAGTCGCGTAAATGTATTTTTAGCTTGCGAGGCAATCATCAGACTCCGACCAATAATGAGCCCATAAAGGCCTAAAAGTAATAAGTTGCCTAAAAGACCAAATTCTTCACTAAAGACTGCAAAAATAAAATCGGTAGTTCGTTCAGGTAAGAAATCAAGCTGACCTTGTGTGCCATTAAGCCAGCCTTTACCAATAAGCCCTCCCGACCCCATAGCAATAGAAGATTGAATCGTGTGATAGCCGGATCCCAATGGGTCTTGGCTTGGGTCTAACAAAATAAGCAATCGATTTTTCTGGTAATCATGTAAATGCGTCCAAATGAAAGGCGCTAATGAAAAAAGACCGATACCACCTCCTACAATAAATTTCCAATTTAAGCCGGCTAAAAAAAGAATATAAAAACCTGATGCAGCAATTAAGAGCCCTGTCCCTAAATCAGGTTGATTGATAATAAGAATGACTGGGAAAATAAAAAAGAGGGAGGCAATAATATAATCGATCGCGTGGCGATTATTTTCTCTTTTAGAAAGATACCAAGCCATAGCAATAGGCACGGCAATACGCATAATTTCAGAAGGCTGTATTTTAAAGATACCTAAATTTAACCAGCGTTTAGCGCCATGACTCGATTGTCCAAAAAACATGACACCAAAAAGAAGCAACAAACCTACGATGTAAATAGGAAGTGCTAATTTCTGAAAATATTTAGGATGTATCTTCGCTGTGATCCAAAGCAATATAAAACCCAGCCCAATATAAAAAAGTTGATTAAGCACCAAAATAACATTTCGCCCTGAAGCGCTATAAAGTGTAAAAAGACCAACTACTAATGCCGAGCTAATAAAGACCATTAAAGTAGAGTCAATATTTTTTTGTAGGCGAAGAAATAAACGTTCTAACATAGTGATCTTATTTTAATCGCGATATTCAGATTCAAGAGAGCCTGCTCTATTATCTTCTTTGCTTAAAGCTATTTTTTTGAGCAAATGATAATCTATCAATTTTCTTGCGATCGGTCCCGCCGTCGATCCGCCATGACCCCCATTTTCAACTATGATTGCAATTGCAATAGTAGGATCTTCTGCAGGCGCATAGGCAATAAAAAGTGCATGGTCCCGATGTCTTTCATTCATGCGATTAGGATCATACTTTTGATTTCGCTTCATCTCAACAACTTGGGCGGTCCCTGTTTTAGCTGCCATTTTATATGACGCCCCAGCACCCACACTTGCAGCAGTGCCACCGGGTTGCGTTACGTTCATCATACCTTCTTTGACGAGCGCTAAATTCTCAGGTTTGAAATGTAGCTCTCGAACAATTTTATTTTTAAACGTTTCTATTTTGCCAGTTTGATTATTTTTAATTGATTGGATAAGCCTTGGCTGGATCATCAATCCGCCGTTGGCTATTGTTGCCACTGCCTGAGCGAGCTGCATAGGCGTTACGAGTGTATAGCCTTGACCAATACTGGTAATGACAGTTTCACCTAAATACCAAGGTTGTTTGTATCGTTTCTGTTTCCATTCAGGTGAAGGTAATAAGCCTGCATTTTCACCAAACATATCAATGTGGGTAGCCTCACCAAAGCCAAAGTGAGATAGAAATTCAGATAATTTTTTGATACCTAATTCGATACCTAGCCCATAAAAAAATGTATCGCACGAGATAGTAATTGCCATCACTATATCTACAACACCATGCCCATAGGGTTTCCAGTCTTTGTAAGTATGGCCAGAGTTAGGTAGCGTAAAAAACCCAGGGTCCTTAATATTAAACGGCGGTTTACGAATATCATTTTCCAACGCAGCTAATGCGACAAAAGGTTTGATGGTAGACCCCGGAGGATATAAACCATTTATGGCACGATTCAGCATAGGCTTATCTAATGACCCATTCAGTATCTTCCATTCATCTGCATCAATGCCGCCAACAAATTGATTTGGATCAAAATTAGGACGACTTACAAATGCAAGTACTTCACCATTTTTTGGATTTAAAGCGACGAGCGCACCCCGATATTTATTGAAAGCATTTTCAGCAATTTCTTGTAGGTTGGAATCGATCGACAATGTGATGGCATCACCCTCAATAGACGGGGTGCTATTTAAAATACGGACTGAATTACCATTGGCATTAATCTCTACTTCTTGAAATCCAGTGGTACCATGAAGCTTAGCCTCATAGTATTTTTCAATACCTAGCTTTCCTATAGAGTCAGTGCCTTTATAGTTTTGTTGCCAGCCTAATTTTTTAATGACCTCTTTTTCCTCCTCATTAATCCGATTAATATGACCTATAAGATGCGAAGCAAACGCACCTTTAGGATAGCGCCTAAGTAATCTGGATTTAATTTCTACCCCGTCAAATCGTAATTTATTTGCTGCAAATCTCGCCGCTTCAACTTCTGACAAATCTGTTTTGATAGGAATGCTATCAAGGGACGAGGTTTCTTTTAAAATTTTTCTAAAGTGCTTTAAATCGCCAGGACTAAATTCGACAATAGGTTTTAAGTCGTCAATAGTTTTGTTGAGATTAGTGACTTTTGAAGGCGTAATTTCTAAACTATAAACAAAATAGTTATCTGCCATGATGATGCCATTACGATCCATAATGAGCCCTCGATTTGGGACGTTTGGAATCACAGCGATACGATTATTTTCGGACAAGCCTTTATAAAAATCGTATTTAAAAATTTGAAGGTAAAAAAACCGCCCGATGATGGCTAAAAAAGCAATGGATATTAAGGCTGTAAGGAGCCCTAATCTTTGCTTGAAGAAAAAGCGCGACTTATAAATATTTTGATTATTTTTAGTATAAGACATCTTAAGATGGCCTGAAGTCCTTAGCGATCTAATTTAAAAAATTTAAATTTAGAAAATGCATGCCATATAAAAACGGCTGTAATACTTTGAAGGAAATAGCTAAGGCCTGGATAGTGAAGATCGTGTGTCAAATTAATAATTAATATAATAATTTGAGCACTTAAAAATATTAAAAAAATATAAAGTAATTTCTGATGTTTATTGTTAAGCATGATTTTACTTATAAAATATTGAGCAATAAAATAACAGGACGCATAAGTGAGGGCATTTTGTCCTAGCAGGTCTCCCATAAAGATATCAGTGATAAGACCTATAAGCCAAAATGTGGAGATAGACACTGCATTTGGATTTTTAAAGAACCAAAATATGAGTGTGAGTAAAATAAAATCAGGTGTTAAATCAGTATTAAAAATATTAATGTGAATCAGATTAATCATTGCCGCGATGATTAAAGAAATAATAAATAATTTACTTTTTTTGATCATTTTTTATAGGTGCTACATTATTTGCAATTTTGTTAATGGGCGTCACGACAAGGACATGGGTGTGATTACGAATCGCCGAGATAGGTTTACAAATAATTTTTGCAAAAGGTAGCGTAGGATTATTATTAATCTCTAATACTTCAGCAACGGCGATGCCCTCTGGGTAGATCGTATCAATACCTGATGTTTTTAAAACATCTCCTATGATTACATCGACACTATTGGGTAAGTAAGAGAGCGAAATCGTCTCGTTTTGGCCATTGCCATTTGTAATCGCTCTTAAACCATTTCTTTGTATTTGAATGGGCACAGACATTTTTTTATCAACAATGAGTGTCACCTCACTTGTTTCTGGAAAAACACTGCTGATTTGTCCTACAAGACCCAACGCATTAATGACAGGCTGCCCTGCCTGAAAATCTTTATTTTGACCACCATTAATAATAATTTTTTGATTAAAAGGGTCAAAGCGCGAATAAATAATACTGACAGCCTCAGTTTTAAATTTATGCGCATTTTTTACTTCGAGTAAATTTTTTAATTGATTATTTTCCTGATCTATAAAGTCTAAGCGTTGAAGATCAGCTTTAAGGCTATCAATATTGAGTTTTAATATTTCATTCTCATGAATCAAACGAGATTGATTGGAAAAGTATTCTGTTGTGAAATTGTATATATCGCTTGGCGTGTTTAGTAAGGTATGAAAAGGCTTAGTGAATACATTTGTTATCTGCCTAATATTTTTTAAATAATGAAAACGATAATCTGCACCCATTAATACAATCGATATGAATATGAGCAACAATAATTTGGATAAAAGTGAAGGGCCTTTATTAAAAAGCTTAGATGGACGTTGATAAGATTTAATCATTAAGCTTTAACTATTAATGAAGTAGCAAAAAACAAAAATTTATTCGTGAGCAAATACGGTCGAGAATTGATCAAGTGATTCAAGTGCCTTGCCACAGCCTCGGGCAACACAAGTGAGGGGGTCGTCCGCAGTCACAACAGGAATACCTGTTTCCTCCATAAGTAAGCGATCGAGATTTCTTAATAGGGCACCACCACCGGTTAATACCATGCCATTATCGGCAATATCAGCACCCAATTCAGGCGGTGTTTGTTCGAGTGCGGATTTCACAGCACTAACAATTTGATTTAAAGGCTCTTGAAGGGCTTCTAGAATTTCATTGCTATTAATTTTGAGTCGACGAGGGAGTCCTTCAGCAAGATTTCGACCCGTCACTTCAAGTTCTAAAATTTCAGACATTGGGAATGCAGTACCAATTTTTTTCTTAATCATTTCAGCTGTGGGATCAGAAACCAATGTGCCGTAGTTTCGTCTTAAATAATCAATAATGGCCTGATCAATTTTGTCGCCACCCACACGTTCAGATTTGGCGTACACAATACCGCCTAATGAAATAATACCGACTTCAGTCGTACCACCACCTACGTCAATGACCATGGATCCTGTAGCTTCGCTAATAGGAAGTCCTGCACCAATTGCCGCCGCCATAGGTTCTTCAATCAGAAATACTTGCTTAGCACCAGCTCTTTCAGCAGACTCTCTAATGGCTCTTCGCTCCACTTGAGTGGCACCGTAAGGGACGCAAATAATAATACGTGGGCTTGGTACAAACCATCTTGTGTCATGCACTTTTGCAATAAAAAACTTAATCATGTCTTCAGTGATATTGAAGTCAGCAATCACGCCATCTTTCATGGGACGAATGGCTTGAATATTTTGAGGTGATCGACCTAGCATCGTTTTAGCTTCGATGCCGACTGCCAATAAAGATTTTTTGCTATACGGACCATTAGGACCATCTTCATGACGAATCGCCACAACAGAGGGCTCGTCTAAGACAATACCTTTGCCTCGAATATAGATGAGTGTATTTGCAGTGCCCAAATCGATGGCAATATCATTAGCCATAAATTGATCAAAATTGAATATTTTTTTAAGCATATTTGCCGTTAGAATTTCTTTAAAAAAGTGGTGCTTCAAACCCAAGAAAGGTCAATAGAATCAGGGTATAATACATGATATTGATCAATAAATTAACAGCTTTTCTCTAGAAAAACAGGAATTCTATTTGTATGTCGATTACACATGACGAAATCAAAAAAATTGCCCATTTAGCTCGCATCAAAATTACGGAAGAAGAAGCGGATGCGACGATTAAAAAATTATCGGGCATATTAAATCTTATTGAGGATATGAAAAAAGTGGATACCACCAACATTTCCCCTATGTCCCATGGCCAATTGGTCACACAAAGACTCCGTGAAGATATTGTCACAGAAAAAAATCAAAGAGAAAAATTACAAAAAATAGCACCAGAAGTGAATGGTGGCTTATATATCGTGCCGCAGGTGATTGAATAATCATGCAAGACTGGAGCATTAAACAACTCTCAAGCCTTTTGAGAGATAAGAAAACATCAAGTGTCGAAATCACGACAGACTATCTTGCCAGCATCAAAAAAAAGAACCCCGAGATTAATGCGTTTATTACAGTCGATGAAAATCTGTCGATAGCTCAGGCTAAGCTTGCAGATGAAAGAATTGAAAAAGGCGAAGGCGATGTCCTGACAGGTGTCCCTATAGCGCAAAAAGATATTTTTTGTGCAGAAGATTGGCTTACTACTTGCGGCTCTAAGATGCTTCATAATTTTATAGCGCCTTATGATGCAACAGTCGTGAAGAAATTTAACGAGGCGGGCGCCGTTAATCTAGGCAAAACTAATATGGATGAATTCGCTATGGGTTCATCGAATGAAACATCTTATTTTGGCGCTGTTAAAAACCCTTGGGATCTTACACGTGTGCCTGGCGGAAGTTCAGGAGGGAGTGCGGCAGCGATTGCTTCTCGCATGTGCCCTGGAGCTACGGCAACAGATACAGGGGGCTCTATTAGGCAGCCAGCTTCCTTATGCGGACTCACAGGTTTAAAACCAACTTATGGATTAGTCTCTCGCTACGGCATGATTGCCTTTGCATCAAGCCTAGACCAAGCAGGCCCGATGGCAAAATCATCTGAGGACTGCGCCATGATGTTGAATGTGATGGCAGGCTTTGATCCCAAAGACTCCACATCGATTGATCACAAAAAAGAAGATTACACAAAAAATATTGATCAGCCGATTGAGGGCTTAAAAATTGGATTGCCTAAAGAATATTTTGCAGAAGGTTTAGATGGCGACGTTGCAAAGTTGATTGAAGCTGCGATTAATCAATACAAAAAATTAGGTGCCACGATTGTCGATGTGAGTTTACCTAATACCAATTTATCAATTCCTGTCTATTATGTTTTAGCGCCCGCTGAAGCATCAAGTAATTTGTCCCGCTACGACGGTGTCCGTTATGGTCATCGCACAAGTCAATATGATGATCTTATGGATATGTACTCCAAGACTCGCCAAGAAGGATTTGGGGAAGAAGTGAAACGTCGTATATTAATTGGCACTTATGTATTAAGTGCAGGTTATTACGATGCTTATTATTTAAAAGCACAACAAATACGCCATCTTATTTCTGAAGACTTTAAAAAAGCCTTTCAATTATGCGATGTGATCATGGGGCCTACTGCACCATCCACTGCTTTTAAAGCAAATGAAAAAATTGACGACCCAGTCACAATGTATCTGCAGGATATTTATACCATTGCGACTAATCTTGCAGGACTTCCAGGCATGAGCATTCCTGCAGGGTTCGTAAATAAATTGCCAGTAGGTTTGCAAATTATTGGTAATTATTTTGATGAAGCACGTATGTTGAATGTGGCGCATCAATTTCAAAAAGCAACTGATTGGCATAAAGCTATGCCCGAAGGAGCGCTTTTATGAGTTGGTCAAAAAGCAACTGATTGGCATAAAGCTATGCCCGAAGGAGCGCTTTTATGAGTTGGGATGTCGTCATTGGTATTGAAACGCATGTACAACTTCAAACCAAAACTAAAATTTTTTCAGGCGCATCGACTGCATTTGGAGCGGAACCCAATACGCAAGCTTGCGTATTATCGATTGCACTGCCAGGGACACTCCCCGTTTTAAATCATGAGGCAGTCCAATGTGCTATTAAATTTGGATTAGCAACGAATGCTGAAATAGCATCAAGATCTATTTTCGCTCGTAAAAATTATTTTTATCCAGACCTGCCTAAAGGCTACCAAATTAGTCAATATGAATTACCTGTGGTCGGTAAAGGATCGCTTGAAATTGAAGTAGGCGAGACTAAAAAAACAGTGCGCATTACGCGGGCGCATTTAGAAGAAGACGCAGGCAAATCATCCCATGGCGCTGTTGAAAACGGGACAGGCATTGATTTAAATCGTGCAGGAACCCCGCTTTTAGAGATTGTGTCTGAACCTGATATGACTTCTGCAGCAGAGGCTGTGGCGTATGCAAAAAAATTACATGAACTCGTCCAATGGATAGGTATTTGTGATGGC
>JAPLQN010000058.1 GCA_026399645.1 Candidatus Methylopumilus sp. | reverse complement strand
TAATGAACAAAAAGGCGAATCTTAAGATTCGCCTTAATGATTTGGCGGAGTGGACGGGACTCGAACCCGCGACCCCCGGCGTGACAGGCCGGTATTCTAACCAACTGAACTACCACTCCAAAACTTGTTACTAAAATTGGTGGGTGCTGACGGGGTCGAACCGCCGACATTCGCCTTGTAAGGGCGACGCTCTACCAACTGAGCTAAGCACCCATGCACACTCATTAGTAAGGCGGCTATTTTACAACATAGTCCTAACCAACGCTAGGTTTACGCTAATGTGTAATGGATTTTGTAATAGTGCTGGCGTTCTTATGAGGCACAGGAGCGGATTTTTGGTCCTTTGTAGCTATATTTTTTGGCATTTTAGTCAAAGCAAGCTCTAAAACTTCATCAATCCAGCGTACAGGATGGATATCTAAGGCATTTTTAACTTCATCAGAAATTTCAGTTAAATCTTTTACATTTTGCTCTGGAATAAGAACGGTTTTAATACCCCCTCTATGAGCTGCAAGCAACTTCTCTTTTAGGCCGCCAATTGGTAAAACTTCCCCTCTTAAGGTTATTTCCCCTGTCATAGCAACATCAGCACGCACTGAAATATTGGTTAGAGCCGATACAATCGCTAAAGTAATGCCTATACCGGCGCTTGGACCGTCTTTAGGCGTTGCGCCTTCGGGTAAATGAATATGAATATCATTTTTTTCGTAAAAATTTTCACTTATACCCAGTTTTTTAGCGCGGCTTCTTACAACACTCATGGCAGCATGAATAGACTCCTGCATGACTTCGCCTAATTTACCAGTAATGATTGTTTTTCCTTTGCCTTGTAAAACTACAGCTTCAATCGTCAATAATTCCCCGCCTACCTGAGTCCAAGCGAGCCCTGTGACTTGACCTATTTGGTTTTTCTTTGAAGCAAGACCAATGTCATAGACTTTAACGCCTAGATAAGCCTCTAGATTCTTGCTATTCACAATGACTTTTTTAAGAGATTTTTTGCTCAATAACTCTTTCACTGCTTTTCGACATATTTTGGCGATTTCTTGTTCTAATTTTCTAACGCCCGCTTCTCTAGAATAAAATTGAATAATTTCTCTTACAACTTTAGCGGTAATGCTAATTTCAAATTTTTTTAGACCATGCATTTTAAGTTGCTTAGGTAATAAGTAATGCATCGCAATATTAAGCTTTTCTGCCTCCGTATAACCCGACAGACGAATAATTTCCATACGATCCAAAAGTGGTTCAGGAATATTCATTGAGTTAGCAGTTGCCACAAACATCACATCAGATAAATCGTATTCAACTTCTACATAATGATCTGTAAAAGTGTGATTCTGCTCAGGATCCAAAACCTCTAAAAGCGCTGAAGCCGGATCACCTCGGTAATCTTGACCCATTTTATCCACTTCATCTAGTAAGAATAATGGGTTAGTCACTCCTGCTTTAGTCATACTTTGTAAAACTTTACCAGGCATCGAGCCAATATAAGTTCTTCGATGACCGCGAATTTCAGATTCGTCTCTTACACCACCTAAAGCCATGCGAATAAATTTACGATTAACAGCTTTAGCAATGCTTTGTCCAAGAGAAGTTTTTCCAACTCCTGGAGGGCCTACCAAACATAAAATAGGCGCTTTGAGTTTATCCACTCGCTGTTGGACTGCGAGATATTCAATAATGCGCTCTTTGACTTTTTCGAGACCGTAGTGATCTTCATCCAAGATCTTTTCTGCAAGTGCTAATTCGCGACTAATTTTAGTTTTTTTCTGCCACGGTAATCCTATTAATGTATCAATGTAGTTTCTTACTACCGATGCTTCGGCCGACATGGGCGACATCATTTTCAATTTTTTAAATTCAGAAGTGGCCTTATCAAGAGCCTCTTTTGACATACCAGATTCTTGGATACGTTTCTCAAGTTCGTCTAAATCTGCACCTTCATCTTGCTCGCCTAATTCTTTCTGAATGGCTTTGACTTGTTCGTTAAGATAGTATTCCCTTTGGCTTTTTTCCATTTGGCGCTTAACGCGACCACGAATTCTTTTTTCGACTTGAAGAATATCAATTTCAGACTCCATGATCTTCAAAAGATGATCTAAGCGATTTTTAATTTTCAATGTCTCTAAAATCGTTTGCTTCTCTTCTAGTTTTAGCGTGAGATGCGCTGCGATCATATCTGCTAATCTGCCGGGGTCTGTAATAGCAGCAAGAGAGGTTAAGATTTCAGGAGGAATTTTTTTATTTAATTTAACGTATTGATCAAATTGTGAGAACACCGTTCTCATCAATGCTAATGATTCTTTATCTTTAGGTTCAGGGATATTGATCTCATCGAATCGAGCAACGAAACAAGCTTCTTGATCAAGCACTTCCTTAATTTTTACGCGGCTTAAACCTTCAACTAAAACCTTCACAGTACCATCAGGTAATTTAAGCATCTGGAGAATAGATGCTACGGTGCCATACTCGTAAAGATCTTTGGCATCCGGCTCATCTTTACTTGCAGATTTTTGAGCTACTAAGATTATTTTTTTATCTTTATCAGATGCAATTTCCAAAGCTTTTACAGATTTCGTACGTCCAACAAAAAGTGGGATCACAAGATGAGGGTAAACAACTACATCCCTTAAAGGCAAAAGGGGCATGAAATCTTGTTGGGGGTCTTTAATTTTAATTTCTTGAGCCATTAGGATGCTTTCATAAGCGTTAATTAATCTAGAACATTGGGACAGTTTATAATATTTCAAGGCCTTACTGACCAACTACGAAGCTTATTTTTTTCCTGAAACTTGTTTCTTTTCTGAGAATAAAAGTATAGGTTTGCTTGATTGTTCAATCACGCCATCATCAATGACGACCTTTTCGAGATTCTTAATGGAGGGTAATTCGTACATGGTATCTAATAAAACATGCTCCATGATTGAGCGAAGACCGCGCGCACCCGTCTTTCTTTCTAAAGCTTTTTTGGCAATTAACCTTAGTGCTGAAGTTCTAAATTCTAGCGATACATGTTCCATAGCGAAAAGTTTAATGTACTGTTTGGTTAAGGCATTTCTAGGCTCAGTAAGAATCTGTACTAGAGCGTCTTCACTTAAAGATTCAAGAGTTGCAACAACAGGAAGCCTTCCTATAAATTCAGGAATTAAACCAAATTTGATTAGATCTTCTGGTTCGACATCTTTAATGACATCGCCGATCACTTTGGCATCTGCTTTGCTATTTACTTGAGCCCCAAAACCAATGCCGCCTTTTTCAGACCTTTGTTTAATAATTTTTTCTAGCCCATCAAAAGCACCGCCACAAATAAATAGAATATTTGTAGTGTCAAGCTGAACAAATTCTTGATTTGGATGTTTGCGGCCACCCTGAGGCGGAACTGAAGCGACAGTACCTTCGATAAGTTTTAAAAGCGCTTGCTGGACACCCTCTCCTGAAACGTCTCTTGTGATTGAAGGGTTTTCAGATTTTCTTGAAATCTTATCGACTTCATCAATATATACAATTCCTCTTTGAGCTTTTTCAATATCGTAATCACATTTTTGCAATAATTTTTGCATGATGTTTTCAACATCTTCGCCAACATAACCAGCTTCAGTAAGTGTTGTAGCATCTGCCATCACAAAAGGAACGTCAAGTAATTTTGCGAGCGTTTGTGCTAAAAGTGTTTTTCCAGAGCCCGTGGGGCCAATAAGAAGAATATTACTTTTTGAAATTTCAACATCTTTGTGTTCAATATCTATCTCAGAATTGCTATCTCTAAGTCTTTTGTAATGATTGTAAACAGCCACAGCTAAAGTTCTTTTAGCACTTGTTTGTCCTATGACATGCTCATCAAGTTGATCACAAATTTCTTTTGGGGTGGGAAGCTGATCGTGGTCTTTAGCTTCTTTTGAAGGGCTCTTAACTTCTTCTTTAATAATGTCATTGCATAAATCAACACACTCATCACAGATGAATACTGAAGGGCCTGCAATTAGTTTTTTTACTTCGTGCTGACTTTTGCCGCAGAATGAGCAATAGAGTAATTTTTCGTTATCGCTTTTAGTGGCCATAAATAGATAGGATCAAATGACTTGGGATCTCTTCGAAATAACTTGGTCTACCATACCATAATCTACAGATTGCTCGGCGCTTAAGAAGTTATCTCTATCCGTATCAGCAGCAATTTTTTTAAGTGTTTGGCCAGTATGGGTTGCTAAGATTTGATTTAGCTTTTCTTTTAAAAATAAAATTTCTTTTGCGTGAATTTCTATGTCTGATGCTTGCCCTTGGAATCCACCTAAAGGCTGATGAATCATTACGCGAGAATTGGGTAAGCAGAAACGTTTTCCTTTTTCCCCGGCCGCAAGTAATAAAGCACCCATGCTGGCGGCTTGTCCGATACATAAAGTACTTACGTCAGGCTTGATAAATTGCATTGTGTCGTAAATAGCCATCCCAGCAGTGACAGAGCCACCTGGGGAATTAATATATAAAGAGATGTCTTTGTCAGGATTGTCTGCTTCTAGAAAAAGTAACTGGGCAACAATAACATTTGCTGTCATATCATCTACTGGCCCTACTAGAAAAATAACGCGCTCTCTTAAGAGTCGCGAATATATATCGTAAGCGCGCTCACCTCGGCCGCTTTGCTCAATGACCATAGGCACATAGCCTAAATTATTTGGGGATGTATAAGCCATGATTAAGCTGCAGCTGGCCCCGTCATAAGCTCATCGAATGTTGTTTTTTTGTTCTGCACTTTACATTGCGTGATAAACCATTCAACAACATTGACTTCAGTTGCAAGTGCTGTTGGCTCTTCAAGTCTTGAAGGTTCAGCATAAAACCATTGAACAGCTTCTTCTGTATCATCAAAATTAAGTGAAAACTCATTGACCATAGCTTTAATTTGATCTGCAGATGCGCGCAAATTATTTTTATCAACAATTTCAGCGAGAACTAGCCTGAGCTTGCATGTTTTTTTAGCTTGCTCTTCAAACATTGAAGGCTCTAGCTTAAATTGTTTTAAATCAGCACCACGCTGTTTTAAATTAGCGTAAGTGGATTGAGCCATGCGATTGATTTCAAGATTAATCAGTGCTTTAGGTAAGTCTGCATTACAGACCTCTAATAACTGAGTGAAAACCTGTTCTTTTAATTTAATCTTTACTCTTTTATCAAGTTCTTGCTCTAGGCTTTGTTTAATTTCATCACGCATTTGATCTACATTGCCATCAAGAACACCAAGAGATTGAGCAAACTGAGAATCAACTTCAGGAAGCTTAGGTTTTGCAACTACAATAAAATTCACATTATATTGAACTGTTTTTCCTGCTAATTCTTTAGGGTTATGCGTTTCTGGGTAATTCACTTCAAATGTTTTGGACTCACCTGCTTTTTCACCTAAAAGATGGTCATCAAAAATCGCAAAGCGAGAGTCATCACCTAAGATAATCTGAATCGGTTTATCGCCTGTCGTTTCAACTTGTTTGTCATTTATAAAGGAGGTTAAAGTTAAAGTAAGTCGATCGCCTTTAGCGGAAGCTTCTTTAGACTCTACAAATTGGGCTCTTTGTTTAAGAAGGACATCGATAGTTTTGTTAACATCTTTATCGGTAATTTGAGCTTCAGGCTTATCAATTGAGATAGCTTTAAAGTCACCTAAAGTAACTTCAGGGAATACCTCGAATGTCGCTGTATATTCAAAATCTTCTTTGACTTGATTAAGAGGTTTATGTTGAATATTAGGCATGCCAACAACGCGTAGTTTATTTTCTTCAATGGCTTGGCCGAATGAAGTCTCAATAGCTTCAGCAAAGACTTCTTCTTTGACTTGCGGGCCATATTGCTGCTCAATCATCTTTAAAGGTGCTTTACCGGGCCTAAAACCAGGCACTTTTGCTGTTCGAGTTAAGCGTTGAAAACGACTCGACATTTCTTGTTGAAGGGGTTCGACAGGCACCTTAACGGTTATACGTCTTTCTAAATTACTTAATGTTTCAACTGCTGTAGCCATACTTAAAATTCCCTAAAATTCATATCTGTGGTGCGAAAGGAGAGACTCGAACTCTCACGCCTTGCGGCGCTGGAACCTAAATCCAGTGCGTCTACCAATT
>JAPLQN010000017.1 GCA_026399645.1 Candidatus Methylopumilus sp. | reverse complement strand
TTTCCAATAAACCCTTTTGTTTTAATTCTGTCGCCAATTTTTAAAGGTATCAATGCATCATTACCCATAATTTTTGCGCTTAACTCACAATTGATTGTCCGCTTTAAATTTGCCTCAATCTGCTCCGAACTATGTTTTAACGTAAGATTAAGAGCTGGTATTCCTGCGGGTGTATAACGTACCGGATCCAAATGGCACAATTCCCCAGAAATCTCTAAGCAATTCAATCTAGATTAATCTACAGCAACCTCAGGTGCAGCACGCTCATCTTTATCAAGCACTGATTTTGATTTTTCTTCTTTCATCATTATTGATGGTGCAGTCACGGCTGTTTTTGTGCTCATAATCAAATGACGTAACACGGCATCATTGAACTTGAATGCATGCTCTAATTCTGCAAGCGTTTCAATGTCGCATTCGATATTCATCAGCACATAATGCGCTTTATGAATTTTTTCAATCATGTAAGCAAGCTGTTTGCGACCCCAATCTTCGAGGCGGTGGAGCTTTCCACCTTTGGATGTGACTAGAGATCTGTAGCGTTCAATCATGCCAGGCACTTGTTCACTTTGATCAGGATGTACGATAAATACTACTTCATAATGTCGCATATAAATCTCCTTATGGTTAAAAGCTTTCAGTGATGCAACTCACTGTAAAGCAAGGTAGAAAGATCAAATATTATAGGTGTTTTTTAGATTAAATCAATGATTTTTAAAGGTCAATTCGGTCCTTAAGCCCTGCCCCGTAAAGCCTTTCTTTAAGAAATTTTGCCTCATCTCGAAGTTGAGCCGCTTTTTCGAACTCTAAATTGCGAGCCGCCGTCTGCATTGTCTTTTCAATTTTTTGAATTTCTTTGGCCATCTGTTTTTCATTAAGATGGTCATAACGAGCTTCTTCTTTTTTGAGGGCTCGATTAAGATCAACCTCTGCCTTATCAAAGGTGCCCTCAATGATATCTTTAATCTTTTTAATCACCCCCACTGGCGTAATATTATTTTCCAGATTAAAAGCAATTTGCTTTTCGCGTCTTCGGTTGGTTTCATCAATTGCAATCTTCATGCTTCGTGTGATCTTGTTACCATAGAAAATCACTTGCCCATTGAGATTTCGGGCTGCTCTTCCTGCAGTTTGAATAAGCGAACGTTCAGACCTTAGAAATCCCTCTTTATCAGCGTCTAATACCGCTACTAATGACACCTCTGGGATATCTAAACCCTCTCTTAATAAATTGATACCTACCACAACATCAAACTTACCCAATCTTAAGTCGCGGATAATTTCAACACGCTCTACTGTATCAATATCTGAATGAAGGTAACGCACCTTAATTTGATGCTCAGTTAAATAATCAGTTAAATCTTCCGCCATGCGTTTAGTTAAAGTAGTCGCCAATACTCTTTCATTTTTTTCAACACGAAGATTGAGCTCGCTCAATAAATCATCCACTTGGGTATCTGCAGGTTTCACAGTAATTTCAGGGTCAATAAGTCCAGTAGGTCTTGCTACCTGCTCTACAACTTGCTCTGTATGAGTTGCCTCATAGTCTGCTGGTGTTGCAGATACAAAAATACACTGGCGCATCGTTTTTTCAAATTCTTCGAACTTTAAAGGTCGATTGTCCAGCGCTGAAGGTAATCTAAAACCATACCCCACTAAATTTTCTTTTCTTGCGCGATCTCCTTTATACATGCCCCCCACCTGAGGCACGGTGACATGGCTTTCATCAATGATCATTAAAGCATCTTTAGGTAAATACTCAATTAAAGTTGGGGGTGGATCGCCAGGATTTCTTCCTGACAAATGTCTCGAATAATTTTCAATGCCTTTGCAGAAACCTATTTCATTTAACATCTCAATATCAAAACGAGTGCGCTGTTCAATTCTTTGTGCCTCAACTAATTTATTAGCCTTAACAAAATAATCAGAACGCTCCCTTAATTCATTTTTTATTTTTTCGATAGCTCTCACTACTGTGTCTCGAGGCGTCACATAATGACTCGAGGGATACACAGTAAAATGTTTAACTTTTTTGTACATTTGTCCTGTGAGGGGATCAAAGAGCGTAATGGATTCAATCAGATCATCAAACAAAGTAACTCTAATTGCAGTTTCTGAATTTTCAGCAGGAAATATATCAATCGTATCGCCTCTGACTCTGAAAGCACCACGTGAAAAGTCAAAATCATTTCGATCATATTGCATGGACACTAACCGCAAAATAATATTACGTTGTAATAATTTTTCACCTTGTACAAGTTGCATGACCATGCCCTGATAATCTACAGGGTCTCCAATACCGTAGATTGCGGATACTGTGGCTACAATAATACTGTCGTCACGCTCAAGGAGCGCCTTAGTTGCAGATAGGCGCATCTGCTCGATATGCTCATTAATACTCGAATCTTTTTCAATAAAAAGATCTCGCGCAGGCACATAAGCTTCTGGTTGATAATAATCGTAATAAGATACAAAATATTCCACTGCATTTTGTGGAAAAAACTCTCTAAATTCTGAGTAAAGTTGTGCTGCTAAAGTTTTATTAGGGGCCATGACAATGGCAGGCTTACCGATTCTTGCAATGACATTTGCAATCGTAAATGTTTTACCTGAGCCTGTAACACCTAAAAGCGTTTGAAATTTCTTTCCATCTACAATGCCTTTTGTTAAAAGATCAATGGCTTGAGGCTGATCGCCCGCAGGGGAGAATGGTTGAAATAACTGATACGGGCTATTTGGAAATGAAAGTAACAAGATAGTGATATTCTACTTTTAAAAAAGATTTAGAAAAGAAAATATGTGCAAAACTAATAAGAACTTTTAATGGAGCACCCAGTCAAGTAAATATTATACTTTTTAGAAACTTTATCTTATGTACCCATTATTTAAATTTATATCCCTTGTTCTCGTAAGTATCTTTCTTTACTCCGGAAATGCATGGTCATTAAATAAAGATCAGTTAATGAGTTCGTTTTTTAGTGTTGTTATGATTAGAGGATATAACGATGCAGGTGGTCTGGCTTATGGATCCGGTGTTGTTGTAGGCGACAATCAAGTGATAACTAACTGTCATGTTTTAAGAAAAACAAAACTTCAGTGACAGCCGTAAAAGCTGATCATTGGCATGCTTTATGTTTAGTTACAACTTTTGGCATGGCAACTAAACCCGTCCTGATAGGTAAAAGTACTGACCTAAAAAAAGGTCAAGGAGTCATAGCTATCGGACATTCTAATGGAGCTCCTGCCCCCTTAACTTCAGCAGGCGTTGTTAAATCGACCTACGATCTTGATCAAGGTAAAATTATTTTAAGTACAGCGCAATTCAGAATGGGCGCTTCTGGAAGTGGGTTATTTGATACCGAAGGAAGGCTAATCGGCATCAACACCTTTAAAACTTCTGGACGAAACTCTTTTTACTATGCCCTGCCGATTGAATGGCTCAATGCACTCAAGAACAAACCCAATGAAACTACTTTTCCAGTTGTCGGAAAAGCTCTATGGGAAGAAGAAGAGGATAAAAAACCACTCTTCCTTCAAATAGCAATTCCAACCATTAAAGAAGACTGGAAAAGAC
>JAPLQN010000037.1 GCA_026399645.1 Candidatus Methylopumilus sp. | reverse complement strand
TCTTGATATTTAACTGATACTGCGAGTCCGCTGCTCTACCAGCTGAGCTAATCCCCCAGAAAGTGATATTTTACAGTATTTGTGGGCGTTGTAGAGGGGGTAGGTGGGGGGATTTTGGCAGCAGTGGAATAGGGGTGTGCTATAAGATAACTATTAAGCTGCCTTTTCATCATCATCATCGTTTTCAACCATAGTTTCCACGAGATGATTTAATTTATCTCTTAACTCTATAAATTCTATTCTTGGTAATCCAGTTTGACATGCAACTTGCTTTTGAATCTCTGCTACATCTTTTTCTAAAGCAATACTCTCTTTAGTTAAAAATAAATTTACTACTCTTTCATCTTCTTTATTTCTTCTGCGAGTAATGAATCCTGATTTCTCAAGACGTTTTAGAATGGGTGATAAGGTCGCTGAATCTAAATTTAAAACGTCAGACAATTGCTTAACTTGAATCCCGTCTTTTTCCCACAAAACTAATAAAACTAAATATTGCGGATAGGTAAGACCTACAGTGGTGAGTTTTGAAGTATAAGTGCGAACAATTGTGTGGGTGGCAGCGTAGAGCGCAAAACAAAGTTGGTTTTTTAATGCAAGATTTTTATAGTGAGCCATAAACTCTTTTTCACTTTCGCTAATTGGTATGGATATCTTTACTTAAAAGGATTCTACTTTAAGAGTGCTATCTCAATTGTTAAAGTTTCAAGTAAATTGTAAATTTTGATAAATTTAATTTATTGAATAGAATGCTTAAAATATAAGCACCTCAAAAAAAACAAGTCATAACTATATGATATTTAATAGCTTTATGTTTTAGATGACATAAGCCTGCCTGTGATTTAATTCAGAAATCTTCAAAAATACCCCTTGTAATAGTATTGTAAGCAAATAGTTAGTGTGCTAATAATTAGGGTGCAGTATTAATTAAACTTAACTTAGGAGAGTGTCATGTCTAGTAATGTATACAGCAGTCAGGAATTATCTAAAGTGTTTTATGGGCGTTTACTTATAGCGATCATAGGTTTAACTTTCGTATTTTTTTCAACACCAAGTAAAGCCGAAGATAGTTTATATAAACGTTTAGGTGGTACTTATAACATTGCACAAACCGTCGACTATTTGGTGGACAACATTTATATTAATGAAGGATTGAATGCAAATCCATCTTTGAAAGCTATTCATGACAACAAGTCAAGCATGGCTGGCTTTAAAGTTTTTTTAACTAATTGGGTAATACAAGAGACAGGTGGGCCAAAAGTTTACATTCCTGATGAATTTGGTCGTGGTAAATCCATGAAAGATAGTCATCCACATCTAAACATTAGCAATAGAGAATTCGATATTATAAAAACACTCTGCCTTGCTACTTTTTATCGCTATAACGTTGGTAATCATGAGATTGATCAGTTGATGGACGATTTAGAAACCTATCGCAAAGTAATAGTTACTAACAAAGATGAAAAACCATTTACGTCTCGCTTGAAAAAAGACGGTGTCGAATATCGCACTAAATAGTTTCGAGAACAATCGGTAACGATTTTTTAAAGAACCAGCTTAGGCTGGTTTTTTATTATCCTATAAAAGCTATACTGCGAGTCCGCTGCTTGACCAGCTGAGCTAATCCCCCAGAAAGTGATATTTTACAGTATTTGTCTGCAAGACAGAAGGTTCAAGGCATGGGATTTTGGCAGGGGGCTGGAATAGGCGTGTATTACAAAATATCTTCTTTTGTAGGAGAGAAAGGTGTAATGTAAATAAGCATTCTTCTTAAAACTTTAAAGAACTGGAAAAATTATGATTTATAAAAAAATATTATTTATTTTGCTTTTTTTTGGGCTAACAAATGCCTTATATGCTGGTGAGCAAGAGACTATGGGTAAAACTAAACTGACTTTCACAATCGTAGCTCCTGGAAATATAGCGCAGGAAGGTAAACAATTATTTCTTTCGCATGCAACATGGATGAAGTCTACGCATAGCCGATCTGGAGCAAAAGCACTCTTAAGTTATGATGTTTAGAAATGGATGAGCTCACAAATCCAACAGACCTAAAATCTAAATCTACTGGTAAAAAAGTTTTTATCTTGTCTGAAGTTTATGAATCACCTGCTGGTGTTGAAGATCACTTTGCTAGAACACCTGACTGGAAAGATTGGCCTAAATTTGATGCGTGGCTAAAAAAATGTAAGGTGACAAAAGCATCATCTACAACAATTTTTAATTCGCTTACATGGGGTGGAAAGTAAAGTAAATTAAATTAAATGAAAAAAGCCACTCATAGCAGTGGCTTTTTTATATCCTATATAATGAGGTAAGTATTATGAAAAAAATTATCTTTATCTGTTTGTTTTGTTTTTCAACATTAAGTTTTGCAGAATTAGGTAGTTCTATATTTTCTTTTGATGGTAAAGATTTCATTCGTACTGATACCACCTTGATCGATGAAAATGGTAATCCTGCAATCAATACTAAGATGGATCGGAACTATCCAGGATATAAAGCGTTGCTTAAGAAAAAATCTTATAACGGTAGGTTAAAGTTATTTGGGAAACTAGTTGATTCGAAGGTAGCGCCGCTTACTGATAAAAATGGGAAGTTAATAGGCGCTTTAGCTGTTTTTAAGGATGCTGAGTAAAGTTAATACTTTATTTGATTCATAAAAGTCACTCTTAGCAGTGGCTTTTTTTTATGTTCGGTATGTTGTGTTATAAAATATGAGGAATTCTGAGACTTTGAATTGAACTCGCTAGGTTAAATTAACTCAAAAAAATATGTTAAAAAAAAGTCATTGTCCGTAGAATATAAGAATTAAGGAGAGCATTATGAGTCGTTTATTAAAAAATTATTGGAAGATTTTACCTGACTTTTATTGGAGTTCAATTTTATTAAGAGTACCTTTAGCTACTTTGTTTATCACATCAGGACTAAGTAAATTACCTTATCATCCCGCAGACGGCATGGCCCTGGGTTTACCGGCTTTGGTATGGTTATTGGTGATTGTTAGTGAAATTGGCTCAGGTGTGGGGTTGATAGTAGGAGGCCTCACTACGCTGCCTCGAATAAGGGAAAATGCCTTGTTGGCTGGATTGGGAGATATGTTGACTAGATTCAGCGGTATTGTGATGTGTTGTGTTATCACTGGGATAATTTGGACTGTGCTAAAACCAGACAACCTTTGGAGGTTTATCACCACCGACTACCTTCATTTTAGTCTTTGGGTTGGTGGGTTATATTTTGCCCTGCGTGGCAACTGGGCTGTGCGTGCAACTCAACTAAATTCTAATTAAATATAACTGTTGATAGAGACAGCTCCTCTGCCAGCTGAGCTAATTACCTAGAGCGTGATTTAATAATGAATATTTTGATAATATAAAGTTATAAAAAAACTTATTTTTTCTTAGCTTGCCAGTATGTCACTTTTTGGTCTTTGCTAAAGAAATCAAACATGGCCTTTCTTCGTAAGGTTTCTTCCGCTTCTTCTTCTGAAATTTTTTCGGTTGTCGCTTTTTTTTGTATCACGGATTTCATCTGATTGGACCACTGAGAATGAACCTCAAATCCATTTTCACCCATACATCTTTCCATAATAAGAATCTTATCGCTTAGAATTTCATACTTTTGAAATTCCACAATGACTTCCCTATTCGCAACTGCATTTTCTGCAACCCCAGTACACATGTCACCTTTTTCTTGTAAGAAAGTTCTGGGACCCGCTTCACCTCTATCATCTCCCTCAGTAAAATTGACCCTAAAATAAGCAGCCAAAAGAATTACAATGACGCCTATCAAAATATTTATCTTTCTTGCCATGCTATTAATCTTATTATTTGAATATTCCTTATCATAAAACTTTTTTTTCACTGGTTCAAATTAAATAAAATTGGCTGAATGAAAGTTATAATAAATTTAAAACAAGATTAATGAATCGACATCTTAATTCTTGAATTACAACTTAGAATCTCATGACAAAAAGGTAAACGATGCATACAGAGATCACCTCGCTCCAAGATATTCACGAGCACCTATGGAAAGAATTGGGCCGCGCTTGCGTTGATCGCCATCATGAATGGCATGCATTTACCCTCGCCTCGATTGGAATGGATAATCAAGTAAATGCCAGGACTGTAATTTTAAGACGTGTGGATAGAATTTCTGCAAAACTAGAGGCATACTCCGATAGTCGCAGTCCTAAAGTCAGTGAGTTTATAAAAGACCCGCATGCACTTTTTCTTTTTTGGAGTAAACGTTTAAATTGGCAACTCCGTATCAAAGTAACTATGACAGTCTTAACCTCAGGTCCTTACGTGGAAAATTTATGGGAACGGGTCAAACAATCTGCCTCAGCTCGTGACTATATGTCTCACTCCAATCCAGGATCAGCACTAAATGATAGTTCATCCCAAAAAATGGAAGACAATGATTCAAACTTCTTTGCAGTTTTGCAAGGTCATGTATCAGAAGTGGATTGGCTTGAGCTTTCAAAAAAAGGTCACCGCCGAGCGAAATTTATAGGAACATCCTCTGAATGGATAACTCCATAAAAAGGAGTGAGGTACAAAATATCCGGAATCCAGAGATTTTGTATAAGCTTATCTACTTTTCTTAGAATTATATTGACGCGCATAGTGCTAATATTCAATGTTAGGAACTACTAAAGGAACTTGATTATGACTATACGTATAGGTGATGAAGCCCCAAACTTTACTGCAAACACTACCGAAGGCAGCATCAATTTTCATGAATGGATTGGAAATGGCTGGGCTATTCTTTTTTCTCACCCAAAAGATTTCACTCCTGTATGCACCACTGAATTAGGTTATGTTGCTAAATTAAAGCCAGAATTTGATAAGCGACATACTAAAGCTATTGGATTAAGTATTGACCCTGTGAGTGATCACGAAAGATGGGTTGGTGATATCACAGAAACTCAAGGTCATGCTGTAAATTATCCATTAATTGGTGATGATGACTTAGTGGTAGCAAAACTCTACGATATGATTCACCCTAATGCGAGTGGAGGCTCAAGAACAGCGCAAGATAATGCAACTGTTAGATCAGTGTTTATTATTGGACCAGATAAAAAGATAAAAGCTATTCTTATCTACCCAATGAGCGCAGGAAGAAACTTTGATGAAATCTTAAGGTTACTTGACGCAATACAACTAAATGCTAAACATCAGGTTGCAACACCTGTGAATTGGAAAAATGGTGATGACGTGATAATTCCACCAACTGTTTCCAATGAAGAAGCACAAAAGAAATATCCAAGCGGATTTAAAACGATTAAGCCTTACTTAAGAACAGTGCAACAGCCAAAGTAATTTCAAATAACAAAAAGCCCACAATATTGTGGGCTTTTTTTAGTTAAAGAGACTTACATATTGAAGAAGATCTGGAGTTGATTCTTTTGCTCCAAACCATTCTGGTTAGACATGAGTGGCAACTTAATTAAAACATCTGGAATCCGAGGATTTTTGACTATGGCAGCCTAAAACCCTAAGAAATGTTTAGTTCTTTCGGAATTATTACTTCTCAATATCTAAGGCTTTCCCTTGAAGAAGATGAATTGCTTGAACATATTGATAATCAGCCTTTGTCCCTGTTTCAAATGAAGATTTATCTGAAAATATTTTTTTATTTTGTTCGGAAAGCTTTACAATTTTCGCAGCAGTTTCCTGAAGAGTGCTTTCTTTCTCATTTTCTAGATGATTCTTATAAGACGATTCGAATGTTTTAGCGACTGGTGTATCTGATATATCTGATGGATCTTCAGCAATGTAGTTAGGCAAAATGCCTTTTGCTTGTATTGATTTTCCGCTGGGGGTGTAATATTTTGCTATTGTAATTTTGATAGCTGAGCCTGTTTTAAGAGGAAATAATTGTTGTATAGTACCTTTCCCAAAAGTTTGGGTACCTAAAATTATAGCTCTCTTATGATCTTGTAAGGCCCCTGCAACAATTTCAGCAGCAGAAGCTGATCCGTTATTAACCAATACAACTATAGGTATTTTTTTATATTCTTCTGAAATATCTTTTAGATAATCATTTTTTTCGCCACCTTCAACATAATTGTATGGGTTAGCAAATAATTTCATTTTTGCGTTATTAGTTTTACCATCTGAATATACAATTAGCTTGTCCTTTTCTAGGAAAGCTGCTGCAACTGCTACCGCAGAAGAAACCATACCTCCTGGATTATTTCTTAAATCAATCACCAATCCCTTTAAAGGTTCTTTATTCTGTTCAGAAATAAGCTTCAAATTTTTTGCCAAATCAATCCCAGTATTTTCTTGGAATTGCGTAATTCTTAAATATGGATAGTCTTGATTTGATAATTTAAATTTGATACTTGGATTTTTTATCGTTTCGCGAACAATACTGAAAAATAAAGGCGCGGCTGTTTTTTTACGAAGTACTGAAAGCTTAACTGTCGTACCTTTAGGACCCCGAATTTTATTGATAGCCTCACTCAAGGTCATTCCTTTAACATTTTTGCCATCTATTTCAAATACAAGATCACCTGTTTTAAGACCTGCTTTGTAAGCTGGAGAATCCTCAATAGGAGAAACCACTCTCACTAAACCATCTTCCATACCGGTATCTATACCTACACCTGAAAATTCTCCACTTGTAGCAGCAGTAAAATCTTTTTGAGCATCAATATCTAGATAAGAAGAGTGAGGATCTAAATTAGTTACAAGGCCATTTATAGCTCCTTCCATTAATTTTTTATCATCAATATTATCTACATAATCAGATTTGATTTTTCCATATACCTCTTCTAATTTTTTTTGTAGTTCCGGAGGAATAATTGATTCATTCTTAGTTAATGCAAATACATTGGTATGTATGAAGCAGGTAAGTATTATTAATACGTTTAGTTTTTTATAAAATTGGTTCATTTGATCCTCTATAAATAATAATCTTTGTATTTTCCCTAATATCTTACCTGTAAGAATAAATATCTACAAAGCCTTAGGTATTACTTACAGCCCTTTTCGATATAAGCAAATAACTTATGATCAGGATTTGCAATACCACTCGAAATAACGCTAGCGTCATCTCCTGCTTTAGGAATATCTTTTAATTCATAAAATTTTGTTCCACAATCTACTGAAATCACAAGAGGTGTCATCACCTTACTAGCCTTATCCATTTTTCTAAATATCCCTGTAAAACCTATATCAGATTTCTTGGTTACATTTGAACGTTCAATCTTGACTGCATCTGTATCATTAATTACAGTCCATTGCTCTGCTTCAGCGAATGAAATAAAAGAGAAAGCAAGGGATGCTGTAAGAGCTACTGTAGCAAAAATTTTCATTGATTTTCCTTGATGATTAAAATTAAAACTTAGAGTTTTAGATGAGACATAAATAAAAGTACATGGATACCACTAATTTATTCGCAATCTTACACACAATCCGTCATTGCGGATGTATACCTTTGCCAACATACCGTATCACCCTGTTTACAAACGAAAACATCACCATCTGTCGTTTTTAATACTTTTAGTTGAGTATTTTTGGAGACTTTATGAGTTTTAAGTTTCTGTGATGCTTTAACTAATTGTCTTGATTTTGTCAGCATAACTATCCCCTTTAGACTTTTAAAAAAATTATTAATATTTATCTTTTCTGACCACTAAAAAGTAGGTAGCATTTTATTCTTTGAAGCAGTTATTTTTGTGACTAGCTAAGTCTTAGAATAATTCACTTAATCTTAATTTTAAGTAAATTCATGAAGAAAAATCTGTATATAAAAAAAATAATAGACAGTAATAATGATTGAACTAATTGTGATGAAACCTATAGATAGCTTTTTTTAAGTATAACTCTCAAGAACTAAAATAAATAATTTTTGTCATAAAGATGTTTTTACAATAATAATTAAGGAAAAATCATGAAAAAAATATCAGTTATTCTTTTAGGGTTATTTGCAACCTCAGTCTATGCAGGCGAATGCGATATTAATATTGAAGCAACAGCAGCTATGGCTTACAACACAAAGGAAATTACAGTTAAAAAATCTTGTGAGGAAGTCACGCTTAATTTCAAAGTTAATGGTACTTTGCCCAAGGCTGTGATGGGACATAATGTTGTGATCACAAAAAAACCAGATATGGATGCTGTTTTAAAAGATGGATTATCAGCAGGATTAAATAGTAATTATGTGAAAGCAAAAGACGTACGCGTAGTTGTTGCGACTAATGTTATTGGTGGTGGTGAATCAACCTCAGTTAAATTTAAATCAACCGTATTTAATACCAATGAGCCGTATGTTTTTGTTTGTAGTTTTCCAGGACATTCTTCCGTCATGAAAGGCAATGTTAAATTTAATTAAGGAGTTTTATGTTTCTAAATAGCTGCATATACCCATTTGCTATTACTCTTTTAGCTGTTTTTTGGCTTTTTGTTAATAATACTTTGCTTAGCCAAACAATCAGTTCAAATTTAAGTAGCAATGCCACGTTTACTATCCTTAATTCATTAAGGCATCAAAACGCAGCTTTGATTAACTTTGCTATGTTCATTCCAGCACTTTGGATCTATGCATCATTCTTAAGTACCAAAGGTGCTGGCGATTCTGGCCTTATTTGGATTGTTGCTAGTGCATGGGATTCCTATGCGCACAGTAAATATCCAAGCCAGAAGAGATGGGGACATTTAATTTCTCTCTTAGTTGTAGCTGGATTATGGCTAGGTGGAGCTTATGGATTATTTTTAGGTTATCAGATTCATAGTTAATCTTAATTAGATTCACCTCAAGTCAATATTTTTAAGAGCTTAAAAGGTGCAAATATGAAAAAAGTATTAATCACAGGTGCAACTGGTGGCTTAGCTCAAGCCTTGGCTGAAAACTTAACTAAAAATAACAGGCAACTAGTTTTAGTGAGTAGAAATTCAGAAAAACTTCAAGAGATTTACGGAGATAAGCACATTCAAATTACTGCAGACTGCTCGAGTTTCCAGGGAGTTAAACAAATATTTGATGAAATTGTAGAAAGAAACATCACCATAGATAGCTTAGCGCATTGTGTTGGCAACATTAGACTTGGATCACTTCATAGAACATCCGAAGCTGATTTCTTTGATTGCATGTCAGCAAACCTATTTAGTGCATTATTCACATTGTCAGGTTTTGTAGATCATTTAAAAAAATCAGCTATTCATGGGTCAGCAGTTTTTGTTTCATCAGCAGCTGCTAGCATAGGTATTTCCAATCATGAAGTCATATCAGCTGCAAAGGGAGGGCTTGAGGCGCTTGTAAGGAGCTCTGCTGCTTCATATGCTGCTTCAAATATTCGTATTAATGCAGTTTCCCCTGGAATTTTGGATACTCCCGCTTCAGCAAATCTTTTAACAAGTGATCTAATGAGAGAAATAGCTGCGAAACAGTACCCAATTAAAGGTATTGGAAGTCCTGAAGAAGTTGCTGATTTAATGGCTTGGCTGTTGTCTGAAAAAGCCCAAAGAGTTACAGGTCAAGTTTGGTCTATTGATGGCGGCTTTTCAAGTATCAGACCTTTAGTAAAATAGCTTTTCAGTAACTATCAAACCGAAAATAATTTAATAAACCCAGCAATATATTTTGATCAAAAAAAGTAAGCCAAAAATAGCTATTATCGGCGCTGGAATTGCTGGACTTAATTTAGCAAGACTATTGGGTGAATTGGCTGATGTTATTGTGTTTGAAAAATCTAATAAGCTAGGTGGCAGACTTTCCACTCTTAATGAGCAAGGATTTTCTTTTGATCACGGAGCTCAGTTTTTTACTGCTAAGAATCCAGCATTTCAGATATTTGTTAAAGAGCTCGAGTTGCATCATGCTGTAGAACAATGGAATGCAAGATTTGTTGAGCTAAAGTTTGGTGAGATTCAAAGCGAGAGGACTTGGGACAAAGATTTTCCTCACTATGTAGGGTCGCCATCAATGAACTCAATCGCTCAATATTTGGCTCAAAATATTGACATTCGCTTCAATCAAACGATTACTGGGATTAAAAAAATTAAAGCCAATTGGTTGTTAGAAACAGCTAATTCTGAAATTGGCCCTTTTGATTGGTTGTTAATTGCTGTTCCAGCAGAACAGGCAAATGATCTTTTACCTAAAAATTTGTCTCCAAAAATGATTTTGCAGGACGTGAAGATGCAGCCTTGCTTTACTTTAATGTTAGGCTATGAAATTGAAAATTTTTTTGATTGGGATGCGGCATTCGTTTCAGATTCAATTTTGAGCTGGGTTTCAGTGAATAGCTCAAAACCAAATAGAGGAAAGCCTCTTTCAATCATAGCAATGAGTACTAACGAATGGGCTAATCAAAATTTAAGTAAGTCTGACTCAATCATTATCAATGAAATGCTTAATGAGCTAGCTGAAATCAGCGGTAAAACTTTAAATGAGGCTTCTTTTATTAAATTGAAGAGGTGGAAGTATGCCAATGCTTCCAGACAGGAAAAAGCTCTAGAGATAATCGATTACCCATTAAAATTGGCTTTTTGTGGCGATTGGTGTATCAGTGGAAGAATTGAAAGCGCTTTCATGTCTTCTTTAAACTTAGCAAATACATTAAAAAACTTGACCGTATAAATGTTACCCAACTATATTTTATTAGATCTTGAAACAACAGGTGCGATACCGCTTAGGGATCGAATCACGGAGATCGCACTAATTCATTTCAAAAATGGTATTGAAGTAGATCGATGGCAAACGCTAGTTAATCCAAAAATAAATATTCCTGATTTCATTCAGTCTTTAACAGGTATTACAAATCAAATGGTCCAGGATTCCCCAACGTTTGAAGAGGCCTCAGGAAAACTTTTGGGCTATTTGGATGGCGCTGTTCTATGTGCTCATAACGTAAGATTTGATCATGGGTTTCTTAAAGCGGAGTTTAAACGTATTGGTATTGATCTAAAACAAAAAGTACTTTGTACCGTAAAGTTATCAAGAAAACTCTATCCGCAATATAAAAGCCATGGCTTAAGTGCCATCATGGAACGACATAAATTCAATTGTACAAATCGGCATCGAGCTATGGGAGATGTAGAAGTGATGTTGCAATTAATTGATCTTGCAAAAAAGGAGCATGGATTAGAGAATTTAGAAATGGCTGTAGCTGAGCTTTGTAAAAAGCAGACTTTACCTTCAGGAATTGATGGACATTTAATTGATGATATGCCAGAAACTTCCGGGGTTTATCTCTTTTATGGGGAGAATAATTTACCACTTTATATTGGTAAAAGTATTAATTTGAGATCTCGTATCATGTCTCATTTTAGTTCGGATCACAGCTCGACTAAAGAAATGAGGATTAGTCAACAAATCAAACATATTGAGTGGGTAGAGACCGCTGGTGAATTTGGTGCACTTTTACTTGAATCTAGATTGATTAAAGAGCTTCAGCCAATTCATAATCGCAAACTTAGAAGAGAAAGACAGCTATGCTCGTGGCTTTTATCGAACAGTCCTGAAACTTTACCGTTGATATCTTTGGTAAGTGAAGATCAAATTATCCCTAAAAATATGAATAATCTATTTGGAACATTTCGATCTAAAAAACAAGCGACAGATATTATTTTAAAAATTGCGGATGAATACTCCCTTTGTTTAAAAGTGCTGGGAATTGAAGTTGGAAAAGGCTCATGTTTTCGATCACAAATCAAACGCTGTAAAGGAGTCTGTGTTGGTCAAGAAGATAAAGAACTTCACTTCTTGCGGACAAAACAAGCCTTTCATTCTCTCAAATTGAAGTCATGGCCTTTTAAAGGCAGAATAGCTATAAAAGAATTTAATTTAAAGAATGAAAAAATAGAATTACATATATTTGATCAGTGGCGGCATCTTGATACTCTTAAAAATGAAATTGATATGTATGATTTTAAGGAATCAAAGCAAATACTAGCATTCGATTTAGATACCTATCAATTGTTGTCAAGACATCTGTCAAATGGTCATGCGAATGTTATTAACTTTTAACTAGTTTTTTTATATTAAAAATAAATTTATAAGGTGACTAATCATGGAAGATAAGCGTTGTTGTGGAAGAGGTGTTTGTATAATAAATGCTCAAGGCATTTGTTGGTGCGGACAAAGATGGGATGGTGAAAAAATGGTTCCACCAAATTCAGACATCAAAAAAACGAAAGAATTAGATAAAAAAGATGTACCAAAAAAATGAAAATTTAAGTAATTTTCCAAAAAACTGCATTATCAGTTGAGCCACATTTTTTTATAGGTATTATTGGGGTCGTATTCGAGGTTCTGCTTTTTTGTGTTAAATTTTCTTCCACCTCTTGGGTCTGTTCCAAGTCCAGCAATATATAGCCAATTTCCTTGATTGCTATATACATCATAATCAATTAATTGAGATTCGAACCATAAGGCTCCTTTTCTCCAGTCACAACCAAGATCATAAATTAAGTAACTTGCTACGATTTGCCTCATTCTGTTAGAAAGATATCCAGTAAATCTTAATTCTTTCATGCCTGCATCTATTAAATCATTTCCTGTTTCACCTTGTACCCATTTATTAAAATTTTCATCATTATGATTTATCAAATTGTTATTATTACTTAGACCATTTTTAGAGTAGAGCTTTTTTCCAAATTTAAAATGAATAAATCTAAAATAATCACGCCATAAGAGCTCAAACCATATCCAATATGTGCTTTCGTTTGCACCATGCTGATTTTCAAATTCTTTTATTCTGAACGCAATATATCTTGCTGAAATTGAGCCTAAAGATAACCAGGGTGAAAATTTTGTTGAAAAATTTATTCCATAAAGTTGATTACGTGTTTCTTTATATGTGTGAGGTAGTTTTTTTATTAAATAATTTTCAAGATGAGCTAGTGCATTTTTTTCCCCACCATAGAATTGATTCTCAGGGTAAGGAAAAGAAGTACATTCATGTTTGATACTTGTAGGAAAATTAACATTTAAAACAAACTCAATATTTATATCAGGAAGAGGTGGAAGCTCATCTGGAAGTAAGGTTGGTGTTTTAGTTAGAATTTTATTTGCTTCAATTAATTTTCTGAAGTCTGTAAAAATATCTGGCATATTTTTCAGGTCAAATGGAAGTTCTGTTGGCTCTATCATAGAAGACTGCCAAAAAGTTTCAACAGGAATACCTATACTTCTTATTGAATTTTCTTGATCTAGCTCCTCAGGACTTATAATTTTCTCCAAGATAATTTTAGTTGCACCTATTTTTTCTGATATTTTCTTTATTTCCTCATAAATATTGCCATTTACTTCAAGAAGATCTGAATTAAGAGATTTCAGATTGTCTTTTAATTGATTTAATGTTTGTCTTAAAAAAGTTTGCCTATGAATACCAATTCTTTGAATGTCTTTATGTATTAGCTGATTATTCGGATGACAGAATAAAGGTAATAAAATATCACTTTCAATGGTGGCTTTTAGAAAGGCTGCATTATCGAATAAGCGTAAGTCATTCCTAAAACAGTAAATAGTAATATTCTTCAATTCTTTCCTAGCTTTCTAGCGAATTAATACACAAAAATACATCGGTGTTTAGATTATTAATATTACTAGATTTATAGAGTTTATAGAGGGGTTGAGTAGGTCAAAAGTAGCGGGGCCATAAAAAAGGTGCGTTTAAATCTTAACAATTATATAAAATAAGAGTATGAAAAAAATTATAAGTATTTTTGTATTGGGCATCCTCTTTGCTTGCCAAACAAGACCTTCTGCAGATTTACCAATTTCAAATGTAGGAAAAAATCCCCAATTACCTGAGCCAAACTCATCAATTATCCCTACAGTTAATATTGCAAAAGCTTCTCAATGGCCTGAAGGCATTAAACCGAAAGTCAAAGATAGCTTTATGGTAAATCTTTATTCAAAAGAACTGTCGCATCCTCGTTGGCTATACGTTTTACCCAACGGAGACGTTTTAGTTGCGCAAAGTAACAAACAACCCCCTAAAAAAATACAGGGCTTAAAAGATCTTATAGCTAGATACATCATGAAACGGGCTGGAGCAGGTAATGATAGCCCAGACAAAATTACGTTGCTTCGAGATGAAAATGACGATGGAGTTGCTGAATTAGCCAGTGATTTTTTAACTAATTTACATTCACCTTTTGGTATGACGTTGATAGGTAATGATTTATATGTAGCTAATACTAATGCAGTTATGCGCTTTCATTATGAGTTAGATGCTCTAAAAATTGACACTAAAAAACATCCACCAGAAAAAGTTGTAGATTTACCAGAGGGCGAAATTAATGGACATTGGACCAGAAATATTGTTGCATCTTTTGATGGTACAAAGATTTATGTAACAGTTGGATCTAATAGTAATATTGGAGAGCATGGATTAGATCAAGAAAAAGATAGAGCTGTGATTTTAGAAATTGATCTTAAAACAAAACAAAAAAGAATTTATGCGTCAGGCCTTAGAAATCCAAATGGCCTTGCATGGCAACCATCTTCGAGTAAGTTATGGACAGTGGTTAATGAAAGAGATGAATTAGGTAATGATTTAGTACCTGATTATTTAACTTCCGTTAATGACGGCGATTTTTTTGGATGGCCTTATGTGTATTACAAAGATCATAAAGACCCTCGCGTCAAAGAACCTATGCCAGATAACTTAAAGCCTCGTTCACCTGATTATGCATTAGGGGCTCATGTTGCAGCTTTAGGCTTGGCCTTTTCTAACACTTCACAATTCAAAGCCCCTTATAACAGTGGTGTCTTTATCAGTGAACATGGTTCATGGAATAGAAAGCCACGAAGTGGCTATAAAGTTATTTTTATAGCCTTTAAGAATAACGAACCTCAAGGATTGCCCATAGATATCGTCACTGATTTTGTAATTGAGGACGAAGCTTATGGAAGGCCAGTGGGCTTAGCTATTGATAAAAAAGGAAATCTTCTTATTGCAGATGATGTGGGCAATCGCGTTTGGAGAATTTCTTCAAAATAATAAGTAATTTAAGTATAAAACTTTTGACATTGCTCGCCGTTCTAGTGTCATTACTAATGATTTCTTGCTTGACAATAGCTAGTTAAAAAATACATGCTAAGATTATCTTTTTTTAAATTATAAGAAAATGGCTTTATGAGTTTTAGAAAAAGTATCGCTCGTGTTACATTTTTATTAGCATTAATTTCACTAGCATGGTTAATTTTAGGGATTTTAGAACTAGCTCCCCTGATATTCCATATACCTGGCGAAACAAATCTAAGAGCCCACGCCTCTGTAACTCTTTTATTCTTGCTTTTAGCTTCATGGGCTTTTTGGGATGAAAAATAGTAATAATTTATTAATGATAAGGAAAAATTATGCTTAAAATGTCTGATGTATGTATTTTATTGTCTGTCTTGGTGGCTTTTATTACCACAGCTTATTTGTGGTTTTCTGGCCAACATGAGGAAGGTTTATTTACTTCTTCATGGATTCCTTCTATTTTAACTTTTGCAATTTATTTTAAAGTTATTTCCAGAAAGGAATAAAAATGAATAATACAATATTATTTAGTACAGGTTTATTCTGTTTTTTTCTTGCAATTGTTGGTGTTGTTTTAACAGTGCAAGAATTTAAAAACATGGAATTAAAAGAAAAATTAAAGAAGAAAAAATAATTAGTTTTTTTGACTGTCAAAACTTTTGACGCTCGGTGTTAGGTTTGTTAAATAACTTTGGACACTCATATTGTCTAATCAGCTTTTATTTTTTTAGAAATAATTGTATTTAGAATGCTTACCGAAGCTTCTCTAAGATTTGTAGGTTCATAACCACCTTCTAATACAAAGAATATACGATTAGAAGCATATTTTTGTGCAATTGTAGATAAAATTTCTGTAGCTTTTTTGTAGCCATTATTTGAATATTCTAATTGCCCTAGCAAATCATTTTCATGCGCATCAAATCCTGCTGACACTAATATAAATTCTGGCTTAAATTTTTCCATAGCAGGAATTAATTGGCTTTCTAAACCATGAATAAATTCTTTATCGCCAGCTCCCTTTGGTAAATCTATATTCAATGTATACCCGTAACCTTCACCACTTCCTTTTTCATCAGGGCGGCCTGTTCCAGGATAGAAAGGGTGTTGATGGATACTGAAATAGAAAACCGTATTATCGCTATAAAAAATATCCTGCGTTCCGTTACCGTGATGAACATCAAAATCAACAATCAATATTCGGTTGATACCATATTTCATCTGTAGATATTTTGCTGCAATTGCGACATTATTAAAAATGCAGAATCCCATACCTTGATCTTTAGTTGCATGGTGGTCGGGAGGTCTTGAGAATACAAAGCCGCTTGAAGCCTTACCCTTCATGATTTGATCAACCCCTTCAGTTACTGCCCCGACAGATTTTCTGGCAACTTGATATGAGTATTTTGATATCACAGTGTCGCCTGTGCTTAGCTTTGCAGTTGATTTATTAAATTTTTCAGATTCTTGTTTAACAAGATGAATATATTCTTTTGAATGTACAAGATTTATGACATCTATAGTGGCATAACCAAAGCTTGGCCAAATTAAATTAGATTTTAATTTAGAATCATTTTTGAGAAAGTTTATAGTACTTGAGATTCGCTCAGAGTTTTCTGGATGATTAGGCCCAGTATCATGAAGAAGAAATTGCTCATCATAAAGAATTGCAATTTTTAGCGCACTTCTACCTGATTCAGCAATGAGATTCATCGGCTGAAAAAGCAATATAAGAAGCAAGCATTTAAAAAAATATCTCATTGAAGTGAATTGTAATAAAGGTAGTTCTTGAATTTTTTTAAAATGTATACGTTAGCGTTGCTCTTGCGGTAAGAGGGTAACCATACATAATATTATTATTGTTATGAGCCGATTGATAGTAAGTTTTATCAAGTAAATTTTCTATATTCAATTGAAGTTTAGTTTGCTTATTAATATTTGCATATATAGCAGCATCTAATCGAGCGTATCCAGGAAGTTTTACTGCGGTTGATGCTGTTGGGGTAGCAGCAAACATGTCAGTTCGGCTGACAACACCTAGAGCTGCGCTCCATGTTTCATTCAATTCGTATTTATTCCATAAAGAAAATATATGTTTTGGTACATGACCTAATGGTGTGCCTGAAGTAATTTGTGCATCACCAGTACCTTGGTTTTTTGTTATTTCTGCATCTTGGTAAGTGTAGCCACCATACATGCTATATGAACCAAATAATTTACCTGCAACACCCAATTCAAAACCTTTTGTAACCTGACCATCAACAAGAATGATATTTGTAGAAGGAGGCGAAGGATCTGTAATTGCCATCTTTGATCGCTCTAAGCGGTAAATAGAAGAACTAATTGAAAAGCTTTGTAACAAGTCATATTTTATTCCAGCTTCAATGTTTGTAAATTTTTCTGGATCAAATGATTTATTAGTGGGCGTAAGTGAAGTTAATTGTTCTCCAGTTCTTGGAAGATAACTTAAGCTATAGTTTGTATATATAGAGACGGGCTCAATAGGTTTATATACTAAACCAACTCTTGGAGATAAAAATTGATCGTTCACTGTAGCGCTATTGGATGGATTTTTTATATCATTAAACTTGGTTTTAAATTGATCATAACGTATGCCTGCGATGATTTGATATTGCCCATTCAAAGATATTTGATCCTGTAAATATATGGCTTGATTAGAAATGTCAGTAGAAGAATTTCTATCATTTCCTGGCTTTGGATTCAAAGTGACTATATTGTAAGGATTAGAAGCTGAGTGATTAATGTCCTGATACGCTCTTCTAAAATTTTGATTTTCTTGAAATCCAATTTCTAAGCCCGCTAAAATTTTGTGTGAAACTGATCCTATTTTAAAGTTATAGGTGAGGTCAGTTTGATTGAAGAAATTTTGTCTTTGGGTGTTGTCGTAATATGCACCAATTTTTAAATTTCCTCCGATAACCGGCCCATTGGCATATACGTTTTGGTAATACTTATCATAGTCAGAAAATCGCGTGTGGTTTTTAAGGGTAAGACCATTATCAAAAGTATGATCAATAATGGCATAGCCATTTTTAACTATGGCTTCAGTTGGACTTTGTGATGCGTTTCCAAAAAAAGTTGATCGGTTTGTTGAATAAGGGGAGCTCTGAAGCCCATTGCTAACCGAAGGAATGCCTCTATCATTCGTTCTTTTATCGTTAAAGTATTCCATACCTATAACAACTTTTGTTTTGTCTGATGGTTTAAATGTGAAAGTAGGATTAATAGCCTTTTTTTCACTTTCAACTCCCTGCCTAAAGCTCCCTGAATCTTCAATCATAGCGTTGATTCTTACAGCAAGTGTTTCATTAATGCCGCTGTTAAGATCTATGGATGAGCGTTTATGGTCATAAGTGCCACCTTGCATTCTTAATTCATTCTTATTATCCCAATGAGCCTCTTTGGTGACGCGATTAATCACTCCACCAACTCCGCCACGACCGAAAATCATGCCATTAGGCCCCATCAATACTTCAACACGATCGATATTGTAGAGATCTCTGTAATATTGAACATCATCTCTTACGCCATCTACAAATAAGTCTGATGTACTTTGGTTACCTCGAAACCAAACACTATCTCGATTGCCTTCTCCTTGTCCTGCCATAACACCAGTGGAGTATTTAATTGCATCTGTTAAACCTAAAAGAGACTGATCTTTTATTTGCTCTTCAGTAATGACTGAAATTGATTGAGGTATATCTCGAATACGTGTATCTGTTTTTGTTGCACTGCTTATTCTTTTTTTAAGATATGTCTTGGCCACATTATCTATAACTTCAATTTCAATCAATTCAATTTTCTTATCATCTAAACTATTTTTTTCGGACGTACCAGCAATCGAAATACTAGGTAGTAAACACCCTAGCAAGATATAAGTAATTGTTTTAAATAGATATTTTGACTTATTGCATATTTCCATACCTTAATGATAATCATTCTCATTTAAAATAGCAAGTAAACTATTTTCCAGTAGGTTTAAAGGTGAGTATTTTGTTCGCTTAGGATGGGGCTTGTTACAAGCGTTAAACAGTATTGAACTTTGAAGGAATGAAAAGCATCCAATAAAAAATTATACAATTAATAGGTAGGTGAAAAATGGCTAAAAAGAAATGTAAATATAATTGGCATATGGCTTTTACATGCGGCCTTGGGACAGCGTTTTATGTTTTAGGTATTGCAACTTTTATTAAATATTTGTTTTATTAAATATGGCTAATGAGACGGTATATTTAGCAGGGGGATGCTATTGGGGCCTTGAAGACCTCTTAAGCAAAATACCAGGTGTCATTGAGACGGCTGTCGGTTTCTCTGGCGGACATGTTAAAAATGTCTGTTATCGAGAGGTTACAACAGGGACTACAGGGCATGCTGAAACAGTAAAAGTTATTTTTAATTCTGATGTTTTAAGCTTTACCGATTTACTTAAATTTTATTTCAAAATGCATAATCCAACCACACTGAACCAGCAAGGCAATGATATTGGAACTCAATATCGATCAGCAATTTTTGCGACAACGGACGAGCAAATTTTATTGGCCGAGGAATTAATTAAAAAGATTGATACATCAGGAGTTTTAATAAAAAAAATTACGACGGAAGTTAATAGATTTAATATATTTTTTCTTGCCGAAGATAATCATCAAAAATATTTAGAGAAATATCCAGATGGCTACTCATGTCATTTCATCAGAGATATTAATTTATCTTTCTAATTGCTAATACTCGATCAACTCAATCTATTTAAGTAGTAGATGAAGCATTAAACCAAAGTATAAAAAAGCAAAAATAGCCACAATCCAAAAAACTTTCAGCATATTCGTATTAATGTCTGAGAGTTTTTGATGAATTTTTTCTAGTAGTGCTTCTTGTTTGGTTTTTTTAGTCATATATCTCCTTTTAACTGTTAGATACTCTCAATATTTTTGATTATTTTTTTTGCTTGTAATTGAATATCTTTAATTAGATTAGGATCCATATCCCTGATCTGTTTATTGACGATCGCTAATCTTGGGTTTTTACTTAATTGTTCGGACTTCGAAATAAAAAAATTCCAGTATAAGCTGTTGAAAGGACATGCTTTGTCACCAAGCCTCTCACTTTTTGAATAATGGCATCCCTCACAATAGTTACTCATTTTACTAATATAATTTGCTGTTGAAACATAAGGCTTACTTGCTAGCTTGCCTCCATCAGCAAATTGACTCATACCAAGTGTGTTTGGCATCTCAACCCACTCAAATGCATCAATATAGATGCCCAAATACCATTCATGAAGACTTTTAGGATTAATACCCACAAGTAGAGAAAAATTACCAACAATCATAAGTCTTTGGATATGGTGAGCATAAGCTTCATCTAGCGATTGGTTGATTGTATATTTAAGGCAATTCATTTTAGTTTTGCCATTCCAAAACCAATTAGGTACTGGCAATTGATGACTAAAATAATTTTGGTCGCCAAAGGCTGGCATATGAGCCCAATAATATCCTCTAATGTATTCTCTCCAGCCAATAATTTGTCTGATAAAGCCTTCAGCAGTATTGATAGATAATTGATTCGCAAGGTATGATTTTTCGACAGCTGATACAACTTCTTTAGGAGATAGCATTTTAGTATTCAATGCAAAAGAGATTAAGGAATGAAACATCCTTGTCTCATCTTTATGCATCGCATCCTGATAGTCGCCGAAGTAAATTAAAATATTTTGAATAAAAAAATCTAAATGCTTTAATGCTTCTTTTCTATTTAAAGGCCAACGAAATTTAGATGCATTGTGATTTCCAAAACTCTTAATTTTAGCTTCTGTAATTTCATTCCATAATTCACTATGATCATGAGTCGGTCTATGATCTTCAAAAACTTTTGGTTCACCCTTCCAAGCTTTTCTATTCTCATGATCAAAATTCCATTTTGATCCAACAGGTTTACCATCTTCAGACATCAAAACATTGTGCCTTTTTCTCATATAGCGATAAAAAGACTCCATAAGCCACTGCTTCTTATCTGTAAACATTTCGTTTACTTCGGAGCGATGGGTATAAAAGTGTTCTGATGAAAACCGCTCAGATGGAATAGAGATTTC
Source organism: Candidatus Methylopumilus sp. (assembly GCA_026399645.1). Taxonomy (GTDB): domain Bacteria; phylum Pseudomonadota; class Gammaproteobacteria; order Burkholderiales; family Methylophilaceae; genus Methylopumilus. Next base: position 35,161 of record JAPLQN010000037.1, on the reverse strand, counting down.
AGTACAAAATTCTGTTAAATCCTGATCAAGCCTGTATTCGTCCGGTTCTTGATACTCAAACTTTTGAATATTATATTGAGTGAATAAAGTATTTAAATTTAACTTAAAAGATTGTTGATTCGACTTCTCATTTATTTTGAAATAAATGACTTGATGATTTTCTTTGGCAAGCGTTTTTTTAAAATCTCGCATTGCTGCAAAAATAGCTAAAATCTTTTGTGCATGATGAAGTACGTAATTTGTTTCTTGTTTTACCTCCATTAAAACGTAGAGGATTTCATCATCTTTATTTTTAAACCAGGAATGTTTAGGATTGAGTTGGTCACCCAGAATCAGTCTAAGAATTTTCATTTTCAACTTCTAATAATAGAATTGGCACATTTAAGATTTAATAGCACTTGGATTCCAGATAGGCTATTACGCAGAAGTAGATATTTTAATTGAAAACATATGGTTCGAGCAGCATAAGGCATTAAGTTTTTAAAAGATTTGGAATAGTGCCGAGTGAAAAGGACATTATTAATTAATAATTTTTTTATTATAAGCATATACATAAATAATATTTTCTTTTAGTTATATTGATCGATATCCTTTAACAAAATTTTTAAAGGATTACCATGCGTATCAACCGTAACTCAGAATACTCAACTTCCAAGCAAGACAAAGAGCACCTTAAATTTGGCCTACCACCCGCTGATTTGGATGCAAATATTTTAAAGTTTAATCGTAAGATTTTTCTTAGCGTATTAACTTTAATTGCTATTACTGCAGTCATTTGGTTACTTGGCTTGTCTTCGGAAGAAAAAACTAATATCACTATTTTTGTATCAAATGTTATTACCTCCGATTTGTTTTATCAAGCTATGCTAGTTGGGCTATTAGCTCAATTAGTAGATGGCTCGTTAGGTATGGCCTACGGTATTACTTCGTCATCGTTCTTAATAGGTATTGGTGCTTCACCTGCAGCAGCTTCAGGTGCTGTTCATATTGCTGAGATATTCACCACAGGATTTTCAGGTATTTCACATATTAAATTTGGAAATGTTCGTAAGGACCTATTTAAAAAACTAGTAATGCCAGGTGTTTTGGGTGGCATTATTGGTGCTTATATCCTTACGTCTATTGATGGCAAGTTAATTAAGCCCTACATCACTGCTTATCTTTTGATTATGGGTTTATTTATTCTTCGAAAAGTATTTGTTTCGATTAAGCATCATGATCAAAAAATTAAACATGTTCGAAAGTTAGCTTTTTCAGGGGGATTTTTAGATGCCATTGGTGGAGGCGGGTGGGGTCCGGTTGTAACTTCAACTTTAATCGGCCAAGGTAATAGCCCACGACATACTATTGGATCAGTTAATACAGCAGAATTTTTTGTTTCTTTTGCCACTGGAATCACATTTATGCTTCTCGGAGGCATTGATCATTGGATATTTGTAGCAGGGCTTATTATAGGAGGTTTATTCAGCGCTCCATTTGCAGCTTATCTAACAAGTAGATTATCAACAAAGAAACTTTTAATAGCCGTAGGTTTGTTAATTACCGGTATAAGTATTTTTAATCTTTATAAGATTTTTGGGTAATATAAAATTTGTAGTCTCATTTCTTATCACCGCTAAAATTTTATCGCTATCAATGACATACAGATATTTGTAAAAAGTTATTGTAAAATCTAACCTGATTATAAGTTTCCTAAAATAACTTTCGTAACATTATTTAATAGCCCTTTTAATAGGGCTATTTTTTATCTAATTATTGCAAATGAAATCACTCAAAACAATTCAGAAATTTATCTCTGACTATCTTCCATTAAAAATCTCAAAAGAAAATATTAAATTTATTCTTATTTTTTTAATTGCCTTATTTACAGTTTTACTTTTGGTAGGTTTTATTGAATATAACCATCAAAAATTTTGACGTTTATGGTGTTGATGTGTTCTTACTAAACCCCTCAAAAAAGAGGGTATTTTGCAGTATTTGTATTTACTTTAAAGTCTCTAGGCCTAGATATTATGTATGGGACGAAATAGAGGCGTAGGGGAAAAAAGTGCATATTCATGCTAAAAGTTGGTATTAAAAAAATGAATTTTCAATATAATTAAAAGACTTACTTTATTGTCTTAAGAATGGCGAGGTCTACCAAATGAAAGCATTAGTCAAAAAATACGCTAAAGAGGGTTTATGGCTTGAGGATATGCCAGAACCTGACATGGGTAATAACGACGCATTAGTTAAAATAAAAAAGACGGCTATTTGTGGCACAGACATTCATATCTACAATTGGGATGAGTGGGCCCAAAAAACAATCCCTGTTCCTATGATTACGGGACATGAGTATGCAGGAGAAATTGTAGATGTCGGCTCTAATGTAACAGATTTAAAGGTAGGCGATATCGTCTCAGGAGAAGGTCATATAACATGTGGTCGTTGCAGAAACTGTTTAGGTGGCAGAACACACTTATGTCCTAACACAATTGGCGTAGGTGTAAATAGAACAGGATGTTTTGCAGAACTCTTGTCAGTGCCCGCTAAGAATATTTTTAAACCCAGTCGTGAAATTTCAACTGACTTACTTGCTATTTTTGATCCTTATGGAAATGCAGTCCACACGGCACTCTCTTTTAATATGGTGGGTGAAGATGTTCTGATTACAGGAGCAGGTCCAATAGGGATGATGGCTGCTATGGTTTCAGATCATGCTGGCGCAAGAAATATTGTGATCACGGATGTAAATCAATATCGTTTAGATTTTATTAAAAAAATTCTTCCGCGTGTTATTGCAATTAATGTTGAAAAAGAATCCATTAGCCGTGACATGATGAAGTCCGTTGGTATTTTTGAAGGATTTGATGTGGGACTGGAAATGTCAGGCTCCCCCAAAGCTTTTAGTGACATGTTAAGTCTCATGATTAATGGTGGCCATATTGCTATGCTAGCAATCATGCCTGCAGGCTCTGGTATAGATTGGGACATGGTCGTATTCAAAGGTCTCACAATTAAAGGAGTCTATGGACGTGAAATTTTTGAGACTTGGTACAAAGGTACGATGATGGTTCAAAGTGGATTGCCTTTAGAAAAGATAATTACACATCGATTTCCTTATACTGAATTTAAAGAAGGTTTTGACATTATGCGATCAGGTAAGTCTGGCAAAATTATCTTAAATTGGGAAAATTAATATTAAGGATCTTTAAATGAGCTTTAAAAAAGCTAAAGAAAGTTTTTCGTCTGATTTAGAAGAAATTAAAAAAGCAGGACTTTGGAAAACTGAACGTATTATTAATTCCGATCAGAAGAGCAAGATTCAGCTTTCTGATAATCAAGAAGTTATTAATATGTGCGCGAATAACTATTTGGGTTTGGCTAACAATCCCGAAGTCATTCAAGCCGCAAAAGATGGCCTTGATCGATGGGGCTTTGGTCTTGCCTCTGTTCGCTTTATATGCGGAACACAAACATTACATAAAACGCTAGAAGAAAAAGTGAGTGAGTATTTAGGCATGGAGGATACGATTCTCTATGCGGCTTGCTTCGATGCGAATGGCGGTTTATTTGAAACCATCTTAACAGCGGATGATGCTGTTATCTCTGACGAACTGAATCATGCGTCGATTATTGATGGTATTCGTTTATGTAAAGCACAACGTTATCGTTATAAAAATAATGACATGAATGATTTACGTGCAAAACTAGAAGAAGCTAAGAAAAATAACGCGAGACGTATTCTAATTACCACCGATGGCGTATTTTCTATGGATGGCACGATTGCACAATTAGATAAGATTTGTGATCTTGCAGATGAATTTGATGCCATGGTGCATCATGATGATTGTCATGCAACAGGATTCATGGGAAAAACAGGCCGCGGTATTCATGAATATTGTAATGTAATAGATCGTGTTGATATCATCACAAGTACATTTGGCAAGGCTTTAGGTGGCGCTACTGGTGGCTTTACATCCGGCCGTAAAGAAATTATCGATATGTTAAGACAAAGATCTCGACCTTATTTATTTTCAAATACACTCGCACCTAATATTTGTACTGCTTCATTAAAAGTTTTTGAGATGTTAGAAAAATCAACTGCACTTCGCGATACATTAGAGAAAAATGTTCATTACTTTAGATCTGGAATGCAAAAAACTGGTTTTGATGTAAAAGATGGCGATCATCCTATTGTTCCTATTATGTTAGGCGATGCTAATCTTGCCCAATCAATGAGTAAAAAACTATTAGAAAAAGGTATTTTTGCGATTGGATTTTTTTTCCCAGTGGTACCGCAAGGAAAAGCTAGAATTAGAACTCAAATTTCTGCTGCTCATACATTTGAAGATTTAGATAAAGCCATAGATGCTTTTACTGCAACTAAAAATCAATTAATCTAACATCAAAAACTTTGTCTTTAATTGATACAAGTTAGAAAATTATTCAAAGCGTCTGATAAACGTTTCTATTTCATTATTCAGTTCATCATGGGCTATTAAGCCATCAATCCAGCGCTTAGGAATGGCTTCAAATCCTAAACTTGACCCAAGTATTGCGCCTAAGACAGCACCACGGTGACAGTTGTCGCCGCCAACATTAGTATTAGCGATCAGTGCCGCTTCGAAATTATTAGAGTAGCGTGAGGCGAGGTAAAGGACGGAGGGGAAAGACTGGTCTATGTAACAAGCAGAACTGAGTAAGCCACCAATGACGTCACAATCAGAACTTTGCTTACTGCGCACAGAAGCAACTACTTTCGCCGCAGGAAATCCAAGACGACTTGCTGCAGCGCAGGCGAGTTCTTCTGTATTTGGATTTGTCTCTTGAAAAATATGAAATAACAATGCGCTAAGTTCACTAGAGTAAATTTCCAGTGAGGATGAGCGGTGAGTTAGGCGTTGATGGTTTAAGGCTTTAGCGGTAGTAGTTGTTAAGTTACCCTCGCTTAAGCTTGCTATGATAAGCATAGGGAGGCTAACCAAGCCGCCTATAGATGCCGTATCATGACCTTCGGCCCCAGCGCACTTTTCAGGAGGAACACCTTTTGCATAGTTCGCAAAAAAATCTCGATGGTAAGATTCCGCGTAAGTATCGTTATGTCGGTCAGGCTCTGTCATAAAGCCAACATACTCACGTAAAAAATCAGCGGGATCATAATCGCCTGTTGCATTAAGCGAGCGCAACAAAACTCTCGCACACAGTAAATTAAGTGTATTTTCGCCTGCTTGCATTCCCTGATGGTAATGACGATTAGCTGGACCCCAATGGTGCTTTTTGCCTTTAAGTATGACGCTTCCAACAATATCGCCTTCTTGCGTTCCACGTCCTGCTTTGCTGGTGTTGGCGAGAGACATAATCGAGTTAGGATGATGCGCTTTAGGCGCTTGGTAATCTTTTATCTGACCAAAATCTTGCCAAAGGGTGGCAATACTGTAGTACCAATGCACTGGCATCGCCAGTGCATCACCTACAAACATACCCCAAAGCGCGCCACGCATGCGGTCAGTTTTATTAAGTGGCATAGTATTCATGAGGGCATCCTTAGCCTAATTGAAAAAGTATTATTTATTAACCAATGCTTAGTGACACTTTTTACAGTATAAGTTTCAATGTTATGCGAATAAAAAATCAAGATTTTGATGCAGCGTATTGAGAACTAATTTTTTTAAATCACATCTGACTAGTACAATTTATTAACTCATAACCCTAAAGGTATTTTTATGCTGACTTGGCAAGATATTGAAAATCGCGTACTTCATGGTAATCCACCCGCGAATCACCGCGTAGAAAAAACAGACGATCAATGGCGCAATATATTGCCTAGCGATGTCCATGACGTCACGCGCCATGCAGGTACAGAACGCCCATTCAGTTCACCCATGTGTGCTCACTTTGAACCAGGCTTTTATGCTTGCGCCTGCTGCGACACCATGCTGTTTGATGCAACAGAAAAGTTTGATTCCGGCACGGGCTGGCCTTCTTTTACACAACCCCTAGAGCCCAATGCGGTGGCTTATTTTAGCGATGGCAGTTTAAGTAGTGTTCGGGTTGAAATCACTTGTAGCACTTGCGATGCGCACTTAGGTCATATATTTCCAGACGGCCCAGCGCCCAGCAAGCTTCGTTATTGCGTGAATGCACTCTCATTAAAACGCATCGCCTGAGCTAGCTTGTTCAATACAAAATCTTAATCATAGGGCTAATGAGTGGATCTGGCTTTGTTGCACACGCCACATTTCCGCATAGCGCTGACCTTCCTTTAAAAGTGATTCATGGGTGCCGCGTTCAATAATACTACCTGCTTCCATGACTAAAATCTGATGGGCATGTGTGATGGTTGAAAGGCGATGCGCGATGATTAATGTCGTGCGATTTTTGGCTAACTCGTTTAATTCCTTTTGAATGCTGCGTTCCGTTTCAGAATCCAACGCCGAGGTCGCTTCATCAAAGATAAGTAGGGAAGGATTTTTTAGCAGTGTTCTTGCGATAGCTACGCGTTGCTTCTCGCCACCAGAAAGCTTGAGACCCCGCTCACCTACATTGGTGTTGTAACCATTTGGTAGACTAGAAATAAAATCATGGATTTGGGCGGATTGAGCTGCTGCTTCTATGTCAGATTGACTCGCACCCGGCTTACCGTAAGCAATATTAAATCCTATGGTGTCGTTAAACAGCACCGTATCTTGCGGCACTATACCTATAGCCTGTCTAAGTCCTGCTTGTTTAACCGTTTTGATATCTTGGCCGTCCAAATAAATGGCGCCCGATTGCACGTCATAAAAACGGAATATTAGTCGACCTAAGGTACTTTTTCCGGCACCGCTGTGACCAACAACGGCAGTTGTTTGGCCTGGTAAAATTTCAAACGATACTTGATTTAATATGCTGCGGTTTTGTTCGTAATAAAAACTAACGTCTTTAAAACAAACATGCGGTCCTATCTCTGGGGATTTTATTTGCAATGCTGTTGCATTTGGTAGATCAGAAATTTCTTGATCCGTTTTTAGTAAACTAAACATGCGGTCTATATCAGTTAACGATTGCTTCATTTCACGGTAGAGCACACCGAGAAAGTTAAGTGGTATGTAGAGTTGTATCATGAGCACATTTACTAATACTAAATCACCAATAGTCATTTCTTTGTTAGCAACGCCTTGGCTCGCCAAACCTAAAATACATACCAACCCAAAAACGATAATAATTTGCTGACCAAAGTTTAAAAAAGCTAATGACTTTTGCGACTTAATCACAGCGTGTGCATATTTTTTTAGGCTGACATCATAACGCGCAGATTCAAACTGTTCATTACCAAAATACTTAACTGTTTCAAAATTAATTAAAGTATCCACAGCACTTTGGTTGGCCTGTGAGTCAAGGCTATTCATTTCCCGCCTAAAGTTTGTTCTCCACTCTGTAACAACTACTGTAAACACCACATAACAAATCAGTGCAATAAACGTTACCAATACAAACCTAATATCATAAGCAAATAAAAGATAACCTAACACCATAGCAAGTTCGATTAAAGTGGGAATAATACTGTAAAGAGAATATGAGATCAGCGATTGAATGCCGCGTGTGCCACGTTCAATATCTCGTGTCATACCACCTGTTTGACGAGATAAGTGAAAACGTAAAGATAAGGCATGGAGATGATTAAACACTTGTAAACCTACTTGCCTTACAGCTTGCTCAGTGACTTTAGAAAAAATTAACTCTCGCAACTCTGCAAATAGGGAGGCTGAAAGGCGCAACAAACCGTAAGCCACAATTAAGCTTACGGGCACCACCAGTAATGCTTTTGGCGTTGAAGTAATACTCATCGCATCCACTATATTCTTGAGCATAATAGGCACGCCCAAGTTAGCCACCTTCGCTAACACTAAGCATATAAGCGTAAAAATAATGCGTGCTTTGTAAGCCTTTATGTAAGGCAATAAGTTCTTAATGACATTCCAGTCTTGATGACGCTGCTTTTTTTGTTTAACGTTATTTTCTATTTTAGAGGAGTGCATAGGCGCGGCTTAGAGTGTGCAAGTAGAGGTTCATAAAGAAGTTAAAAAAAGCCTTTGTATTAATAAAGTAGGTTCGAGATAAAAGGGTGGTGTAACCCTTGTCGTTAAGAGTAGAAAGTAAAAGCATCAAATCACGACAAAGCAGATTTCAAACGATCAAGCGCTTTCATGACATTTGCTCTGGGAGTGCCTATGTTCAAGCGCATAAAACCGTTGCCACCGCGTCCAAACATTGCACCATTGGATAAACCTAACTGCGCTTCTTGCACAAAAAATAGAGCTAATGCCTTGTCACCTAAGTTTAATTTTCTGCAATCTAACCAAAGTAGATATGTACCTTGTGGGCACACCACATTTATTTTTGGTATATGCGCGCGAATAAATGCAACAGCCTCATCACGTGTCGTTTGAAGGTAAGCCATTAATTCACGTAACCAGTCAGCTCCACCACGGTAGGCGGCTTCGAATGCAATCATACTAAATGGGTTAGTCACTGAAACAGCCATCTTAGCAAGATGCGATTGAATGGTGTGACGGTAAATGGCATCGGGTATGATTAATGCAGAAAGTCCCAAGCCTGGGATATTAAAGGTTTTGCTGGGCGAAATGGCTGTGATGATAGCGTGAGGCTCATCAATGCTTGATGGTGTTGGAGAAGCCTCAAAAGCAAGGCGACTTAGTGTGTAATGTTGCGCATCGGTAAACACCAAGTCTGCATGAATTTCATCGGCTAGAATAATTAAACTGTGCTTTTTTGCAACAGCCAATAAGGCCAGTAACTCTTCTTTTAACCAAACCCGTCCGACTGGGTTATGAGGCGAGCAAAACATCAGTAAGCTTGCTTCTTTAGCGCAGGTATCTAGCTGTAAAAGATCCATTTGATAATGCAAATTACCCAAATCATCTTCTTCTAAAATCAAGGGGTTTTCTATCAAACGACGATGCTGACTCTCTACTGCAGATAGAAAAGGGAAATACACCGGGGGCTGAACTATGACACCTGCATTTTCTGCCGTCAATGCCGCCACAACCAAGTTTAAGGAAGGCACCACGCCAGGTGTCAGCACTATCCACTCGCGTTTTACTGGCCACCGATGCTTTAGAAGTAACCAATCGATTAGAGCTTGATAGAGGCTTTCTGGTGCAATTGAATAGCCGTATATGGGATGGTTGGCTCTTTTTTGTAATGCTTCTGTAACAGCATCGGGTACTGCAAAGTCCATGTCTGCGACCCACATTGGCAAGACATCATTCGTGCCAAATGTTTCAAGCCTGCCATCATATTTTAGCGATGAACTTGCCTCCCGTGAGATGGTTTTGTCAAAACGTTGCATCAGCGCATGCGTTCCCACAAGGTCACTTCGGACAAGCTGTGTTGGAATTTATGCCGTGTTTCACGAATTACAAAAGGAATTTCAATGGGCGATTGCATAAGCTTAAAGTGCTCACCAAGCAATGCTTTGAGGCCATCTATAGTGCTGACATTTTCGCCGTCTTGCTTGTGGCCTCCTATCCACTGGTCACGAGGCGTGTGTTCTTCTAGCCAAGTGTAGGGTGAGGTGATCATTAAGACGCCGCCTATATTTAACCTATGGTGAATATTGCTTAAAAAATCACGTGGGTTGTAAAGGCGATCAATTAAATTGGCAGCCAGTATAAAATCGTAGCCAGTAAATTGTGGCTTAAGATTGCAGGCATCACCTTGCCAAAAATCAACTTTGTGCGCTACATCTGTTAATTTAAGATCAGTTAAACTGCGTTCCTGGTAGCTCACTAAATCACCTTCGTTCACCATGGTGTAACGCAGTATGCCTTGTTGGACAAGTTTTAACGCTAAACCAATAAATCGTGCGGAAAAATCTATACCAGTGACATGGTCAAAATGCTTTGCTAACTCAAACGAAGCGCGGCCAGTTGCGCATCCCAAATCCAAAGCTTTTTTGGCGGGTCGTGTGTGCAAGTGTTGTAATACAAAATCACTCAGCGCTTTAGGAAAATTTGGCACACCAAAGTAGGTATCACCATAATGAAACTCAGCATATTCTGAAAGTTGTTTATCAGTTTCGTAATGCGAGGCATTAATTTGTAGAGGCGTATCAGTCACAATGTAGCGGAATCCTGCGTGTTGAAAAAAATGTCGGCGAAACGCGTAACGTGCATCTTTTAGGGCTTCGTTGCCAGAGGCTATCCACGAACCACCTTTAATGATGTTATGACGACCATCGAATGTAGGTGTGGAGAAATCATCATATAAGGGGTGCACCTTAAACCCATCAAACGGAAAAATAGGGGTCTCTGTCCATTGCCAAACATTACCAACCACATCATACAAATCACCGTGTGCATATGTATTGACTGGGCAAGAGGAAGCGTAATGGTCTAAAAATAGATTAGCATTCATACTACCTCTTACCTTTTCATCTGACAAGCCAGCATGGGCATAGAGGCTATACCACTCATGCTCTGATGGCATACGCACTTGCTTACCCATCTTAGTAGACTGCCAATTGCAAAAAGCTTTTGCTTCGTGGTAATTGACTTCGACTGGCCAACTCCAAGGCATAGCAACTTCTTCCGTCATTAATCTAAGCTTCCAAACATCACCTTGTTTTACCCAGAAAGTCGGATGCATTGCTTGAGCGTAATGCCGCCAAGCTAATCCTTCTTCCTGCCAATACGAGTCGTCTTTGTATCCGCCGGCTTCGACAAAAGCAAAAAACTCCGCGTTGGAAGTTAAGTATTTCGCTGCTTGAAACGCTGGGCATTCATCTTCGAAATTACCGTACTCATTATCCCAGCCGTAATATTCAGGAGATTTACTTAATTTAATGAATCTCGCTGCTATGTCCACCAAACTGTTTGCAGGTGCTGGGGTGTCTATTACTGGACATGACTGCCAAGTGTCTTTTTTTTGTACATGGTGCAAAGCATGTTGGCGGATTAATACTGAGCTAGTTTCTAAATGAATACGCTCATGCTCTATACCCATTACAATAGGCCACCACTGATTCTCCCAATCCACAGGTAAGTTAAGCGGCAATGTACAAATTAATTGATCAACCACTTGGCGCACACTAGCACGGTAAGTTTTAACTTCTAAAGGCGTGGGCCAATTATAATTTTGCGCATTGATGTCGTCCCAGCCCATTTCATCTACACCCACAGCAAACATCGATTCAAATTGAGGATTGACGCGCTCAGTTATTAAGCCTGCTAAAATTAATTTATTAATAAAAAAAGTATTAGTATGGCCATAATAAAAAATCAGCGGATGTCTTAATCTGCTTGGGTTTAAATAATAAGCTTCATCACTAACTAGGGTCTGAAACAAGCTCTCATATAAATCTGCAGTTTGATGAAAATACTGGCGAATTTGATCACGCAAGGCCGTTGCTTCTTCGGTGTTAAGGAGTGTGCTACGATTTAAATAAGTACTCATTAAGTTTATGGCTTTGTTAACATTGTTTTTTTGATGGGCTTAAATTGACGCGCTATTTTATTACAAATTAAAGCTGGCAATTGCCAGCTGGTTTGTTTCACTATGCTTCTTTTAATTTATATTGGTGCAGTTTTTCCGACTTTAGTTCACCGTGATTTCTTTAATTTTTTTGGAATTCCAAAACTCCATAGCTGGACTGTGTGAACTTCATTAAATTTAAGCCGATTGAGTTATTGCCTTCATTCTTAAAGTCCACAGTTTTCTCAACAATAATTAAACGCAATCGCCCATTGCTGATGAATATCTATGCCAGCAGTCTTTGTCATTTTGTTTACATACACAATTATTTTCATCTATATTTTTTGAATTTTTTAAATTTTCGTTTTTCTCTAAAATTTCAGATGTTTTAATTTCTTTTTTTGATTTCATTTTCATTGCCTCACAAATAGTTTGTATGAGCAAATTCTATGTCTCTTGTTTAGATAAATCCAATGAATTGTTTTTAAGTATGTGATAAGTATTTCTTATCAATAGTAAAATCTATCAGGGTTACAAGTAAGCCCTAATTACAGGTTTTTATTGAGGCGGTGATAGAGGTGTGTTACAAAACGTCAAAATTTCCAAAGACTCTTAGCCTGGCTTTCTTTTACGGCTAAGCTTCGTAATATTACTTCTAATTTGAATAAACTCTTGCTCAGTTGGTGTGCTCCAATTGCCACCAGAGGAGTTAACCATATAAATTAAAGCCTCTGAGAAATCCTCTAGAGTTAAATCAGGCTTTCCGCCTTTTGCTGGCATTTTTCTTACACCGTTATAGGCTTCAGCAATGACATGAACTTTGCCTTCCTTAATAATAGGTGCCCAAGCGAGATTATTCTGAAATTTAGGAGCCCCATTCATGCCGGAAGCATGACAAGCTATACAAATCGATTTATAGGTAGACTCTCCACCTGCGTAAGAAGTTAGTGAGATTATTAAAGTCAGTACAAAGGATGAAAAAATTATAGTTTGTCGGAGCATAAGCTTAATTAATATTAAGTAGTTCGGTACTTGCAGGCACTGTCAAAACAATATTTTAGCTGGGAGTAAAAGGGGTGTGCAAGCAAAAGCTTAATTTTGTGTTAATTTCTAAGTTATGAAGGGTACGAATTAACTAAATGCTTAATGTCTAAATCTAATCAATCACTATTGAATCAATTGTTAAGTAAGGATCTTACTTATACATACCATTGCTCACCTTTTATAAAAAGGCTATTTGAGGCAGACAAAGGGCTCGAGCAATCCTCACTTCAACATATTAGTCATCCATTTAGTAGGCAAGAAATGGAATCATGGTTAGATGACCGCCAAATTTCTGATGAGATAAGCTTAAATAAATCTCTTCGTAAACTTCGTCAGCTAGTGATAGCAAATATTATTCTTCGTGATCTGAATAAATTAGCTGATTTAGATGAGGTCATTAAGTCAGTAACTGCACTCGCTGAAATTGCTCTACTTAATGCACATCAATTTCATTTCAATTCCCTTAAGTATATGCATGGTTCTCCGGTAGGATTAAACGGACAAGAGCAGCAATTAATTATTGTCGCCATGGGGAAGCTAGGGGGAGAAGAGCTTAATGTATCGTCTGATATTGACCTGATCTTTGTGTATCCAGAAGATGGGGATACTGAAAGCAAGGTGTCCATAAGCAATCAAAGCTTCTTTATTAATCTTTGTAAAAAGATCATATCGAGCCTTAATGATATTACAGAAGATGGATTTGTATTTCGTGTAGATATGCAATTAAGACCTTTTGGTTCTGAGGGCCAGATTGTATGTAGTTATCAAATGCTAGAAGATTACTATCAAAAATACGGACGAGAGTGGGAAAGATATGCATGGGTCAAAGGTCGCGTAATTGTTGGACCTCAGATAGAGCTTAATAAAATTATTGAGCCATTTGTTTTCCGGAAATATTTAGATTACGGTGCATTAAATTCTATGCGTGATTTAAAAACTCAAATTCAAAATGATGTAAATAAAAAAGGCATTCAAGAAAATATTAAAGTTGGTCGAGGTGGCATTCGCAAGATTGAGTTTATCGCGCAAGTGTATCAATTGATCCGAGGTGGCCAAGATAAGACATTAAGGCTCAAATCGCTTTTACCCACATTAGCAGTCTTGGAAACTAAAAATTTATTATCTAAAGACGCGGTTAATTTATTAACTAAGGCTTATGAGTTCTTACGAAATTTAGAGCACAGACTCCAATATATGGAAGACATGCAAACACAAGAGTTACCAAAATCAGATGAAGGAAAATTAAGGTTAGTTAAGTCTATGCAATACCAAGATTGGAATATGTTTTATCAAGAACTTGAAACTCACAGAGTAAATGTAGAATTTTATTTTGATGAAGTTTTTAAAGAAGCAATTAAAGATGAAGATTCGCCTCAATTAAATTTAACTAAAGCCCTTTGGAATAGTGCTTTAAGCTTAGAAGATGCGCATAAGCATCTAGAGAGCTTAGGCTTTAAACTGCCTGATGAGACGTATCAAGTGATTGACGGATTAAAGCATAGCTCACGTTATCTTCATTTGCCTGAAGTGAGTCGGCAACGATTCGACCTCCTAATGCCTTTAATTATCCATGAAGTTTCTTCTGTTTCTGATTCTAATTCAGATTCAACGTTCATCAGAATCATTTCAATTTTAGAGAGTATATGTAGGCGTGCGAGTTATCTCGCTATGCTTACTGAAAATCCAAGCGCATTAAAGATACTTATTAAATTGTCTAAAGCGGGTCCATGGCTTACACAATACCTTATTCAGCATCCGATATTGATTGATGAATTACTTGATATTAATCATTTTTATACAAAGCCTGATTTTGTAGCAATAAAAGAAAAGCTTCATAAAGATTTATTGGAAGCTAAAGATGATATTGAGCAGCAAATGAATATCATGCGCAATATTAAGCACGCTAACATTTTTAAGTTGGCGGCATTAGAAGTCATAGGTGATGTGTCAGTAGAAAATCTCTCTGATTACTTAACCGATCTTGCTGACTTACTTATAGAAGAGACACTTTTATTGGTATGGGCCCATATGTATCCTGAGCAAAATGACCCATATAAATTTGCTGTCATTGCTTATGGTAAATTCGGGGGTAAAGAAATGAGCTACACCTCGGATTTAGATATTGTCTTTATCTACGATGATAATCGAGATGGTATGGCTGAAAGATATGCAAGATTTGTACAGCGCATAAATAGCTGCCTCAACACTTACACATCCTCAGGCGTTCTCTATGAAATTGATCTTGCATTGCGACCTGACGGTGCGAGTGGACTTTTAGTGAGTTCCATTGACGCTTTTAAAGATTATCAATCAAAGAGAGCTTGGACATGGGAACATCAAGCAATTTCACGAGCACGCTTTTGTGCTGGCGATATAGAAATAGGCAATCAATTTGAAAAGGTTAGATTAGATATTCTAGAATCTAAGAGAGATTTAAAGGAGTTGCAGAGAGACGTAGTAGATATGCGTGAAAGAATGCTCGAAAAATACAAAGTCAATCATGAGTATTTTGATTTAAAACAAGATCGTGGAGGAATTATTGATATTGAATTTATTGTGCAATATTTTGTATTGGCTTTTAGTTCTACAAATAAAAAACTTACTCAAAATATAGGCAATATTGGATTGCTTAATTTTTTTAGTGAAATGGGTTTAATGGAAACTCTGACAGCCAAAAAACTTATCAGCGCCTATCGGCTCTATAGAAAGCTTCAACATCAATTAGGTCTTGAAGCTAAATTAGATGGAAAAATAAAGCATTCTGAAGTTGCTGATCACCCTGCTGAGGTTGTATCTATTTGGAAAAGCATTCTCAATCATTAATTTTTTTTACGATTGAAAATATCCAATCTCAATATAAGTAATATTGAAACTATTGCAGCGTAAATAAGTGGCTCAGTTAAATCTTTTTTGACAAGCCACACAAAATGAAGCACGCCTAATATAGCTATGGCATAAATAAGGCGATGTAATCTTTTCCAATTCACTTTAAGTCTTCTAATCATCTTATCTGAAGAGGTAATAGCTAAAGGGAATAATAAAAGCCAAGCTAAAAAACCTACCAACACATAACGATGTTTAATAATGTCATTTTTGATATCAATCCATGCAAAATGATAATCAAGCCCTATATAACAAAGCAGATGAATTGAGGCATAGAAAAACACAAAAAGCCCTAACATTCTTCTATATAAAATCCACTCACTAATATTTGTTATTCTTCTTAAAGGGGTCATGCTTAATGTTAAGCATAAAAAAATGAGCGTCCATTTCCCAAAATGACGCTCAATAAATTCAATAGGATTAGCTCCTAAATTGTCTTGAAAGATATAAATGCTAATTGAAAGAAGCGGCCATAGACTTAAGATGAAAATTAAGCGTTTTATATATGTTTGGTTAAATTTCAAAGTGATCTAGAAATTTCTTTTTAAATCCATACCTTGGTATAAGTGAGCCACTTCTTTTTGGTATCCGTTAAACATTTCTGTTTTAATTCTTGGCGCCAAAAGACTTTCTCCAATTCTCCTCTCCGTGGCTTGCGACCATCGGGGATGATCTACTTCGGGATTAACATTGGCATAAAATCCATACTCTTTGGAATTGGCTTTCATCCATGTGGAAACAGGCATTTTTTCTACTAATCTGATTTTGGTGATAGCTTTAATGCTTTTAAAACCATATTTCCAAGGTACAACTAATCTAATTGGTGCCCCATTTTGCTTAGGTAAAACTTTTCCATATAAGCCAACTGCTAAAATAGTGAGCGGATGCATTGCCTCATCTAATCTTAGTCCTTCAGTGTATGGCCAATCTAGCATGTCATCTTTTTGGCCAATCATTTCGCTTGGTCGCTTTAGAGATACAAATTCAACATATTTAGCGTTTCCAGTTGGAGATACTTTTTTGAGTAATGAGCTTAATGGAATGCCTACCCAAGGAATAACCATAGACCAACCTTCAACACAGCGAAGCCTATAGATTCGCTCTTCTATTGGTATAAGTTTTACAAGATCATCGACATCGAGTTTTAATGACTTAGCAACAGAGCCTTCAATCGAAATCGACCATGGATCAATTTTTAATAAATCTGCGTGGTCATGCGGATCTGATTTTGAAGTGCCAAATTCGTAATAATTGTTATAGCTTGTAATATCCTTCAAAGAAGTTAGCTTGTCATTGCCATGGTCCTTTGATTCCGTAAATGAAGGAAGAGAACTAAGAGCACCAAAACCTGTGTTTGCAAATGTTGATAGTGCAGAGGAGCTTAAGATTAAACCTAAATTTTTTATAAAATTTCTGCGGTCATTATAAATATGCTCAGGTGTAATTTCTGATGATGTTATTTTTTTAATGTTAGTCATAGCTAATTTTAACTATTTTATATATAGAAAGCTGGGTTAATTCGCCAGAAGTTGATATCTTATAGTATTTGATAGTCTGACAGAGTTTTAAAGCTAGGGGTTTTGGGAGGATGGAATAGGGATGTGTAAGTAAAGACCAAACAGTATTGAACTTTAAAAGAAAGAAACATATCTAGACGCTTAATCAACGTGAAAGACAAAAAAATGGCAAAGAAAAAATGTAAATATAGTTGGCATATGGCTTTTAGATGCGGGATTGGATCAGCATTTTATGTATTAGGCATTGCTGCTTTTATTAAATACTTATTGAAATAAGCCTGATGTCAAAAAAAGAGATTTTATTAAGTGAAGGGGATATGTCCAGGCTTATTGAAATGGCTTGGGAAGATAGAACACCTTTTGAAGCCATTTTAAAGACATACCAATTAGATGAACCGTCTTTAATGAAGATTATGCAGGCGCAACTTAAGCCTTCATCATATCGATTATGGAGAAAGCGCGTTAAAGAAAAATCAAGCAAGCATTTAAAGCTTAGATCACCTGATATTAAGAGAGATCATTGCGTCACTCAATATAAAATTAGCCGTTAAATTATTATGAGAATGGTAAAAAAAGAAAACTTACCAACAAAAATTTGCCTTGTTTGTCAAAAGCCTTTTTCTTGGAGAAAGAAATGGCAGCTTGTTTGGAATGATGTGAAATACTGTTCAGAACGTTGTAAGCGCCATAAAAATTAAGCATGATCGGAAAAATTAGAAAAAAACTCTTGCCAGCTATATTATCAGAGGTCATTCTAGATCCGATAATATGTCCCATATGTGGTAGAGGTATTCCAGAATCTCAAAAAGATGCACACCATTTAATACCAAAATCTAAGGGTGGAAAATCTTTTGAATATCTTCACCGAATCTGTCATAAACAAATTCATGCGTTATTTAAGGAAAATGAACTCGCTAAAATATTGAATACTGCAGAGTCATTGAGAAATCATTCAGATATGCAAACATTTATTACCTGGGTGAAAAATAAACCAGATGATTTTTACGAGAGAGCGGCTAAAAGTTCACGCATTAAGAAGTAGTAAATTGAGCCTTTCATAGTATTTTTTGTAACAAATAAAAAAGTACGATCATGAGTATCGTTACCATAATAAGCGAAGTGAAGAATCCGAAGCTATTTTTAAGCATCCAGCTAAATAACGGTAATATAGGCATGACTGGCAATACGTAAATAAAATTTTCATTGGCTAACTTAGCAATTTTATCGGTATCCTTACTTTCAAACCAAATCATAGTGTAAGCAGTAAAAGAAATAATTGGCAGTGCTAGTAAAAGTGCAGCTAACTTTGTATCTTTCTTACTTAATTCAGTGACAAGTACAATCACCAAGACCGCGATAATAATTTTTATGAAGTAAATCATTAATAAACGATTTGCATATTTGGTTTTTCTGGTTTTTCTGGCAAATATGAAGCTTGATTATTGACTATCCTTTTTGTGCTCCATAGAACAACAAGGGCATCTAAAATATCATTATCCATCACATCTTTTTTTTGATATTTATTTCTAATAGCATCAAAATTAAAGTTTAAAAAATGTTTATCAAGAAGAAATTTCCTTATTTTAAAGCCTTCAGCTGTCTTTTTACTCTCAAGGATTACATTTTCATTGTTCATAGCTCTAAAGCTTACTTCCGGATGTATTTCGAATATTTTTATATCCTCATGATGAAGTACAGTTTGGATATCTCTTATTTTAGGAAACAAATACCAAGATTGAAGTGACATTGATTTGCCAATCAGTTTTTTTGATACAAGAGATGCTTTTTCATAATTCGGTTGCTCTAGCATTTCTGGCGTAGGCGCTGTAAAAATAGATGAGGCTTTTTTACTTAGAAGCTTTCTAGCCAATTGATCAGCTTCTCGAGGCATCACTTCAGATAAGATTACAGGTATGTCTATGCCAATAATTAACTGATTGGATTTAATAAAAAAATCCTTGAGATTATTCATGCTTTGAAAAATAGCAGTTTCAATAGCTTCATCTTGATTTTGCCAAACTGCAAACCAACCAGACTTACATCCATCGATGCCGATAATTAAAGACAACTAATTCACCTTGCAATATTTCATTTTATTAAAACGCCATTGAGCGAAATATGAGTAGAGAATTTTACTGATAAAGTAAATCAGTGGCATTTTGATAATAAAACTTAATAATCTCCATCCTCTTAAGTTGTTCCATATAAGACAAAATGCATCTATACCCTTATAAATCCTTTCTCTGTCGTCGATAGCGTGAAGACTTAATAAAGCATCGTTATATGTAATACCGTATTTGCGTAGCAATTTATTGTGCACATGAAGATTGCACCACATGAAAATACCTTTTGGTGCGATTGATCTATAGTAATTAATCTCTTTTGAACAAAGGCTACAATGTTGATCGTAAAGGATTTTTATCATAATTTTCTTAATCTATATAAAGAGAAAGGCTCCAAACCATTCGGGGGAAAATTTGGAGCCAATCGAGCAATATTTCAGCTTATTGCTTATTTACTTGACTAAAACCGCTCACAAAAATTCATTTTTTATAAAATGTACGAATTATGTAAGCTATTGATAGCATTTAACTTAACGTCAAAAGTTTTCCGGCTGCCTCAAGCGACTTTTTTAGAATTCAGATAAAGGTTTATTGGGGGACGAGCTATGGAAAAAATTTATTTCAAAATAAATTTGTAACTTATGGGATTCTTGCTTAATTTTTTATAATAATCAATAGATTACAGCATATGTATTTATGCCCATTATTAAATTATGGGTCATGATTAACATGAATGAAATTAAAATATTTTGAAAAATACAAATCACAGGCTAAACTCTTAATTAGATAATTTACTTAAATACTAGTTAATTATTTTTTAGTTCTTGGAAGTTGTTTTCTATCAACCATTAGGAGGTTCCTATGTTTCAAGATTTTTTTAAATCCGTAAAAAATAAATGCTTATTAGGATTGTCTTTATTAGGCTTATCAACATTAGCTTTTGCAGAGAGTCATGGAGCTCAAGTTCTCCAAGCAAATGATTTCGTTGGTATTTCTTTTTGGCTAATTTCGATGGCATTAGTTGCTTCAACTGCTTTTTTCTTCCTTGAAAGAGATCGTGTAGCTGGTAAGTGGAAAACTTCTCTTACTGTGTCTGGTTTAGTTACATTAGTAGCAGCTGTTCACTATTTCTATATGCGTGACGTGTGGGTTGCAACAGGATCAACACCAACAGTGTATAGATATATTGATTGGTTAATTACAGTGCCTTTATTAATGATTGAATTTTATTTAGTTCTTTCAGCGATTACTAAGGTTTCCAACGGTGTTTTTTGGAGACTTTTAATTGGTACTTTAGTTATGCTTGGCGGTGGGTATGCTGGTGAAGCTGGTTACGCAGACGTTATGACATCATTCATTATTGGTATGCTTGGATGGGCTTATATCCTCTACGAAATTTTCGCTGGTGAAGCAGGTAAGATCAATGCAAACAAAGCTCCAGCAACAGTGCAAAAAGCTTTCAATACAATGCGATTAATTGTTACATTTGGTTGGGCAATTTATCCATTAGGTTATTACTTTGGTTATTTAACTGGTTCAGATCCTGCAAGCAGCATGGCATCATTAAACATCATCTATAACTTAGCTGACGTTTTAAACAAAATTGCTTTCGGTGTAATTATTTGGTCTGTAGCAGTATCAGAATCAAAATAAGTATGTAATTTTTTTAAAAAACTGTGCAGCTTTGGCTGCACAGTTTTTTTTATTTTCACTTATTAATTTAATAATATCAATAGCTTAAGACAATAAAATCGATACACTAATCCCATGAGCATAGACGAGTTTAATTTAGTTTATAACGCGATCTCTTTTGCAATCGCTGCTTTTGGAGCATCAACCGTATTTTTTCTCCTTCAAAGATCACAAGTTTCCCCCGCATACAAAACTGCATTAACTCTTTCGGGGCTTGTTTGTTTAATTACAACCTACCATTACTTAAGAATCTTTGAGAGCTTCAATAGTGCTTATGTATTAAAAGATGGTTTAGTCATACAAAGTGGCATGCAATTTAATAATGCATATCGATATGTTGATTGGCTTTTAACCGTTCCCCTGTTACTTCTAGAATTTGTTTTAGTCTTAAGATTGCCTCATGCAGAGACATACAAAAAAGGGCTGGCGCTAACATTAGCCGCCGCGATTATGGTGATTCTCGGTTATCCCGGGGAAACCCTTACAATTGGATTTGCTAAGGTTATTTGGTGGGTTTTAGCAATGATTCCATTTTCTTATATATTGTACGAAATGATTAAAGGAGTGGGTGCATCAATCAAGACTCAACCTTTAGTTGTTCAGCCAATATTCAAAAAAACAAGATTACTTATTATCCTGTCCTGGTCGTTTTATCCGCTTGTTTATATCCTGCCTTTATTTGGCCTGTCGGCATTCGTAAGTATCCAGGTTGGATTCACTTTTGTTGATATAGTTGCTAAATCAGTTTTTGGTATTTTGATTTATATTATTGCGCAAAGAAAGTCAGAAATTGGCGCTTAGTTAAGTCTTTGACAAACAGATATTTTTTCCACATATATTCTTTTAAATAAGACTCATTATGATTTCAAATGAAAGCGATTCACTAGAGAGCGTTAAAAAACATCTAGCCAAGTCTTTTGAGGTGAATGAAAAGAATTTATCTCTGTGGCTAAATTGGCACGGGGAATCAGAAGGAAAATTAATCCGCTCGCACTTAGCGCTTTCTACCGGTGAAGCATTAGGACTGTCAAAACATACAGCAATTATTTGGGCAGTTGTTTGCGAGTTAATTCATAGTGCCTCACTTCTCCATGATGACATTTGTGATAGCGATGAAGTTCGAAGAGGCAAGGTAAGTGTATGGAAAAATTTTGGTATACCCGCTGCTATATGCACTGGCGACTATTTAATAGCAGAGTCCTTTAAAAAAATTACTGAAATTGAACAAGGTTGGCATCAAAACATCTTGTTAGGCTTACTTTCAGGTACTGTTAAGGAAATTGTTTTTGGCCAATCAGGAGATCTCAGCACAAACTTCTTAAATCTAGGTTGGGAAGACTATAAGAATGTTGCTATGGCAAAAACATCGCCACTTATTTGTTTGCCTATGATGGGGATGTTTAAATGTGCCGAGCTAGGCGAGCCTTATTATCTTAATTTAAGAAAAATGACAGACGAAATAGGACTTGCTTATCAAATCGTTAATGACTTGGAAAATATTTTATTAAATCAAGCCAATGAAATTCCCACAGATATTAAATTTGAAAGAATGAATGCATTGGTAGTTTTAATTAAAGAAAAGTCTTCTGAAAAAGAAATTAACTTTCTTAAAAAAAATAAAGATGAGTTTAAGCAATTTTTAATATCTTCAAATATTAAAGATGATTTAATCGATAGGATTCAATTGATATTAGAAAATATAAAAGATTCTTTACACCTTATGCCAGTAGTCATAAGGCCTATTATTTCTTCTCTTTGTGAAGGAATAGACAAAAAAGCTGGCCAATTTATATATGCAAAATAAAAAAATAATTGTGATTGGAAGTGGGTTTGGTGGCATAGCCGCAGCCTTGCGTATGAGGGCGAAGGGCTATGAAGTCGATTTGCATGAAAAATTGGATCAAATTGGCGGAAGAGCGAGACAGTTTAATCGAAATGGCTTTGTTTATGACGCAGGCCCAACAGTAATCACGGCGCCTTATCTTTTTAGGGAATTATTTGAAATATTTAATGAAGACATTGATGATTTTATTAAATTTATTCCTCTAGATCCTTGGTATCGGTTTAGATTCCATGATGGGACATTTTTTAATTATGGCCCAGATCAAGATCAGCTATTAGAGCAAATAAAAGCTGTTGAGCCTAAAGATGTCAATGGCTACCTTAAAATGCTTCAGCATGCTGAGAAAATATTTGAATTAGGCTATCTCAAGCTTGCTGACCAGCCTTTTCATAAATTAAGTAGTTTAATTAAATATACCCCCGATATTATTAAGTTAAAGGGCTATCAATCTGTTTATCAATTTGTATCAAGCTATTTAAGTCATCCAAATTTAAGGCAAGCATTTTCAATTCAGCCATTGCTTGTTGGGGGCAATCCTTTTAATACCACTTCAATTTATGCTCTTATTCACGCGCTTGAAAAAAAATGGGGAGTATTTTTTGCCAAAGGAGGGACTGGAGAAATCATATCTCAGCTAAAGATGCTCATGGAGCGCAAGGGTGTAAATATATTTCTCAATAGTGAAATTAAGAAAATTATTACTACAGACAAAATGGTTGTAGGTATAGAAACTGGGGAAGGTAAATTTACCAAAGCTGATTATTTAATTACAAATGCAGATCCTATTTATACAAACAGCAATTTAATAGGGCATAAGAAAATTTCGCTTCATAATAAATTTGTACAAAAAACAGCAAAGCACTCAATGGGTTTATTTGTTCTTTTCTTTGGAACAAAAGTCAAATATGACGATATTGCTCACCATACTATTTGGATGGGGCCTCGTTATAAAGAACTGCTTAGCGATATCTTTGACCGCTATAAGCTATCTGAGGATTTTTCTATTTATCTTCATAGGCCAACAGCAACTGATCCTGATTTTGCACCTATGGGCTGTGATAGTTTTTATGCGCTAGTGCCAGTGCCAAATTTGAAAGGAAATATTAGTTGGAAAGATGAGGCGTCGTCCTTTACACAATCTGTTATTAAGGCTCTAGAGAAAACTATGATGCCAAAACTTAGTGAAAATATTTGCGAATCTTTTGTTATGACCCCTGAGGATTTTTTACAAGATTACAATACACCTTTTGGCTCAGGGTTCTCTATAGCCCCGTTATTTAGGCAATCAGCTTGGTTTAGGACGCACAATAAAGATGATTTATATCAAAACCTCTTTTACGTAGGCGCTGGGACTCATCCAGGTGCAGGTGTTCCAGGTGTTCTCAATTCAGCCAAAGTCATAGATAAATTGATTCCATAGTATGGAGAATAATTTATTGATGCGTAAGCATGGAAAAACCTTTTACTGGGCATCGTTTTTTCTTGATAACGCAAAAATGCAAGCGATTTATTCTATCTATAGCTTTTGTCGAAAAATAGATGACATGGTTGACGAAGCTAAAAACTTAAATATCGCAAAAAAAAAGCTTCTCATATTTATTGATGCGTGGAATAAAGGTAGGCCACATCCAGTCATTAATGTATTAAATAATATTCCAAAGGAAAATTGGCCGAACCAAAAGCTTGTAAAAATGTTTTTGAATGGACAGATATCTGATATTAAATTCACCTCATTTAAATCAGAAAAGGCTTTAATTATTTATTGTTACCAAGTTGCAGGTACTGTTGGATTGATGGTTTGTGACATTTTTGGCGTAAAAGATAAAAAAATGCGATATTTTGCAATCGATTTAGGTATTGCAATGCAATTAGTAAATATTTCTCGAGATATTTATGAAGATAGTGCGCGAAATAGGATTTATCTACCTGAGAGTCTCATTGGTAAACACTTACCCCAAGAAATAGCTCATCCAACAAAAAAAAATGCCGCAAAAATAGATTTAACTCGAAAAAAAATGATTAATTTAGCTAATATTTATTTCGCTAGCGCTAGTCAAGCGATTGATAACCTTCCCCGGGGTGCAGCTCTTGCAGTTAAATTAGCTTCTACACTCTACCAACAAATTGGATATCAATTAATTAATACTAAATATCAGCATAAAGAAAAAAGGTGCTATGTAACGAATTTTTGTAAGTTACTGATAACATTGAAGATTATTGCTAAATTCCTTATCACTTTTAAAGTTAAATTAAAACCGCATAATAAGAAACTGCATAAATTTATAACGACCCTTCCAGGGGCCCACTTTTAATATATGAAACAAAAATTTGATATTGGAATTATTGGTGCTGGTTTATCTGGATTAACTCTTGGCAACTCTCTTCTTAGTAAAAAAATTAACAATTTCATCTTATTTGAAAAAGATATCAATACAAAAAATGATAAAACATACAGCTTTTGGTCAGGACCAGGATTGTTTGATATCAAAAAAAGTTTCAGTGTAAAACCTAAAAAAGAATGGTCACAAATAGAAATTAAGGTAAAAAGTAAATCTTATAAGATTGATCTGGGCGAGTATAGATATGCTTGTTATAGCTCAGAATCAATTCTTGGTGAACTATACAAAAACCTTACAAAAAAGGGTATTCAAGTAAGGCTGGGGCATTCAGTCGAAGATATTAAAAAAAAACAAGATGGTTGGGAAGTCAAATTAAAGAGTAAAAAAATATTACTCAAAAATATAGTCGATAGCAGACCGAATAAAACATTTGATGATAAATACCCATCATTGAAGCAAGTTTTTGTTGGCTCCGAGATCATATCGAATCAAAAGATATTTGATGAGAATGTTGTGACTTTGATGGATTTTGCCGAGTCTAAAAAAAATGTAATTTTTACTTACATTCTTCCATTCTCAAAAACCAAAGCATTAATTGAAACAACTTTTTTTTCTTCCGAGATAGATTTTAAAGAAGTTGAAAAGATTCATAAACTTACTTTAATGAAGTTTAGTGTCAAAGAAATAATAAGAACTGAGAAAGCCGTTCTTCCAATGTCACCATACATTGATAGAAGAATGAAAAATCAATATTTTAAAATTGGGAACTTTGCTGGAGCCTCAAGACCTGCTTCTGGATACGCCTTTACTCGAATCGCTTTATGGGCTCACCAAATTAAAACAAAAAAAGAATTTAAATATGAAATGATTGCTCACAAGGAAAATTATCTTACAAATTGGCTAGATAAAATCTTTCTTTCCGTTTTAAGATCTAGCCCTCAAAATGCCCCTGAAATATTTAGGATTTTTTTTACAGAAGTCCCAACTTCATCTGCTATAAGATTTTTATCTGACCAATCACGAATAGTTGATTATTTAGCAATTATTATGAAATTGCCAAAATTAGTAATGCTAAGAGGTTTGATACACTTATATGTTAAATAAGGTCAGAATTCACCAGTTTTTTTATTTAGTATTAAGTATTTTTTTAATATTTGTTACTCAACGAAATACAGTTTTCAATATTACCGATGTTAGCTCATCGCTAGCAATTGTATTCCTAATTATTATGTCATTTGGTGTCTCTCATGGCGCAGCGGACTCTATTGTTATATGGAAAACTTTTCCCAAGCTTAAGATGAAAGCCCTAGCTTTCTTAATTTATTTAATAATTGTGCTTTTAGGGCTGATTCTGTGGTTTCAAAGTCCCATGATAGGCTTAGTTCTTTTACTTTTAATGTCAATGGCCCACTTTGGCCACAGTGATCTTTCATACTTAAGTCGAGCTACCCAAGGCATTAAAATTTCTTGGGGCTTTGTTATGACATTGCTTCCCGTTATTTTTTTTGAAAACGATGTTAAATTAATTTTCGATAGTTTAATAAATGCAGATTTAAACCTAAAAGTATTTGAGGTGCTTAAATTTATTACAATTATCTTTATCGGTATTTTTTTATTATTGATTTATACTAATAAGGATATTGCCAAAAAAGATAAATTTTTTCTTGTCCTCGAGTTATTAGTTACAGTTGTTCTCGCCAGTCTTTTAAGTCCAATTTATTGGTTTACCTTCTATTTCTGTTTTTTACATGGTCTTAGAGCTTTAATTAATATTGGAATTAAATCTTTAAGAGACATAATGTTTCTCATAGCTTTCACTTTGCCAGTTACCTTTTTTTCTTATTTCTTTCTTTTTCACAATTTGCAGATCAACTATATAACCATCATTTTTTCTGTTTTAATGGCTCTTACAATTTCCCATATGTTTTTGCCGTTAATCAATCGTTTACTATTAAGTAACTTTAGGAAGCGGTAAAATTTTAGACCTCTTGTGAATCTGCTACAATCGAATCACAAACAATAACTTGTCATTTAATTACTATGCTTAGTGCTCTCATTATTATTTTCGTAATTACATATGCCGCAATTACGCTTGAACATTCTATAAAAATTAATAAATCAGCCACTGCCCTATTGGGCGCAGGATTGTTATGGACTATTTATGCAGTTTCAACAGGTGATCATGTTCTTGTGGGCCATCAATTAAGTGACTCTATAGCCTCTACTGCAGAAATTGTTTTCTTCTTAATTGGTGCGATGACCATTGTCGAAGTCATAGATGCGCATAATGGTTTTGAAGTTATTACATCTCGCATTAAAACTAAAAAGCTTTCACATTTATTGTGGATAGTTGGGTTTCTAACCTTTTTCTTAAGTGCAGTTCTAGATAATTTAACTGCCACGATTGTGATGATTTCACTCACAAGGAAATTATTACAAAAGCAAGAAGATCGGCTCCTATTTGCAGCGATTGTAGTCATTTCTGCTAATGCAGGCGGCGCTTGGTCTCCTATCGGTGATGTTACAACAACAATGTTATGGATAGGCGGGCAGATAACATCATTAGCTATTATTAAAGGTTTATTCCTAGCTTCGTTAGCTAATCTCATTGCACCCTTATTGTTTGTCAGTCATGCCATGCGAGGCAAACTTATCTCATCTCAAACTAAAACATATAACGCCTCTTCAATGCTGACTTCTAATTTTGAGCGAAATACGATGTTTTATTTAGGACTTGGTATTTTAGTACTAGTACCTGTTTTTAAAACACTTACTCATTTACCACCTTTTATGGGAATACTTTTTGGCTTGGGCTTGCTTTGGCTGGTTGGAGATTTAATACATTACAAGAAAGAAGATGTTGATAAACAGCAATTTACTTTAGCTCACGCTTTGCATCGTATTGATATGACATCCATTGTTTTCTTTATTGGTATCTTGTTAGCAGTTGCAACTCTGGAACACAGCCATATACTTCGCTCATTTTCCGCATTTTTAGATCAAGCGATTGGTAGACAAGATTATATTGTGACGCTTTTAGGATTGCTAAGTGCAATCGTCGATAATGTGCCCCTTGTCGCAGCTTCAATGGGGATGTATGACTTAGCAAAATATCCAGCTGATAGTTTCTTATGGAAATTTATGGCGTATTGTGCAGGCACAGGTGGGTCAATACTTATTATTGGTTCAGCTGCAGGCGTTGCGGCAATGGGTTTAGAAAAAATACCATTCTTTTGGTATGTTAAAAAGATTAGTTGGTTAGCTTTAATTGGTTATTTTGCAGGGATAGCTGTTTATATCACTCAATATAATCTCACTCATTAAATATTGGTTTCACTTTTTTAATTTTTCAAGAATATCAAGAACTTCGACGCTCATTCAAATTGAGTCTCAACCTCACCAATCAAAATACTTGGTTTTATTTTCAAAGCTCCTGCTAATTTAAATACAGTGAATAAGCTCGGATCTTTTTTACCCGTTTCTAAGTCACTCAGATAAGCTCGAGATAAATTTGATTCTATAGATAAAGCTTCTTGAGAAAATAATTTTGCTAATCTTCTCTTCCTTAAGGACTTTCCAAAAGCGGCATTTAATTTAATTAATGATATCAAGATCGGACTCAAATTGAGTAATCACAGTATTTAAATCAATACTTAATAATTCAGCATAGCGTCTTATGACAATCTGTCTTAAAAACCCATAAGAAGTTGAGCTGTTTAATTCAATATCACTGATTTGATGGCTAGAAGAACAGAGGGTATATGCAATGTCGCCAATACTTTTATTTTGCGCGATTCTTTCTTGCCTTAAAATATTCCCATCGTAGATAAGCTTTGTTGGCATTTTTGAATTCATCTTTTGTTAATGTCTTTTTATTGGCTAACAAGAGATAATTTTTAGCTAATCTAAATGAAGCAAACTTCAAAAGTTTATTCAAATGTACTTAAACTCTCTTAATTAGTTACAATCAAAATTGAATTATGAGCTTAATTTATTTTCAAACTGCCACTTTTAAAGCACTAAATGTCTGCTAAGAATTGAAGTTCAGAGATTTCTTGGTGGGAAATGATGAGACAGTTGTTTGTCCCTTCATTAAAAGAGGAAAGCTCTGCCAAAAACCAATGTTTTTTAGAGGGGCTATGACAAGGATATTTAAACACAAATTTTTTGCCAGGATTTGTCACTAGATCTCGAATGGCAGAAGCTGTTTCCCTTGCATTCTTTTTTTCCGGGCCTTTGACCTTATCTAATATCTCTAGATAATTGGCACCCTCACAGAGAGTGGTCGTTTTATGTAAAGGTGGATTGCGATTAGCCGCTGCTCTCCAAGCCTCATTGACCATAATAATGATGCCATGTTTATCCATAATAGCTATGCGCGGGGAGGCAAAATTTAAAGCATTACGTGCAAAAGCTTCTCTTTGTCTTAAACGCTGTATTTTACTCGCAGGATAATTTTCTACATCAACTTCTGTTGAATTTAAATACACATAATCAGAATTTAGATTCAACCATTGAATAAGCGTAAGAAGTCTTTCAGATTCCGGCATGACTAAGCCATTAATCCATTTTCTTGCAGTTTCCCTTGTGATATGGTTTACTGAGCGTAAATTGAACTCATCAGAGAATTTTTGTGCAGTTGGGATACGGTTAAAGTTATTCACTAAACCTGATCGTAGGGCAATAGAAAATCTTTCCAACATATTTGCCTTGGTATTCACAATAGTCTAGTTCTTAGATAGCCTTTATAAACTTTAATATAGAGTGACTATATTCTATTTATAGAGTACGAAGAGGATATTCTATGTAAAGATCTTGTTACAATTGCCACTTTAAAATTACTATTTTAATTGTGTGATTTGATTCTAATGATCAAAAATTCCGATGCTTTAGATTTAGTGCGTGATAATTAACTGATTCCAGTTAGTTGTGTAGTTCCTTGATTTGAATTGAGCTTTCATTTCCCATTCTTTTGTAATGCCTTCACTGCCTAACTTTAATTTACCTTTCCATCTTTGATTGATGCTATCCATCACCCTCATACGAGAATTTGAAATTGTGTCGCTGAATAAATGGCCTTGCATTTTATGCTTGGAAGTTAAATTACATAATGTAATACCAGCTTTTTGATAATCAAAACCATCACGATAAATATAATCTAATCCCAATAATGCCGCATTGGTTAATACTATGGTGTCATCACTCGGTTGAAATAACGGAATATTGACTCCGTTCGCATATTGTTTCTTATCATCATGTGGACTTGTTCTAATGTAGATATATAAGGATGTAGCGACTGATTCTTGTTTTCTCATTCTTTCAGCAGCACGGCTGGTATATGAAGTCACAGCTTCTATGAGCTCTTGTTTGTCTCTCACTCGCCTACCAAAAGAACGGGATACGATAATCTCTTTATTAGGCTCCTCTACATCCTTTAATTCTATACACATCACACCATTGAGTTCACGCACCGTCTTTTCAAGAACAATACTAAATTGCTGACGTATATAGTCTGGATCTGCATGTTTTAAATCTAGGACAGATATGATGCCAAGCTGATTAAGTTTAGGCGCTAATGATCTACCAACCCCCCAAACATCAGAAACGGGAAAATGACTCATCCATGTTTCAAGCGTGTCTTCATCCATGACATTTAAATTACATACACCTTTAAATGATGGATTCTTTTTTGCAATGTGATTAGCTAATTTTGATAAAGTTTTAGTTGAACCTATGCCAATAGAAACAGGCAATCCTGTCCATTGTTTAATTTTAGTTTTAATTTGTTGGCCATACTTAATGAGATCTTTAGATTTGAATGAGGTTAGGTCTAGGAACGATTCATCCACGGAATAAATTTCTTGGTCAGGGCTAAATTTGGATAACAATGTCATTACGCGATGACTCATATCTAAATAGAGTGTGTAGTTAGATGATAGAGCTGTGACATTCTCTTGTTTGGCAAACTCTTTAAATTTAAACCAAGGTGTTCCCATTTTAATACCAAGCTCTTTAGCTTCATTAGAACGGGAGATAGCACAACCATCGTTGTTACTTAATACCACCACTGGTTTATTTTCTAGCTTAGGATTAAATACCCTTTCACAGCTTACGTAGAAGTTATTAACGTCAATAAGGGCGATGGATTTCATAAATTTATTTTACTTGAAAATAGGGGGTTCGAGCAGCTTCAGGAGTGGTGATTTTGGTGGGGTTGAAATAGGAATGTGCTACACTATTTCTATGTTTAAGAGCCTTTATAGTACTTTATGCCTAATCTTTTTGTTTGCTTTTAGTCAGCAAGCAGCGATTGTGCATGAAATTTCTCATATACAGGACCATACCCAAAAGACCCAATCTCATAAGTCAGACCTGAGTTCTTGTAGTCAATGTATTGGTTTCGCAAAACTTCAGCATATTAATGATAGTGAATTTACTTTCACTCTTGAAGAGTTAAATCATTACACGGTATTTGTAGTTCAATCTAATTCATACGAATCTCTTACAGCAATTCACTTTGCTGCTCGTGCCCCACCTCAAACTTCAGTATTAAATTAAATTTAATTTACTTCCTTAAATCCTTTAAGGAGGTTTGCAGTAATAATTTTTTATTGAAGAGGTTTCAAAGTGAAACTCAAAAAAATAACATTTGCTCTACTTTTTATATTTACTTATCCAGCGATCGGTGCGGATAAAGGAACTTTAACTATACCCACCACAGCGGTGACTGGTAATCCTTTGGGTGTTGGCTCTGATCAAATGGTGATACCGATTTCTATTCTTAATGGTCGAGAGCTGTCATTAAGGCGAGAAAATACTTTAGCTGAAACATTAAATAGTATTCCAGGTGTAAGTAATAGCTCCTTTGGCCCTTCAGTGGGCCGCCCTATGATTCGAGGGATGGATAGCGATCGCATTAAGATCTTACAAAATGGCGTTAATAATTTAGACGCTTCTAACTTAAGTTTTGACCATGGTGTATCGATTGACCCTTTAATTATTGAACAAATTGATGTCATTCGGGGACCTGCCACACTTCTTTACGGGGGTGGTGCAGTAGGCGGCGTAGTAAATGCCATTGATCATCGAATTCCTAAAGAGAAATTTGAAGGTATTACAGGTCGAGGTGAAGTACGTTATGGCGGAGCTAATTTAGAGCAAAGTAATGCTGCAGTGGTGGATGTGGGTAAAGGTAATTTAGTGATGCACTTTGATGCCTATAACCGAGATGCAAAAAATTTAAGCATTCCAGGTAATGCAGTTTCAGATAGAAAAAGAACTTCTAATTACCCGATAGATCATGGCACAAATAAACTTATTAATAGCCAATCAGAGACTAAAGGTGGCGCTATAGGGGCGTCCATGATTTTTGATAGAGGTTATGCTGGCATGAGTTATGCCAAACATCAAACACAATACGGAAGCCCATTAGAATCAGCAGTTTCTATTGATATGGATAATGATCGTTTTGATTTCGCTTCTGAAATTAGAGATCTTGGCACACTCTTTGATCGTGCCAAATTTCGAGCTGCTTATACTGATTATATTCATAAAGAATTTGAGAACGGTTCAATTAATACAACATTTAAAAACCAAGGTATTGATGGCACATTTGAGTTAGGCCATCAACCATTACTAAGTATGAAGGGTGTTGTGGGCTTGCAATTTGAAAGCGGAAAATTTCAAGCGTTAGGTGCGGAGGCCTTTGTTCCCTCATCTAAAACCAATAGTCAGTCGGTTTATCTCTATGAAGAACTACCCATCAATCAACATAAAATAACTTTTGGTTTAAGGCATGGGGAGCACGATGTAGATTCTAAAGGCGGTGAAAATTTTACAGCCGCTACCAAGAGTTTCAAAACAAATAATGGGGCGATTGGCGGACTTTATAGTTTAAATTCTCAATGGTCTTTAGCTGGAAACCTAAGTCATAATGAACGCGCGCCATCTTACTTTGAGCTATATGCAAATGGCGTTCATGCGGCAACCGGGTCATATGAGCGAGGACAAACTAATTTAAAGATTGAAGAATCTAATGGATTGGATGGCCAGATACGTTGGAAATCTGGACAAGATAGTTTGACTTTGGGTGCCTATTACACGAAGTTTTCAAATTATATTGGATTAAAGTCAACAGGCGAAGAGAGAGCTGTAGGTGGTGAAACTTACAAAATATCTCAATTTTTGGGCATCAAAGCTGAGTTTAAAGGGCTTGAGTTAGAAGGTAAGAGCATGCTCACTGATAACTTACAGTTAAACGTGAGAGGTGATTATGTGGATGCTAAAGATAAAACGAATGGTGGTTATGTGCCTCGTATTTCCCCCTTTAAATTAGGCGCAGGTCTTAAGTATGAATTAGATCGCTTTGGCGCAAGGCTAGATGTACTTCATGCTTTCAAACAAGATCGTGTTGCGACAAATTATAATTATCAAACAGGCAAAGAGCTTATTACAGACGCATATACAAACGTCAGTATGATGGCGACTTACAAGTTACCTACGCAATTAAATTTAGAAGCCTTTACAAGAGCTAATAATTTATTGGATGAAGAAATTCGTGAGCATGCATCTTTCTTAAAAGATATAGCACCAATGGGAGGACGGTCAATCATGGTTGGACTGCGAGGAGACTTTTAAAAGAAATTTTTCCCGAGTTAGCGAAGGGCGTGACGCAAAAATATCAAAAAATTTAACTCTTGAAAAACCTATTTAATTAGCTGATTTATTATCTTTATCTAATGACTTAGATTTGTACAATGTCTTTGATTTGACGTCACCATTTCTTTCCCAATAGGTTTCGTATCCAACTTTTTCACCATTTACAAAATTAGATTCAGAACGCTTGGTACCGGTGTCATAAAAAAGTGTAAATAAACCATCTTCTTTTCCATTTTTGTAATGCGCTTCTAGCTTTAATTGGCCATTTTCGAACCACTGATTCCAAATACCATCTTCTTTATCATTTTTATAAGTTGTCTGAATATATTTTCCACCACTGATATACCAGAAAATTTCTAGACCCTCTTTTTTACCATCAACATAATTAACTTCATATTTTAAATTTCCATTGTGGAACTTTTCGGTATATTTACCAGTTAATGGTTTTTCTGGTGAGTCTTTAGCATGTGCTACAAAAGAAAAGAAGAGAATAATTAAAAGATAAAATATCTTAAAGTTTTTAATAGATAACATATTGAAATATTACCTTATTATCATCATTAGCAGCAGATAGGTGCAAGCTTAAGACTGGATGTAAGAAAATAAGAGGTTTCATAAAAATAGCTATATAAATTTATTGGTTTTTTGTCAAATATTATTGGAAAAAGTTCACAATAAAAGCCAATAAGAATTCAAATTGGAATAATATAAAATATTAAGAATCTGAATTTTTTGGATTGAACTCAAGAGGTTAAATTAACCTGTTAAAAACAATATGATAAAAAGAATAATTCATCATGAAGCCGAAAGCCCCTCCGATTACTTCGCTTTGGTGTGTACTAAATTTCTACGCGTCTTTGCCGATACTTTTTTTGCAGGGCGTTATGGACATAGGGCAGTAGTTCTAGAGACGGTTGCCGGTGTGCCAGGGATGGTGGGTGGCACATTACAGCACCTGAAGTCTTTAAGGCGTATAGAAAATGATCAAGGATGGATAAAGACACTTCTAGAAGAGGCCGAGAATAGACGTATGCATTTAATGACCTTCATTGAAATTGCCAAACCCAATAGCTTTGAGAGACTTTTGATTATTTTAGCGCAAGGCATTTCTATAATTTATTCTTTTTGCTATATTTGATATCGTCCAAAACAGCCCATCGTTTAGTGGGCTATTTTGAAGAAGAGGCTGTTTATAGCTATACAGAATATTTGCAGGGAATTCGAGAAGGTAAATATGAAAATATTCCAGCCCCTCAAATAGCTATTGATTACTGGCATCTAAAAAAAGATGCACGGTTAAGCGATGTGATTCTTGCTGTTAGAAAAGATGAAATGAATCACAGAGATGTAAATCATTCTTTTTCAAACCATCTTACTAAATAATAATATCTCATAAGGACAATTACTGATGAAAATAGAAACTCTTTTATTTGTAGGCGTATTAACCCTTCTTTTTTCCTTAAATATTTTCTCTTACCCAAGAGATGGAGGCGCATTGAGCAAGTCTTCAGTGAATTTTGCTAATCTAAAAGATGGAGATAAAGTAACAAGCCCTTTTAAGGTGATCTTTGAATTAAATGGCATGCTGATTAGCCCTGCTGGAGAATATGTAGAAGGCTCAGGTCATCATCATTTATTGATTAACCAGCCATATATTGAAAAAGG